>CAJXEJ010000046.1 GCA_913052475.1 uncultured Dehalococcoidia bacterium
TTCGGGAAGGCCGCCTCGGTTGAGAAGCCGTGAGTGATTAGCGTTGCTCGATGGATATCCAGGGGATCGCGTTTCATCGCTTCTTGTACTTCTTCGGGTTCTCGATAATGCGACTTGATAATGCGATCGAGCCCGAGAGAGTGGTCTTCGAAACGGTAGGTCATTGCCTCGATCAGTGTCGGGCCTTCACCAAGTCGTGCGCGCCGAACCGCCTCGCTGGTCGCTTCGTGAACGGCGATGGCGTCCTGACCATCGACAAGAACTCCCGGCATTCCGTAGGCGCTGGCACGGTCGCTGACGTGGTCGACTGAGACTGAGTTTTTGTAGGAGGTAGTGATTGCATAGCCGTTGTTTTCGCACAGGAAAATAACCGGTAGATCCCAGAGAGCAGCCATATTCATCGACTCGTGGCACGCACCCTGATTGGAGGCTCCATCACCGAAGAAAACGAGTGAGACAAAATCCTGCTTGCCGATTTTCGCAGCGAGGGCAGCACCAGTTGCGATGGGGACGGATGACGCGACGATGCCTGATTCGCCGAGGATGCCGATCGAAAAATCGGCGAGGTGCATCGAGCCGCCTTTGCCTTTGCAGAATCCGTCGGATTTTCCGAGTATTTCTGCCATTGCGCGTTTTACATCGCCACCTTTGGCGATTGGGTGACCGTGAGAACGGTGGTTTCCGGCGATTCGGTCAGTATCACGGAGTGCTGCACATGCGCCGACTGCTACGGCTTCTTCACCGATGTAGGGATGGGCGGGGCCGATCAACTCACCGGAGGAGTGGATTTTGATCACGGCCTCTTCGAAGTATCGAATACGGCACATTCGACGGTACATTTCTTCGAGCTGCTGTTTGTCCAACGCCATCTGGTATCCACCTGTGCTTGCCATGAATCGTTTTTGTTTCGGATCAATCGGGAATCCGGTTAGCGACAGGGTACCTCGTAATTCTGGACAGTGGACTCTCACGAGGGTGGTTCTGATCTCATTGATCTCTCCGGTTATCTTCTGGCAAATGGCAAAACTCGTACAGATGAAATAAGTTTCAAAAACGTTTCGGTTTTTGATTCGGTTGTGGCGTTCAAGAGAATTGGACCGGTGGCGATCCTAAAGCGGTTCAGGAGGTGCTTTTTGCACATATCGCTGGTGCGATATATTTCTCTCGTTCGTATTCAGGCTCCCGATTAACAGACGACAGGTTCTATGGACACCTCACATTTATCGAACTACGGCATTGTCACCTCTCAGAACGTCATGATCCCAATGCGGGACGATGTGCGACTAGCGACAGACATCTATCGTCCTGCCGATTCCGACGGCAATGCTGTCGAGGGAGAGTTTCCGTGCATTATTGGGCTAACTTCCTACGACAAGTCGAACTCGGTTATTTGGATCGACGCGGTGGCGAAAGCGTTCGTTCCACGTGGCTACGTCGTTGTGTTGCAGGACCTACGAGGAAGAGGGGATTCCGAAGGCATTGGCGACTACTTCCATACTGCGAATCAGAAGGAAGGACTAGACGGGTACGACACGATTGAGTGGGCAGCTGCTCAGGAGTGGTCGAATGGCAGAGTAGGCATGGTCGGTGCATCTCATGGTGGAATCGTTCAAAATATGGCGTCGCTCTATCGACCGCCGCATCTTTCTGCGTTGTGGGTTGATGTCGCGCCAACGAACGCATTTCGATGGGAGGTTCGCCAGGGCGGAGCGATGGCGCTTCATATGTATGGCGCACTGTACCTGCACGGATACGATTCGCAAGAAATAGCCGATGATCCTAGTGCGATCGAGCGCATCGAACGAGGTGCGGAACGCCTGAGCGAAGAGGTGTGGCGGCATCCGTTCAAAGAGGGTGAGACTCCGATTGCCGCAGTACCGAACCTCGAAAAGGTGCTGATGCACTACTACCAGGACGGTTCGTACACGGATTTCTGGCAGCAGGAGTCGTTGAATCACGCGCAGCACTACGACCGTATGGCTGATATTCCCGCTGTTTACAGTTCAGGATGGTACGACCCGTTCGCGGCAGAAACGTCGGAGCAATTCGCTCACATGACGGCGAAAAATACGACTCCGCAGCGCTTGATACTCGGACCGTGGAACCACGTTTCGATGCGAGGTAGGGGTGCTTCGTATGTAGGCGATGTCGAGTTTGGTGATTCTGCGAACTGGGGTGACAAGACTTTGAACAAGGAACGATTTCGGTGGTTCGATCGCTGGCTGAAGGATATCGATACTGGTGTTGAGGATGATGATCCGGTGCGGATTTTCGTGATGGGTGGCGGTGATGGATCGTTCGACAGCTTTGGCAGGATTCAGCACGGCGGTGGCTGGCGAGTTGAGCAGGCGTGGCCGCTGGAAAGAGCTAACGAGACACCGTTGTATCTGACTGAACACGGGAAACTGGGCATGGCTCCACCTAGGAATTCGGGGAATTCGACCACGTGGGTACACGATCCTGAGAACCCGGTGCCAACGGTTAGCGGAAATGTGACGGGGTTTTACGAGTGGATCGTTCTTCCCGATGATCTTGATGGGGCATATGTGCCGCAACGCGCCCGGATGCGATCACTCATTCCGGATGGCCCGCTACACCAAAAAGAGCGCCCTTCGACGGTGGTTTCCAGCAAGCGTCCTGCTAATACACCTGCGCTGCTGGCAGATAGAGCAGATGTGAACGTGTTCCAGACTGAGCCACTTGCAGCGGATGTTGAGGTGACCGGTCCGATCGTAGTGAATTTGTGGATTTCCTCGGATGCTGTCGATACCGATTTCACAGCGAAATTGATCGACGTCTACCCACCAAGCGAGATGTACCCTGAGGGTTTTCATCTACCGCTTGAGGATTCGATCAGGCGCGCAAGATTCCGTGACGGATTCGACAGTGAAAAAGTTATGGAGCCGGGTGAGGTCTATGAAGTGCAGATCGAGTTACCGCCGGTATCGAATCTTTTTGTTCAGGGACACCGGATTCGCCTTGATATATCTTCAAGCAACTTTCCTCGGTTTGACGTGAACCCAAACACCGGTGAACCGATTGGTCGGCACACTCGGAGTCAGAGGGCTAGCAACACCGTTTACAACAGTGCTGAGTACCCCTCCCACGTGTTATTGCCTGTGGTTGGGAATAAGCCCTCGCTATGAGGGAGAGGATTTAGGTGAAGAGGAATGCCGGTGTGATGGCTGGGTTGAGCGGAAGTTGGCGCGTTGGCACAGATACTGAATTTAGCTCAGGATGACAGCGTCGGCGGTTGTTGTTGGCTGGCGTGCCGTCCTTCGAGCGCCCGGGATGGGATTGGAGCGACGTTGACCGGGTTGGTAGATGGTCAACGAGGCGTGCGGGATACCCAGGCGTTTGATTTTTGCTTAGAGCCGTGCCTGTTCGTTCGAGAGCTTTTCAATCGCCTGGACTAGCGCCTGATGGCCTTGACTAGTTGCGTCTTCACCATCGGCTTGAACCGAGCGGTAGAGCTGAGCGATCAGGGTGGTGGTTGGGAGGGCGGTACCGGTTTCAGCGCCCAGCTGACCTGCAAGACGAAGGTCTTTTTGCATGTGCTTAACCATAAATCCTGGTGCGAAGTCGCCCGCGAGAATTGTAGGTCCGTGGGTATCGAGTGCCCATGAGCGTCCGGCTCCGTTTTTGACAGCTTCGAAGAAGGTCTGCATATCGAGGCCGGACTTTTTCGCAAGTACGAACGCTTCCGATATTCCGGCGAGAGTTGCGACTCCGATTAACTGGTTGGCGATCTTGGTTGTGTGCCCGGAGCCGACAGGACCCATGTGAGTAACGTCGCCCCCGAGCACGTTCAAAACGGGCAATGTTCGCTCGAACACTTCGGCGTTACCACCAACGAGAATCGAAAGTGTTCCGGCTTCCGCACCGGCGACTCCACCAGTTACCGGGGCGTCGATGAATTTGGAGCCTTTCTCTTCGATGAAGTTGGACATCTTCTTGCCGATTTCGGGATCGATCGTACTCATGTCTATAACAACAGATCCAGGTTCGAGTCCTTCGAGAATTCCATCTGGACCAGCAATGACGCCTTCGACGTGTTCAGAATCGGGGACCATCGTTATGACGATATTGGCCTGCGCCGCGGTGTCGGCTGCAGATGTTGCAGCTGAGGCCCCGAATTGGATTGCTGTTTCGATGGGGGTTGTGTCGAGATCGAACACGGCAACCGCGTAGCCATCATCAAGAAGGTTTCGCACCATCGGCAAGCCCATCATGCCGAGTCCCACAAATCCAATTTTTTCGTTAGCGTTGCTCATGTGTTGGCCCTGTCTTTACTACGTTGTCGATCTGTTCGACGTTCCTGATTGTTCGAAGGTGTGGGCTAATTTACAGGCAAAGCGGTTGATTGAGGTTAATTCGCTTCGGTTTACTGAGAGGGAGACTATTAGTGTGGAACGTCGACCGGATGATCGTACGATTGCCGATTCATTCGGAGACAAGCCAAGGAGCGCAAATGTACAAATCTGTTTTATCCGACCTTTTTGGCACATTGATCGCACCACCACCAATGGACATGTACCGGAAGATAGTTGGGGATGTTGCGGATACACTGGGTGTTACGTTCGAGATTTTGAATGATCCGCGGATGTCGATTAGCGATCGTCTACTTACTTGGGGGGGCACTGCGGCGCCATGATTATTCGAAAAGTATTGCCCGTACGGCTGATTAGTTTGACCCTGGTATTGATAGTGCTAATCGGGTGCGGATCTGGTGACACCGAGATTGCGGATGATTCGTCGCTTGTCTTATCGGGGGAAGATCCCATCAAGATCCTTCAACCATCCGGCGTTTTTAGCGTTGATGACGTGGCGGCTGCGGGATGGAAGAAGTCGAAGGAACTCTCACCGGAAACCCTGCCAGGTGCGACTGGAGTTTGGTACGGCTTTTACAACCAACGTGATGTTGAGGTGCGTGTATACGAATCGCAGGCTGCTGCGATTCGTGATGGTCAGGAAATTGCCGATGTTGCTACAGGTCGTCGGAAGCCAGCTCCGTTTGCTTCGGGCGGGATAAGTTCGACTCGAACGAGCTATTCGGCGTACGGAATTGTTGGGAATCTCATCTTGCTTTGCGAGATAAAGATCGAAGATTGCCAGGGACTGCTGGAAGCAATTGGGGACTAAAAAGAGATTATGATTTGACTTGCGGGGAATGGCGGATGAAACTTCGCCTCGCGAGGGCCGCTGCAATTCGACTATCTTGGCTGACCAGGAGTGAACATGTCTACCACATACAAGATTTTGATTCTCGGCGCGTCTTATGGTTCGCTCCTCGGAGCGAAGATGGCGTTGGCCGGTCATACGGTCAAGCTGGTTTGCCTTCCAGAAGAGGTCGAATTGATCAATTCGGAAGGTGCTCGTGTGCGTCTTGCCGCCCGAGGAATAGATGGGCTGGTGGAACTTAACTCTCAGACTATGGCAGGTGATTTGTCGGCCGATGGCCCCAGTGATGTCGAGCCTGCTGACTACGACCTGATCGCGCTTGCTATGCAGGAGCCGCAGTATGGGGTTCCAGCGGTAAGCGAGTTGGTGGCTCGAGTTGCGGCTTCGGGTAAACCCTGCATGTCGATCATGAACATGCCACCATTGACTTACTTGCATCGTTTCTCAGGAATCGATGCCGGTTCTTTGCGGGGCAGCTACACCGAGCCGAGTGTTTGGGACGCTTTTGATCCCGCACTTATGACGCTGTGCAGCCCCGATCCGCAGGCGTTCCGACCACCGGAAGAAAAGATCAATGTGTTGCAGGTGGGTTTGCCTACGAACTTTAAGGCGGCTCGCTTTGATTCCGACGCTAACACGGCGATCCTAGAGCAGCTTGAGGCAGACATTCAGGCGATTCGATACGACGTTGATGGGAAGTCAGTCGAACTGCCGGTGAAGCTGCGGGTTCACGACTCGATCTTCACACCTCTCGCCAAGTGGAGCATGTTGATGGCGGGTAACTATCGCTGCGTTCAAGAGGATGCAATGCGGCCGATCAAAGAGGCTGTTCATTCTGATCTCGCTGCCTCGCAGTTGGTTTACGAGTGGGTTGTCGATCTATGCGAAAAGATGGGTGGCGATAGGAATGATCTGGTTCCGTTCGAAAAGTACGCCAATGCTGCGTTGTCGCTCGTGAATCCTTCATCAGCTGCTCGTGCTCTTGCAAACGGCGCGCCGAACATCGAAAGGGTTGATCGACTGGTGCAGACGATTGCTGCGCAGTTCGGTATGCAGTCAGACGTCGTCGATGAGACGGTGGGGCTTGTTGACGGGTGGCTGGAAAAGAATCGTGCGTAGGCTTCTGTGAGCGGTAATTCCAAGCCGGAATTCTGTGCGACAGGTACCCGAATTCTTCAGCAAGACGTGGTGTTCGGTCGGTTGATTTCAGCGTGTTCTCAATCTGTCGCACAGGATGAAGTAATCGATCTAAAATAGAGTAGCGAAGGTCCTTTTGATTCAAGTTGGGTGAACTGGAGGCTAGTCCAAGAATGGCTGGTATCAGAGCTTCCTGTGGCTCCAGATGAAATCCAGTTCGGTCTGCCTAACGTAACATCGGCGGGCGAATATTGTAACTGAGGAGCTGACGTGGCGAGTACCGATCCGAGTCGACCGAATATTATGTTCATCTTGAGCGACGATCAGGGTGCGTGGGCGATGAACTGTGCGGGAACACCTGAGCTCCGAACGCCGAATTTGGATCGACTTGCCGAGACCGGTATCCGGTTTGAGAATTTTTTCTGTGCTTCGCCCGTTTGCTCGCCGGCGCGTGCTTCGATTCTGACAGGGCAGATGCCTTCGCAGCACGGCGTACAAGATTTCTTACGAGCGGGAAACTCGGTCAACCTACCCGGTGATGGCAAGGCAATCCAGTACCTCGAGGGTCGAACGACGTACACAGAGATACTCGCCGAAAACGGCTATGACATAGCGCTGAGCGGCAAGTGGCACATTGGTGATTCAGCGACTCCCCAGGCGGGATTTGCGTACTGGAACGTTCACGCCACTGGCTCGGGTAATTACTACAACGCCCCGATGTTCACTGATGGCGAGCAATACACGTCGAACGGATATTTCAGCGATGTAATTACCGATAACGCCATTGGGTATCTAGACGAGCAAAAGGACTCTGATCGACCGTTCTCGATGAACGTTCACTACACGGCGCCGCACGCGCCGTGGGGACGGGAACAACATCCGCCGGATCTGTATAGCGACTACTTCGATAACTGCCTGTTCGAGACTGTGCGGTGGGATCCGATTCATCTGAATCATCTGGCGAAGGAAGGTTCAGCGGGGAGTGTCGGGGCGAGTGCGGGGGAACGTCGGGAGCTGCTCAGCGGGTATTTTTCGGCGATCACGGCGATGGATGAGAACATCGGTCGGCTGATCGATTGGCTAGAAGCGAATGATCTTCGTGAAAACACACTGATTGTGTTTACTGCGGACAACGGAATGAGCATGGGGCACCACGGTATCTGGGGGAAAGGCAACGGGACCTATCCCGCCAACATGTTCGACACCGCCGTGAAGGTTCCAACCTTGATTTCGCGACCGGGCCATGTGCCAGAAGGCGAGGTCGAATTGAACCTGCTCAGTCATTACGATCTTATGCCGACGATCCTCGATTACGTACAGCTTGGATATTTGATCGGTGACGTGAGAGATTCACTGCCAGGTACGAGTTTTACTTCGATACTGGATGGGCAAGTGCAGGTTGGTGATCGACCTGTGGTTGTGTTGGACGAGTATGGACCGACTCGGATGATCCGTACTCAATCGTTGAAATACATCCACCGGTATCCAAATGGTCCGAACGAATTTTACGATCTTGCCAACGATCCGAATGAGACGGTAAATGCTATCGATGATGTTGCGTTTCGGTCGATCATCCGGAATATGGCCAAAGAACTGCAGGAGTGGTTCGACCGATACTCGGAACCCGAACATGACGGCTCGAAACAAGACGTGAAAGGCCGCGGACAAATCGATCTTGTCGAGGGCGAAGAGCAGGCCTTCGCTCAGGACCTGGCGTTTATGAGGGATCTCTAGGCAGGGGTTCCCGTAGCTAACTCCTGATGGAGATTCAAAGAACGTGTGGGCAGGGATAACATTGCGCCCGCAGACGAGCCTGGCTGTTCGCAAAGTGATAGACATTTGATCGAGATAGAGTATTGATAAACGTACTGCTAATTGGTGGTAAGGGCACGATCGGCGCGGGGCTCCGTACCTATTTGCCTCAGCTCGATTCAGACTATCGAGTTACCTCAGTTGACCTACCGGGGGCAGATGATCGAGCAATTGACCCGGATGCCCATCGTGAGTTCGTCGAACTCGATGCTTCGACGGACGACGCGGAATTACGTAGGGCGCTTGAAGGTCGTGATCTTGTCGTATATCTCGCCAGAAAAGATCCACTGAGTGAAATGAACGCTATGACCGATCTTGTATTCAAGGCGGTGATGGACGTTTGCCCGAACGCGGTGGTGGTTGGTTCCAGTTCTGTGCACGCAACTGGTGCTGCCTACTACGGGTACACGCGAGAAGACAATTCACCGATAGCGAACCGTCGTTTTGACGAGGTCGATCCGTGGCCGGAACCGTTGTCCGTGATGACCGAGCCGTGTCCAACCGGCGATTACGGCGTCGAGAAAGCGTATGTAGAAGCCTGGTGTCATCGTCTGGGTGCGCAAGGGCAGGGTGCTGTCGCTGCTCGCTGGGGCGGGATTAATCCCGCCAATGGACCCAAGGACGAAGTTTCTTACTTCACGGTGTGGTGCCATCAGGAGGATTCGGCAAGATTTGTCGACGCTTGCTTCAAGACCGCGAGGGCAGGGAACTTACGTCCAAGCGCGCACTACTATGTGATTTCGGACAATAGGTACAACGTTTTCGATATCGAAACGACTCGCCGAGAGATTGGTTACGAACCGCAGCATGACGCTGAGAATCACGTGCTTTAGATGCTATTGAGACTGTTCTTAGTCGGAGCGGAATAGCCTTGAATAAATACGAAAGACCATCGGCGACAACTGAATCCACGAAAGATGGTGATCGGCGCGACAGCTCGAGACGACCCTTCGACTCGGTCAGTGCGAAGAGTTTACGAGTGCTTTAGGTGCTGCTTGGTGTGTCAAGGATCATTGCGGATGTGTAGTTGAGCCGCATACCTGCGTCACTGCAGCCAATGAATTCGTGATTGCTGAAGATTATGCTGCAGGTGCTACTATCGCCCCAATCTGACGTCCGGTAGACAGATCGGATGTTCGGTCACAGGTCGCCAACTCGTTAGATCAACCACTTGTCGCTATCGTTATTTTTTTGGAATCATTGCATTGAAAATTACCAAGGTCACTCCCTGGCTAATCGAGGCGCAGGGCCCGTATCTCGACACAGCCAATGACAACCAGGGTCCACGAAAGCTTCGTGAATACACGTTCGTGGAGGTAAAAACAGACGAGGGCATTACCGGTTGGGGAGAGGTCACCGCCCAATCGCCTCGTGCCCTTCCGATCTGTGCCGGGCTAAGGCACGTTAGCGATCTGATTGAGGGTGACGATCCCCGACTCATCGAGATGATCTGGAACAAGATTTTCCGGGCATACACGTACATGGGTTCGCGAGGGTTGACCACCAACATGATCAGCGCTATTGACATCGCTCTCTGGGACATTCGTGGCAAGGTGCTTGGACTGCCGATAGCTGAGTTGTTCGGAGGACCGGTGCGTGAAGGTATTCCGGTCTATTGTCATCCGCAGAATGGATCATCGATCGAAGACACTGCCCAGCACGCAAAAGCGATCGTAGAGACTGGCCAGAAAGCGATGAAAATCGATCCATTCCAGCCAAAACATGAAGAGGAGACGAACGGGTATTTGAGCGGCAAGTTGAGTGCCGAGGCTGAGAACCTCGGTGTGGAGCGAATTGCTGCGATGCGAGAGGCGGTCGGGCCCGATATTGAAATCATGGTTGATTGCCACGGCCGATTCGATGTGCCGACCGCTATTCGCCTTGGGAGAGTACTCGAGCCGTACAATCTCTTCTGGCTCGAAGAGCCGGTGCCGGTAGAAAGTACCCACGCTCTGAAGCAGGTTCGCGAGAACATTAGTGCACCTATCAGCGTCGGGGAGAGGCTTCACACGCGGTGGGAGTTTGTGCCGATTCTTGAAAACGAGCTTGCCGATTTTGTAATGCCGGATGTCACCTGGACCGGTGGGATTACCGAGATCAAGAAGATCGCAACCATGGCTGAGGCGTATTACGTTCCTATCTCACCACATGATGCGAGCGGTCCTATCAACGTTCTGGCGGGAGCTCACGCAATGGCTTCGGTGCCGAACCATTACCGAGTCGAGACACACAAGGCCAAACTCAACGCCTACGACGAGTTCATCGACTATCCGCTCGATATCAGAGGCGACAAAATCTACCTATCTGACAGACCTGGTCTCGGAATTGAGCTAAACAAGGAATATATGCGAGCCCACGTCGTTGCGGGCTACGGTGGGTAGTTGGGAATTGGAGACGGATCCGTATGAGTGAAACCTCGTCTCGACTTTTCGGTGGTTCTGAAATCAAGAGATGAGAGAACGGTGGAAAACACCGTATTGCGTAAAAAAAGGCCTATTTGACCTCCTTAAATCGTTTATTACATGGGTGAAAATATTTCGAATGTCGTATACGATGCTTGAACTCTGTTTTTAAAGAGGAGGGCCTAATATGAAATCGATTAATAGAATATTCCGATTGCGAACAATTGGAGTTGTATTACTACTAGGGCTGTTCGGCTTGTTCGCTTTCGCAGCGTGTTCGGACGATTCCGAAGACGGGGCGGTCGAAGAAACCGCGGTTGAATTGCAAGTGCCAGTCGCTTTCGGTACGAACTTACCTTCACTGGGTGATGGGATCCTGTACATCTCTGAAAGGATTGAACAGCTCAGTGGTGGAAGCCTTACTATGACCGTTTACGAGCCAGGTACGCTCGTCGCAGCAAATGAAATTCTCGACTCAGTATCTACTGGGAAGATTAATGCAGGCTATGCCACCGCCGGTTACTGGGTGGGGAAAATGCCCGCTGCACCGTTGTTTTCAGCCGTTCCCTTCGGACCTGATGCAGCGGAATACCTAGCATGGCTCTACTACGATGACGGGATGGATCTGTATCAGCAAATGTATGACGATGCAGGCTATAACGTGCACGTACTACTCGCGGCCATCATCCCTCCTGAGACCTCAGGTTGGTTTGCGGATGAAATAAAATCCACAGACGAGTTAGATGGTTTGAGAATGCGTTTCTTCGGCCTGGGTGCTGAGGTTATGCAGAAGTTCGGAGTGCAAACCAGCCTGTTGCCTGGTGGTGAGATTTTCGCTGCTCTTGAAAAAGGGGCGATCGACGCTACTGAATTCTCACTTCCTGTGGTTGACCAAAGACTGGGATTTCACAAACTCGTGAAACACAATTACTTCCCAGGCTGGCACCAACAGGCCACGACTTTCGAGTTGCTCATCAACAAGGATGTCTGGAACGGGATGTCGGATCGGCAAAAGATGAGTCTCGAAGTGATCGCAAAAGCATCCGTGGCTGACTCCTTTGCCCATGGCGAAGCTCTCGAAGGTGCTGAAATCAAGAAAAATGTCACCGAATATGGTGTGACAAACCACTACTGGTCTGACGCGATATTAGCGGAATACAAAGCCGCGTGGCTTGAGGTGGTTGAAGAGCAGAAAGCAGATCCGTTCTTCAAGAAGGTCTGGGATGATTTCTCAGCGTTTGACGAAGAATATAAGTACTGGTCATCCATTGGCTACCTGCCACGACCAGAGCGGCCTAATTAGTCGGTAATTCTGACTGCCTAACCAGTACCCCCCTTCACGGTATGATCTCCGAAAATTACGTGGAGGGGGGTGCTTAGTATCGTCTTTAGCTCTAAATGATGAAGATCATCGATAATTCGAGGAATACTGTGCATGGTTACGGAAAGCGAATACACACCAAAACTTTCTAAACTGCTGGACAGGTTTATAGAGCGTATTGGAGAGATCACGGCCTGGATAAACGTCGTTTTGGTTGCAGTGATTATCCTGCAGGTCGTTTTGCGGTACGTATTCTCATCCGGTTTGGTAATACTCGAAGAGTTGCAGTGGCATCTTTATGCAGTGGGCATTATGATCGGGCTTTCTTATTGCACCACCCGTGACACGCACATTCGCCTAGACCTGATGCACGAACGTTTCTCACAGCGTAGAAAATCAACCATAGAAGTTTTCGGCACTCTATTTCTGCTAATGCCCATGGTTATTATCATACTCTGGCATAGTTGGCCTTACGTAGCACAATCATTCACCCAGATGGAGAGCTCGGACGCCGGAGGAACTGGTCTTCCTTACCGATGGGTTGTCAAGTCGTTTCTTCTTATTGGTTTCGGGCTGCTCGGCGTAGCTGGTATATCTCGCCTAATCAGCGCTGCTGCATTTCTAAAAAGCGACCCGAGGTAATACGGTAACCATATGGATCTAAATCACGTCCTAGTCATTTTCATGTTCTTGACGTTCATCGGGTTACTGTTCTCGGGGTACCCCATTGCATTCGTCCTAGCTGGAGTCGCTGCGCTCTTTACACTTGTGGGCTTTCTGGGTGACACATACCTGGGCACAAGCACGGGTGTCGATTTCAACTACGTTGGAATGGTAGTCAACCGCATTTACAAATTGATGGACAACTGGGTCTTAGTGGCTATCCCAATGTTCATCTTCATGGGTCTGATGCTTGATCGATCAGGCATTGCTGACAAGATGATGAGTTCTATGCAGAACCTGTTCGGCAAGGTGCACGGTGGCCTCGCTGTGACAATTGCCTTGATTGGCATCATTCTTGCTGCAGCTACCGGAATCATCGGTGCATCAGTAGTGCTTCTGGGCTTGTTAGCTATTCCTACCATGCTGAGGCAGGACTACGAAAAATCTTTCGCTGTGGGAACAGTCGCCGCTGCTGGAACCCTAGGCATCCTTATACCGCCCTCTATTATGTTAGTGATCATGGCTGACCAACTCGGGCTATCAGTGGGTGATCTTTTTATGGGCGCTGTATTCCCGGGGTTGATCCTTGGGGTGATGTACATTGTCTACATACTCGGGTATAGCTACCTGCACCCTAGTCGGGCGCCTCTACCTGCGGACCGAGAGCCGATGTCGTTTTTGGTTGTTTGGAATGTTGTTCGGACGGCACTTCCCGCAGTATTTCTCATTCTGGCGGTTCTTGGCTCCATTTTTGCTGGCATCACAACGGTTACGGAAGCCAGTGGAGTGGGCGCTCTGGGAGCAACACTCCTTGCAGCAAGTAACAAAAGACTGAATTTCAAAATCCTGAAAGAGGTCGTTCACAGCACATTCAATATCACCGGTTATATATTTGGCATCTTTATCGGGGCCACTTGTTTCGCCCTCGTATTACGAGGCCTCGGAGGAGACCAACTTATTGAAAACGCTCTGACTGGGCTTCCATTTGGCCCATACGGCATCGTATTCGTCCTGCTTCTCGGGATTTTCCTTTTAGGCTTTTTCCTTGACTGGATCGAGATAACTCTGATTATTCTGCCTCTCCTCGCCCCGGTTATCGGCGGCCTGGGTATCGCGGTTAACGGTTTCGGGGTAGTAGACAATCCTGAATTGATCTGGTTCCTGATGCTTGTTGCCGTAGCTCTTCAGACATCGTTCCTCACGCCTCCAGTGGGGTTTGCCATCTTCTATCTCAGAGGGGTTGCACCAAAAGAAGTGCAACTTATCGATATCTACAAGGGCGTAATCCCGTTTGTTATTTTGCAGCTTATCGGCCTACTCATAATTGTGTTCTGGCCCGAATTGGTGACCTGGCTGCCTGCACAGGCTTACGGAAACTAATCGGATGAACTGCGTCGATATTCAACTCGTCGGCTCGACTGAGCAGATAATCGAGGGCGGTCAGTGTATCCTCCATTGAGGCAACCACCGATCGGTCGCGCGCTGAACTAGACTCTCCACCCACTGCATCGAAAAACGGCTTGACCCTTGGGCTCGGAAGTGGTTCGTCGCCAGCGAGGCGGTAGTCGATGGATGCAGCCACCCAACCTCTCTCCGCCACGTTAAATTGGG
>CAJXEJ010000047.1 GCA_913052475.1 uncultured Dehalococcoidia bacterium
GTGTGATCATGGAACCGATTCTCGCCAACACCAACTGCATCGTTCCCACTCCCGAGTTCCTTGCAGGCCTGCAACGGCTTTGCAAAGAAAACGGAGTATTACTGGCGTTCGATGAGGTGATCACCGGGTTCCGTGTAGCTCGTGGTGGTGCGCAGGAATTTCTCGGTATCACCCCCGATCTTGCGACATACGCAAAATCGATGGCGGGAGGTTTTCCCATCGCCATGATCGCAGGTCGCCGTGATGTGATGGATCTCATCGGCGATGGCACCGTATATCACGGAGGTAGCTTCAACTCGAACGTAATGTCAATCGCAGCTACTTATGCCTCGCTCAAGTACATCGAGGAACAGGGTGGCGCGTTCTACGACGATATAAATGGCAAAGGGCTACGCTTAATGGACGATCTTCGCGATGTCGCAAAATCGCTAGAGTCCGACTTACATGTACAAGGCGTTGGTTCGGTATTCGCTATATCGTTCACCACGAAACAAGATATTACCAACTGGCGAGACCACGCTCGAAATTGCGATGACGGCAAGTATTCGAGGTTCGCCAAAGAGATGCTAAAGCAAGGTATTCGACTCTCTTCAAACGGTCGAGTTCACCTTTCTTCTGCACATACAGACGAAGACATAGACAAAACTGTCGCTGCTGCTGCAGCTGTTCTACCGACCCTGTAGAGATTTCCAACTCTGCATTGTCGGCGTCGAAGAACGCAGGCAATGCAGAGTGACTGGATACATCCCGCCAGGGCCATTTTGCTCGAACCGGGACGGGAGAAGCAAAACTTGCAATGGAGTTCTGCCGTTTCAGACTCTGCCTCATTCACTGAGGCAGTTACTCAGGCATCCGAACAGATCCTTGCGAATCTGGATGGGCAACATCCCGATCTAGCAGTGGTATTCATTTCGTCTCACCACGCACCATCGTATTTCACAGCACCGGAAGTTTTAGCCGAAGCGCTTGGAGCAAAGGTGTTAATCGGCTGTTCAGCCGCGGGCGTCATCGGTGGTGGACAGGAAGTCGAGCGCCGACCGGGAATTGCAATTTCCGCGGCGGTATTGCCGGGAGTCGAGTTATCTCCGTTTCATCTGAATCAAGATGAAGTACCCAGCCCCGATGCTGGACCAGAAGCATGGCATGACCTTCTTGGGATTCGCGCAGAAGACTGCCCTGCAATCATGTTGCTGCCCGATCCTTTCACACTCCGAAGCGATCACCTTCTGGCAGGGCTCGATTTCGCATACCCGTCAGCCGTCAAAATCGGTGGGCTCGCTAGTGGCGGCGGTCAGCCCGGTAAGAATGCACTGTTTATCAACGATAAGTTGGTGCGGTCGGGTGCTGTAGGAGTCGCATTCACGGGTGATCTGGTGGTTGAAACGGTTGTTGCACAGGGGTGCCGACCTATCGGTGAACCGCTTGTAGTGACCGAATCTGAGATCAACGTTATTTCAAAACTCGGTGACCAAACTCCACTGGAGGTTCTTCGCGATCTATTTGAAGCCGCCGAAACACGCGAAAAACGATTGATCCGCCGGTCGCTACAGATCGGGATCATCATGGATCGCCTCGCGCAAGATCGAAGCGAAGGTGAGTTCCTTATCAGAAACGTTCTCGGTGCCGATGAAAATGACGGAACCCTCGCGGTTGGCGAGCTTGTCCAGGAAGGACAAGTGGTTCAGTTCTTCGTGAGAGACGCGCAGGCAGCTGACGAGGACCTGCGCATGATGCTCGAGGAATACATCGACAATCTCGACGAAAACGATGTCCCGGCTTCTGCCCTGCTGTTTAGCTGTCTAGGGCGTGGTCAGTATCTCTACGGTTCACCCGATCACGACACGACAATGTTCACCGATATGGTGGCCGACATCCCGATCGCCGGATTCTTCTCGAACGGCGAGATCGGTCCGATCGGCGATCAAACGTTCCTGCACGGCTACTCGGCAAGCTTCGCCCTATTCAGTAAGCCCTCGAAAAACGACGGCTAGGCGCGGTTGCAGCCTGCACTCTCAACCTGACACCACCGATTTCCCGATCGCAGCGAAGCGGAGTAGAGGGATCTGGGGTTGGGGCGCGCACGACCGACAAGAACGAATATCGACTCAGCAAACGACCTCGCGACACCCCACCAGATCCCTCTTTCGTCGGAAAATCCGTCGTGTGCGGATAACTAAGGCAGAATCTCTCTTAGCTCAACCGGATCAGCGAGCGTCAGAGCTTTGATCACGGCGTGCGTTGAATCACCCGACGACTCGATCAATCCGCCATCTGGTGAGGTTTCGTAGCAACTGGTCGCATAATTGCCGAATGTAACAACCTGCGCCTGACGATAGTCACGCCAGCATCGATCGAATGAATAGGCCACCACGCCGTTCGCTTGAAGATTATCGGCATAGTGCGCCACGAGATTACCCTCGTACTTGGCGAGAATCTCAAACGGAACCGCAGTCATCATGAACTTCGCCAGATCATTGGTCGCCCCAGCGAAAGCAGGCATCTGCCAGTCGATAATCACTGGCTGTTGACCATTCGGCGTCTGTCGAAGCAGCACGTTGCCCTGATGAAAATCGTTGTGGGTCAATGTGTTGGGTCGGCGACCCATCGGTGCACGTAAGTTGTTCAACCGCGCCCCGAAGTACTCGCCAGCAACAACCAGACCGCCCGTTTTCTCGAACTGATCATCATCCTTGATCACCTGCCATCCGAGCGCAGAATCGAGTGGGTTCTGATTGAACAGAAACGACCAATCGGCATCTCGAATCCAGGTCGCTCTCTCGAGTTCACTGTCCTCCCAGAAACGAGCATGAAACGCTGCCATAAAATCTAGCGTCGCCCTGGCTATATCCAGATCAATCTTTGCGTATTTTTGTCCTTCCGGAAGTACGCCAATGTCTTCGAATACGAAAGCGACCGTCCGCTCAACATGGTCTTCAACTGCACCATACATTCGAGCAATCGACGCTCCATAGAACGAATCAAGTAGTCGGTAGCTCCCAAGCTCACCCACATATGGGCCAAACCCGGCTTCTTTGACACGAATTTTCTTGTCGACCGGTGGAATTTTTACGATCACGACATCGGGGTGATCAGGCATCTGTTTTGAATAGGCAATTTGCACGCGGAACAGTTGCGAAAGGAACGGGTTGTACCCCGTTATTTTTTCAAACGTGAGGTCAGCGATCTTGCAGAATCCAATCCCTTCGAGCATGGATTCCAACCACTCTGGTGTTATTTCTTCACGGCGAATCGGAATTGATGACATACCGGCAGTGTCACACCTGTACCTCCGCACGTCCACCGAAAGCTCGTTTCAGTGGACATCTTCCGATACTATTTCGCTCATCACAAGAAACAGAATAGAACGCCACGTAGTTAATCGCGAACCGGGATTCCAAAGTCTAAAGAGGCAACAAACATAAGCAGATTCGATGGACAGGTAGCGATCATCACCGTGGGTGCGATGGGTATCGGCGGAGCGACCGCAAGGAAACTCGCGTCAGAGGGCACAAAAGTCTTCATCGCCGACATCGACGATACAGCTGCAGCTACGAACGTCGACCGCATCACCCAGACCGGGGGAACCGCGGCAGCAAGCCATATCGACGTTTCGCAGAGGCTGATATCGCCCGAATGGTCAACGAAACGGTCGATCAATGGGCTCGACTCGGCATCCTCGTCCAAAACACGTTCGGTGTCATCGACGGTGTTTCGATCATTTAGGTGACTGTCCTGACCGTCGATGAGGACGGCTGGGACTACGGACTCGACGTGCTTCTCAAGGCTTTGTTCCTCGGTGCGAAGAACGCCATCCCCCAGATGCGCGCGACAGGCGGTGGCAAAAGTGTTAGATGTAGATTCGCAACAATTCGGTGCTGCTAAGTACTAAATCGAACGTCAGCGAGTCTGGTTCCGAATCTCTGTCGACGACAGATCCGAACGGAAATACGATTCCCTTAGCTCAATGAACATATTCTTGAATCTAGACGGTAGTTCAAACTCGATGTCGTGCAGTTCACGGAACTGTTTCCGATCGTCAACTCGCCCGGCAACGACAAACCGGCACTTGTTCTCGCGAATCAGATCAAGAGAGTTCTCGACCGATGAATGTGGTCCGGCGACGTGATCGGGATAGTACCGCTTGGCCATGAGCCGAATGTACGTATCGAACCCGATCACAAACGTCGCACCGGGAAGGATCGACGATTTTTCCGTGAACCTTGGAGCACTTGTGACGATCAGCGAACTACCATTGGCGGTGATCCCGGCGGCACGACGTTCGAGTTCTAGTCGGGGCAACATCGGCTTGTCGACATTAGTAATCGATATCTCGTAGAAGGCCGGACGCTCCACCACTTTCAGTGCTGCGCTCAGCATGCTGCGGTGCCCGTCGTGTAATGGATTGAACGAACCCGCCAACACAAGTGGCCGTTCCGGCAAGGATTCACTCGTCGTTCCATCAGGAGAAACTACGAGTCCACCAATTTCCTTTACGTACAGCCGCTCAATCGAATCCATCTAATCGTTCCGTTTCAAGAACGCCCAGTTCCAGCCGCTCTTCGATATCCAATGCCTCGGCGATCGAGTTCAGAACGATCGCCGAAATAACCGCATCTTCATCTGCGCGTGTTCGGGCTTGCTTGTCGAACCAGATCGATGCGCCACCTGAACGAACTCCATCAGTCCAGGCAACGTGCGCTCGATCCTCGCCACGACGCACTCTATCTGTTGCAATAGCTGCCGTACATCCCACTCCAAATAGCAGTTGGGCACCATCTTCCTCATCAGCCAGATGTTGGGCTCGGTTCAACGCAGAACGAGCAATCAGCATCGCTTCCTCCGCAGAAACGTGCTGTTCCGCTCGGATACCAACGAACTCATCAAGAGCTTTTCGCGCGTACGGAACCGAAGCCTCGAGAATCGTTCTCGATGTCCCCGGTTCGACAAATAAATCGCCTATCGCCTGAATCCCAGCACCTGTGACAACGACGCACCCTCGCCCGGGGACACTGTGTAGTTTCTGAGCAAGTTCCTGTGGATTCACTAATCGTTCTCCGTTGTTTCATATATTTCGGGTCGCTGGAAATGCCTGAAGAACGTTTCTGGAACGTGACAAGCATCTTCTAGCACGTTTGCTTTCAGGTTCGCGAGAACGATTTCTTCGCTAGAGCCATCACTAGACTGAATCATCAGCTTGCCAGTCGGATCACACACGAATGTCACTCCTAAAAAGACGTGGCCTGCTTGGTTGTCACCCATCTGGTTGCAAATTGCAGCGAACACCGTGTTGTCGTACACCCTCGAGGGGGACAAACCGTTCCCAGCGCGCCTACTTATCGGGTGCGGGCTCGGGACCTCCGAAGCGTGAGACAAGAAGATCCGCTCGGCACCTTTGTCGGCGAGTGCTGTCGATATTTCGGGAAAGTGGGTGCCATAACAGATTTCGACCCCGAACCGAATCTTCGGATGATCGAAAATCGGTAGACCGTCGCCGTGCCGCCTCGTGCTAATTTCGGTCGTATGCACATGGGATTTGCGATATTTACCCTCGATTCCGTCTGGTGAGATCACAAGTTGCGTGTTGTACCCACAAACCGAAAGCTCCGTAAAACGTACAATATCAGCGCCCTGCCCAATCGCATCGCCAAGTAGCCGATCAATCGAGGTAAGATTGCCCTCGATATCGCCCGCCACCGCCGTCATCTGTATCGCCGCTATCGTCACGTCCTGCAAGTCGTGCCTCGTCAAATCGCTCACAATCAAAATCAGGCTGAATCGTACATGAGCATTTGGATAGCACAGAATTCTGTAGGACCAGTATGCGATGCTGCTTCCAATCTCAGTAGCTCATTTACGCACCCTCGAATCAGGCGTAATGTGTGCCGCACGCGAGCAATCACTTTCCAACCAATGAGGAACACGCCCAAACATGCTCGAACATTTTCATGTTGCTGAAGAAGACGAGGTTCGGATCATGCCGGGCGCTCTCAGAAAGACCGTCAACGAGCTTTTCCTGAAGATCGGTTTTTCTGAGCAGGACGCCTGGCAATCGACCGATGTACTGCTGCTGTCTGATACCCGGGGCGTCGACACTCACGGCGTTTCGAACATGATGCGACGCTACATCGAAAGCGTTTCTCAGGGCTTCATTAACCCCAACCCAAATTGGACGATCACCCGAGAAACTCCGACTACCGCTAACGTCGATTGCGACCGCGGACTCGGCATCGCAATCATCCCGCAAATCATGAAGCTGGCTATCGAAAAGGCTCGGGAAACCGGCATCGGTGCAATCACGATGGGTAACGGCCGACACGCCGGGATGATCGCCTACCACGCCATGATGGCTCTCCCGCACGACATGATCGGTTACGCCATCACAGCCGGCGGACAGAGCATGCCGCCGACGTTTGGAGCCGAACCGAGACTCGCACCTAACCCACACGCGTGGGCGGTACCTGCCGACAAGGAACCACCCTTCGTTCTCGATATTTCTTCGTCATCGGTAGCCGCCAATAAAGTTCAACTTCTCAGGCGCATGAACTCGATGACTATCCCCGGAATGATGGCCGAAACCGACGGCACACCGATCATGGACGAACGTCCGGTTCCAGAAGAAACCATCGTCCTACCCAATGGAGCCACACGCGAACTCGGATCCCACAAGGGCTACGGCTTGAGTGCGATTGCGCAAGTGTTCGGCGGAATTCTCTCCGACGGAGCATTCGGCCCATATGAGAGCGGACACATGTCGCACTTCGTCGCCGCCTACTCGATCGAAGCATTCACCGATGTCTCGCGGTTCAAAGCCTCGATGGACGATTTCATGAAGTACCTGCGGGAGACACCACCAGCGCCAGGGCACGATCGCGTCTACTACGCCGGACTACCCGAGCACGAGGAATCGATCAACCGTCATGAACGCGGTATCCCGCTTCACCACGAAGTGGTCGAATGGTTCGATCAAGCAACCGCCGAATTCGGTCTTTCACCATTAGAACGATAGGAATCTGAACAAAAATGCTTGAACATTTTCATGTCCCCGAAGAAGACCGAGTGATGATCCGTCGTGAGGATCTTTTCAAAACCACGACCGATGTTTTTAACGCGATGGGCATGCCACGAGAAGACGCAGAGCTGGCCGCCGACGGACTCGTTACCGCCGACATTCGTGGCTGTGAAACCCACGGCGTTTCGAACATGTTGCGGGTATACGTTCAGGCTTTCTCAGAGAACAAAATCAACCCGACACCGAACTGGAAGATCACTCACGAAACATCTGCGGTAGCAACTATCGATGCCGACAAAGCGCACGGTCTGGTCATCTGCCCGAGAGCCATGGATATTGCGATCGAAAAGGCAAAGAACGTCGGTATTGGGGCCGTGACCATCCACAACAGCACCCACGCTGGCATGATGGCATACCACGCGATGAGAGCGATGCCGCACGACATGATCGGCTACGCAATCACCGGTGGCGGAGCCGTTACTGTGCCAACGTTCGGAGCCGAACCTCGTGTCGGAGCTGTACCTCATGCATGGGCTGTTCCGACCGGCAAGATGCCACCATTCGTTCTCGATATTTCTTCGTCTGCTGTCGCAGCGAACAAAATCAACCTGCTCAGACGCACGGGGGCTCCACTGCTACCCGGATTGCTGGCAGGCGAGGACGGTACTCCGTTGATGGAAGAACAAAAGGTTCCAGATGTGACACGTCTACTGCCGTGGGGTTCAACCCGCGAGCTTGGATCGCATAAGGGCTACGGCATGGCGGTCATCGGACAGGTGTTTACTGGAATTCTTTCCGCCGGGCTTTTCGGTGTCAGCAATCCACCCGGAAACGGTGCTCAGTTTGTTGCGGCGTTCAGTATCGATGCTTTCCGCGACGTAGCCGAATTCAAAAGCTCGATGGATGAGTTCCTGACGTATCTGGCCGATACGCCACCAGCACCAGGGCATAATCGGGTCTACTACGCGGGTCTGCCCGAGCACGAGGAAACCGAACTGCGCGAAAAAGGCGGCATTCCGCTGCACCGCGAAGTTGTCGAGTGGTTCGACTCCGCAACCGACGACCTCAAGCTCGAACGTCTGTGGCGATAGTTGGCAAATGGAAGTAACTACCCTCTCTCCCTCCAAGGGAGAGGGCTTCAACGGAATCTACCTAGATAGCGGCTTCTTCTAGCTCGATTACCTCGGCCTCAATCGCTTCAGCGTCTTCATCGAACAACTCGATTTCGGGTTCGAAAACAGGTTCGTCGGTTTCAGCAGCAACAGCCACCGGCTCGAGCTGAGGAGCCATTACGACATCTTCTTCGAGACTATTCGGTTCTTCGATAGAACTGTTCGCTCGGATGGATCGAGAGTTGATCGTGTATCCGCAAGTTAGGCAGCTCAAGAACGAACCAAAATTATCGGAACCGAATTCTACGGTCCCATCTTTACATCGCAGGCAAGATTTGAAATACAGCACCGTTACGCCTCCATTTTTCACGGCGGACACCGTGACTCACACACTCGTTCACTTGGCTCGAACGGGCGGCATCCTATCCGGTACCGGCTAATTCGTTCCTACTGACGATTTGCACGAGTTTTGGCGAATTTTGCGATTTCCCCGAATTCGTCGAACTCAAAACCGATGTATCTCGGCAACGCACGATCGCCATACACAGAGTGGGGCAGGAATATCCTTCACCCAAGAACACCCACGAAGATTTATCCGACTGCTACTGTCGCCAGAGCGTCATTGCATCGGTTACCGGTATTCGGAGGCATTCACGAATGGCAAGGCTTTACGTTCTCGGGGCAGGCACACCAACTCCCACCCCCAACCGATTCGGCTCTGCGTACGTTCTCGACATCGAAGGCGAGAAAATCATGTTCGACTGCGGACCGGCAACGACCCACAAGCTCGTGCAATCCGGACTCTGGCCGCTCGATATCGACTACATATTCTTCACCCACCACCACTTCGACCACGATATTGACTACCCCTGCTTCCTTCTCACCCGCTTCGACCAGTCGATCGGCAAGGAGAACCAGCTTCAGGTATTCGGCCCAACTCTCACCGAGAAGATTACAGAAGGCGTGATCGGTGAGGACGGCATCTTTTCGCACGACTGGAAAGCGCGCATCTATCACCCGCTTTCCCAGAAGGTCTATCAAAATCGAGGCGGTGTCATGCCTCGCCGAGCTCCGAAGGTGAAGGCCCGTGACGTAGGCGTGGGAACGGTCCACACCGCCAATAACTGGGAAGTAGCCTCCGCACCTGCGGAACACGTGCAGCCGTATCTCGATTCTCTGGCATACCGGATCGAGACGAAGTCAGGTAAATCGGTTGTGTTCACCGGCGATACCCAGCCGTGCCAGTCGATCGTCGATCTGGCAAAAGGTGCCGACGTGATGCTCTGCATGTGCTGGGACGATCAGGAGTGCATGGAGGCCGATGGCGAGGCTCCGGGTCAGTGCGGAACTACCGGTGCTGCTCGCATGGCTGAAGAAGCAGGCGTGAAAAAGCTGATCCTCGTGCACATGGGTGCTCACATCGCTCAGCATGGCCCGCTTGAAAAGGGACTCGGCGACATTCGTGAGGTCTACGGCGGACAGGTCATCTATGCCGAAGAACTGATGGCAATCGACGTTTAGGTACCAGTGGCACGTTCTCTTTAGGCGAAATTTGATCTCGACTCAGTGCATCCAATAGTCGATGACTATTGACGTGATGATCGCTACCCTTCTCAGGGCAGTTTCTTACCTGATTGGCGGAATTTCTGCCGCGTATCTTGGCGGTAAGTTACAACGCGGTGACGATATTCGCTAGCACGGTAACTGCAATGTTGACACCGTAAATACGGTTCGAACACTTGCCTACGATCCGGCCTACTGGTACTAGCAGCGGATGCCGCAAAAGGCGCAGCTGTGATCGGCATTGGTCGAATCGCGGGCGTCTTCGACTACACGTTGTTCGCCATTGCTATCGCCGTGACCGTCGATCACAACTGGTCGCCTTACATCGGTTTCAAAGGCGGCAAGGATGTAGCCGTAATCTTCGGCATATCACTAGCGATGGCACGATACTCTCGGTTATGACAGGGCCGGTTGTATTTGCGATCTACTTCGCCACATGAAGCTGGGCCTGGGCATTCGGTAGCGGAATATTCGCCATCAACACCGTTTTCATCATCTTTGGAGCGCCAGGACTATGCATCACTCTCTGCCTCCTAATCAATGTTCTCGTAATCGCAACTCACTTCGCCCGGGAGTTCACCGAGCTAAAGCAAGCACTACACGATCGCAACTGGCGAAAAGTTGGCCTACTGGAATAGCTTATCCACACTCACATCTACATCCCCACCAATGTGGAGAGATCTACGGCAGACGCGAGGTGCCGGGGTATTGCCCAAGCCCAGCGTTCGCGCGACACCACCCCAGATCCCTCGATTCCGAACACTCCACTCGGGATACCTAGATCTCGTCCTCCCTCGTTATCATCAAGGGAGAGAGGACGAGAACCGAGCACCCTGCGTCAGTTCCTGCTTCATCTGTGCCAGTCCCATCGGACCCATCTTAAGTGCCCGGTTGTGCCACTCCTTCAAATCAAAGTCGGCACCAGCCGCTTGTTTGGCAGATTCACGAGCTTCGAGCCAGACGCGTTCGCCGACCTTGTAGCTGATCGCCTGTCCCGGAATTCCCAAATACCGATCGACCTCTGAAGCTATAAAATCAGCAGGAAAATGTACCCTCTCTTGCATGAATTCTAGTGCCAGATCACCCGTCCAAATCTCACCGGGATGGAAGTCCGAATACTTTGGAATTTCAAGCCCCAAATGCATCCCAATATCGACAATTACACGAACGCTGCGAAGTGCCTGGGCGTCGAGCATTCCCATGTAGTAATCGGGATTTTCGAGATATCCGAGTTCACCCATCAACCGCTCGGCATACAACGCCCAACCTTCCGCGTGCCCAGAGGTTCCAGCGAGCAACCTCTGGAACCTCGATAGATCGTCAGTCATCGCAACGTTCGTTGCTATCTGGAAGTGATGCCCCGGCACACCCTCGTGATAAGCAATCGACACCTCGCGCCAGATCGGAAACTCGGTTTTTCCGCCGGTCGGATACCACGTCCTGCCCGGTCGAGAAAAATCCTCCGATGGCCCTGTGTAATACATCGCAAGCGCGCCGCCGGGCGGTGCAATTAACGCTTCGATTGTGCGCACCGGATCGAGGATATCGAAGTGGACGCCGTCCATCTCTTCGATTGTCTTGTCCTGTAGATCCTGCATCCACTGCCGAAACTCATCTTCACCTTTGATCATCTTCTCAGGATCGGTTTCGAGCAGCTCTACCGCTTCACCAATAGACGCTCCCGGCTTGATTCGCTCAGCCGTCTTCGTCATCTCCGATCGCACCCACGCAAGCTGTTCCCAGCCCCAGTCGTAAGTTTCTTCGGGATCGATGTCTGCACCGAGATAACCCTTCGCCGATAGGGCGTATCGGTCTCGCCCTACCCCATCGACCGGAGTCGCATCGGGTAGGTATGTGTTGCGTAAATAGTCGCCCATATGATCGTAGGCTTCAGTAGCTGAAGCGGCGGCCTCTTCGACACGGGCGATGAGTGAATCGTCGTTGATATCGGAAGCAGCAAGGGCGTTCACCAGCGAATCGAAAAACGGCGAGTTATCACCACCGCCAGCCCAAACCTCACACTGCTCCGCCGTACCGTTGACCTGGCGTTCCGAGGTAACCAATCCCTCAGATCGTCCGATGTCTAGAGTTCGACGATAACCAGCAAGCGATTCACCGATCTTCTCCATGCGAGAGGCGATGTTCTCCCATGCGCCAACCGAGCCCCGCGGCATAAGATCGAAAATCGAACGGACGCTCTGCACAGGCGAAAACAGAACGTTCATATCGCGTAGGTGTTCACGCGACTCGTACTGCTCGATCGAGAGTGAAATCTCGTCGATAAACGTGTCCTTGCACATCCGCTCGCGGTCACTGGTTGGATCGGTCGTCTGCATCTCTCGTAGAGCAGAAAGCACGTCGGAATGGAACGCCTCGGTCGCCTCCGGCGAGTAATCAGCCATCAGATGATCGAAACCGGGAACTCCCATGTGGGTCGCTGACAACGGGTGGTGCTTCGCCATGGTATCGATGAATCCATCAGCAATCTCAAAAACGGAAGCCATTCAAACAATCTCCAATAATCTGGTCAGTCAACACGCCTGTATAGGAATCCGCCGAGTCTGAACGATTCTGTTTTTCCAGTTTTACTCACAGAGAACTCAGCCAACTCACCAGCACCCCGGCCACCTACGACGCGAAACGAATTCCCGTCGGTCACAGCCGGGTCGCTCGCCAGCCCTGCCGGACCGTGCAGGGTGTAGTCTCCCTTGCGAGGTACACCCAAGCCGAAACCAGAGGCTCCAAACACCACGTCGACAAGCGCACCCGGTTCAGCCCAGTACCGGCCAACGAACGGTTCTGAATCTGACTCAGACACCGCCACAAGATCGGTCTCCATAAACTCCACTACCTCACCCAGT
>CAJXEJ010000048.1 GCA_913052475.1 uncultured Dehalococcoidia bacterium
AAACTACCGGAATCGCACTCGTTTCGGCCTAGCTAAACCGACTCGCCATCCGGCTACCCCGCACACGCTACTCGACGTTGAGATACTCCGCGAGTGTCTTGATGTTATAGCCCTGACCTCCCAGAGCGCCGACAGCTGTGCCTTCAGCCTCAACGGCACAACGCGCCGTATCGATCGATGTGAAGCACGGAATTCGCTGCATCACCGCCGATCGACGAATATGAAATCCGTCCTGCATCGTCGAACGGTCGCCAGTAACCGTATTCACCACGGCACTGACGCTCCCATCCTCAATAACATCAACAACCGTACGACCGGCTCCGATCCTCAACCGCTTCTCAACCTCGATCACTTCCACGCCCATCGCCCGGATCATCTCAGCAGTACCACCAGTTGCGTAGATCGGGTGTCCCGCCTTATCCAGAGTGCGAACCAGTCCTAGCGCATCGGCCTTATCGGGATCGGCGATACTCAACAGCACAGCCTCACCCTCCTGAATGTTCAACCCTGAACCCAGTAGCGCCTTGGTCACGGCACCTTCGAACGTTGTGTCGATGCCCATGACTTCACCGGTCGACTTCATCTCGGGACCTAGGAACGTATCGACACCGGCAAGCTTCGACATCGAGAAAACAGGTGCCTTCACAGCGATCAAATCTTGCTTCTTAGCAAGTCCGCCCTCGTAGCCCTGCTGCGCGATCGTCTTGCCACGCATCACCTCGGTAGCAATCCGAACCATCGGGATGCGCGTGACCTTAGAAATAAACGGAATCGTCCTGGATGAACGTGGGTTCACCTCAATGATATAAATCTCGGGATCATCGGATTTGCTGCTCGTTCCGCTGGCATTGAATCCGCGATACGTCCCGCCACCGGCAACGACGAACTGGATATTCATTAGCCCAACAACACCCAGTGCAAGACCGATCCGACGCGTGTAATCGACGATCATCTCGATCTCGTCTTCGGTAAGCGACTGTGCCGGGTACACCGCCATCGAATCACCAGAGTGAACACCGGCCCGTTCGATGTGCTGCATGATCCCCGGAATCAGTACGTCTTCACCATCGCAAACGGCATCGACTTCGACTTCCAGCCCTGTCAGATAGTGATCGATCAGGATGGTTTGTCCGGGGAATTCTCGCATTGCGTTTTCGAAATAGCGAAGCAACTCAGCGGGAGTCTGAACGATCTCCATCGCCCGTCCACCGAGCACGTAGCTTGGACGAACGAGAACCGGGTAATCAACGTTACTCGCCACCTGCAGTGCGCTCTCAACATCAGACGCCATTCCACCCGGAGGTTGCGGCAGTCCGTGACGTGCTGTCACTTCTTCGAATCGACCGCGATCCGAAGCCAGGTCGATCACGTCTGGAGTCGATCCCAGCACGGGTAGATCGGCAACGCCCAAGGACTGCGAAAGATTGATCGCGGTCTGCCCACCGAACTGCACCATCGATGATGGATTCGTTCCCCCATCACCCTCGTTCTCGATGATGTCGCGAACGCTCTCTTCGTCGAGCGGCTCGAAATACAACCGATCCGAAGTATCAAAATCCGTCGAAACCGTCTCCGGATTCGAGTTGATCATCACTGACTCGACACCCGATTTTTGTAAAGCCCGCGCCGCATGAACCGAACAGTAATCGAACTCGATACCCTGCCCGATCCGAATCGGACCGCTCCCAAGAACGATCGCCGTTTCGCGATTCGTCGGAACTGCTTCGTTCTCCTGCTCGTAAGTCGAGTAAAAGTACGGCGTAACCGCTTCAAACTCGCCAGCGCATGTATCGACCATCTTGTAGACAGGCTTGAGACCCCACTCTTTCCGTATGGTCCGGACCTGCTCAGGCAGATAATCGGCAAGTGTCCCGATCTGTGCGTCAGAGAATCCGAGGCGCTTTGCGCGCCGCATCAAGTCGGGAGTAATTTCCTCAGCGAGAAGCGTGCGTTCCATACCTACGATGCGCTGCAAGGCACGAGTGAACCACGGATCGACACCCGTTTCGAGGGTCACCGATTCAGCCGTCCGACCGCCACGAATCGCCGCGATCAACTTCCACAAACGATCATCGTCTGCAAGAAGATCAGGTGGTCCGTCGTTGCCCCAATCCGGATTCTCCCAGAGCAACGATCCACGTCCGTTCTCCATAGAACGAACTGCCTTTTGCAAGGCTGCTTCGAACGTGCGATCGATCGCCATCACTTCGCCAGTCGCCTTCATCTGCGTTCCAAGCGAGCGGTCACCCATGGGGAACTTGTCGAAAGGCCAACGTGGGATCTTTACAACGCAGTAGTCGAGGGCTGGCTCGAAAGCCGCCGTCGTCTTCTGTGTAACGGCATTTGATATCTGATCGAGCGTTTTCCCGAGTGCGATCTTGGCTGCGACACGGGCGATCGGGTAACCCGTCGCCTTTGATGCCAACGCCGATGAACGACTCACACGAGGATTCACCTCGATGACGTAGTACATCGATCCTTCGTCGTCATACCCGGCACCTTCACCGATCGTGTCTGCGACCATCTTGGAGGGTCGATATGCGAGCTGAACGTTGCAGCCACCTTTAATGTCGAGTCCAGAAATAATATTTAGAGAAGCCGTACGAAGACGCTGGTAATCCTTGTCGTTGAGTGTCTGACTCGGAGCCACAACGATCGAATCGCCCGTGTGGACGCCCATCGGATCGAGGTTCTCCATGTTGCAAATCGTGATGACGTTGCCTTCACCGTCACGCATCACTTCGTATTCAACTTCTTTCCAGCCGAGGAGCGACTGTTCAACAAGAACCTGGCCAACCTTGCTTGCTGCGATTCCACCGGTTGCAATCTTTCGCAGCTCTTCTTCGTTCTGCGCGATTCCACCGCCGGTACCGCCAAGTGTGTAAGCCGGGCGAACAACCGCCGGATAGCCAATTTTGCGACCCGCCTCGACTGCATCTTCGATGGTCCCAACGGCGAACGAAGGAAGCACCGGTTCTCCGATGCGTTCTAGTAAATCACGGAACTGCTCACGGTCTTCGGCCATCTCGATCGATGCAACCGAAGTTCCAAGCGCCTTGACGTTGTACGTCTCGAGAATCCTCGATTTTTCTAGGTCGACTACGAGGTTCAATCCCGTCTGCCCACCGAGGGTTCCGAGCACGCCATCAGGACGTTCCCGATCGATGATGCGTTCGAGCACAGGTACAGTCAGCGGTTCAATGTAAATGCGGTCCGCCATGTCCTCATCGGTCATAATCGTCGCCGGATTCGAGTTGACCAGCACGACCTCAACGCCTTCTTCGCGAAGCGCACGGCACGCCTGTGTACCTGCATAGTCGAACTCTGCCGCCTGACCAATAATGATCGGCCCCGAACCAATTACCAATACCTTCTTAGGCATCTCAGCCGCAACCGCGCCGTTCGTCAATCAAATCTCCAGTGTGCAATCAACACATTATTCGCTATAAACCTCAAATCTCATTTCAACCAATCACACCCGAACTCTCAGAAACAGCGCCCATTCCAGCCTGAATCAGCCCCACAAACCGATCGAACAAATACTCACTATCGTGCGGACCCGGTGACGCCTCAGAATGGTACTGAATGGTCATGATTGGCATGTCACGGTGGCGAAGTCCCTCTACCGTGTGATCGTTCAAATTGATGTGGCTAACCTCAAGACCGTCAGGCAATCCGGCCGGATCAACTGCATACCCGTGATTCTGGGCCGTCACGTACACCCGGCCTGATTCCAAATCCTTCACAGGCTGGTTTCCACCCCGATGCCCAAAGTGCAACTTGAACGTCGAAGCACCAAACGCCCGCGCCACCACCTGATGACCAAGGCAAATCCCCATTATCGGTACCTTGCCAGCAAGACCCTTGGCAGTCGCCACCGAACGATCCAGCAATTCCGGATCGCCAGGACCCGGCGACAACATCACGCCATCAGGGTTGTGATCCAAAATATCTTCTGCGAAAGTGTCATCAGGAACGACGATCACCTCGCAGCCACGTGCCCGAAGCGACCGCAAAATGTTCAATTTCACGCCGTAGTCATTAACCACAACCTTCATATAGTTGTCGCCAAAATCACGTGAGCCGATACCGCGTTCAACGTCGATCCCCATTCCGCCCTGACGCGCCCGATCTCGCAGGTCAAAAAACGCCCTTGAACGTTCTCCGGCATCACCATTCCATGCATAAATATCGTCGGTCGAAACATCGCCAACAACGTCGAACTCGCCATAACGCGGCGCCTTTGCCAAAGTAGCCAGCGCAGCCTCGACATCTTCTTTCGGCGTGATAATCCCCATCATCACACCCGCCGACCTTAGCTTCCGAGTAATTGCCCGAGTGTCAACGCCCGAAATACCGGGAATACCGTTCGCCAGCAAATAATCGTGAACCGTACCTTCAGAAAGCGGGTGTGAAGGCTCATCGCAGTCTTCGCGAACCACAAATCCGTTCACCTGAATCCTAGTCGACTCAACATCGGCCTCGCTCGTGCCGTAATTACCGATCATCGGGTACGTCAGAACAAGAATCTGACCGCCATATGAAGGATCAGTCAGCATCTCTTGATACCCGGTCATCGACGTATTGAAAACGACCTCACCGGTAATCTCGCCCTCTGCCCCGAACCGTTGACCCGGGAACACCGAACCGTCTTCCAGCACCAGGTACACATTTCCGCGAATATCGCTCATGAACGGGCTCCGGTTTCGTTTACAACACTGAGATCGAACACGGTCTCTCCTTGATAAATCGTTGTCACCACACGTCCCGTCAGCTCCACACCGGCCAGCGGACTATTCACACTCTTCGATTCAAACTGTTCAGGATTCACGATCCACTTGGAACCGGGATCTATAATCGCAACATCCGCCGAGAATCCCTTTTTGAGCGAACCCAGGTCACGCCGCAATATCGCAGCCGGACCTGCCGTCAACGATTCGATCAGACGCACCACTGAAATCTTCCCGGCGTCCACTAACGCAAACACCGATGAGAACGCCGTTTCGAGTACATTGATTCCGTGCGCTGCCTCGTCGTAGGTGCATACCTTGTCAGTCGCTGCATGCGGTGCGTGATCGGTGGCGATGATGTCGATCAAACCTTCGTTCAACGCATCGATGACCGCCTCGACTTCTTCACGACTTCGTAGCGGAGGATTCACCTTCGTATTGGTGTCATACGCCGCAGATCCAACCGCCTCCGGCACTTCGCCCTTCAGGCCAAAAACCCACTCGTCGCTAAGAGTCAGATGATGCGGTGTTACCTCCGCTGTTACATCGACTCCGCATTCTTTCGCAGAGCGTAGAGCCGCTAGAGATCCCATCGTGGAAATATGTGGGATGTGAAGCCGTGCCTTCGTCAGATCGGCCAGATGCAAATCGCGTGCAACCATCGCAGTTTCCGCTTCGGTAGGAACTCCAGCCAATCCCAACCGTGTTGCCACCGCACCGGCACTCATCACGCCGCCGGCACCGATTTTCTTGTCTTCGGCGTGGTTGATGATCGGCATTCCAAACTCAACCGAATACGCCAGTGCCTGACGCATCAGATTCGCATTAGTAACAGGATTCCCGTCGTCGGAAAAGCCAATTACTCCGGCGTCAGCCAGCTCACCCATTAGGGCGAGTTGTTTACCGTGTTGGCCAATTGAAATCGCTCCAATCGGCAGCACCCGAACGACACCGTCAGCTGCCGAACGACGCATCACATCACCGACCACAGCGGCCGAATCCTGCACCGGGTCGGTGTTCGGCATGGCGCAGACCGTAGTAAATCCGCCGTGGGCCGCCGCCCGGGTACCTGTAATGATCGTCTCTTTCCACTCCTGGCCAGGATCGCGAAGATGCGTGTGAAGATCAACAAACCCTGGCGAAACGATTTTTCCCGAAGCTTCAACGCTCTCGTAACCGTCATACGAACTGCCGGTCGATGAGTCGGTGACGCTCTCAATGCTTCCGTTTGAAATCAGGACGTCCGCAACCCGATCTATACCCTGTGCCGGGTCGATCACTTTGCCGCCTGTTATTGCCAGTTTTCTGGCTGCCAATAGCGTTTCCTTCACTTTCTAAACGTTCTAACTTTTAGTTTCTTCACCGTTGCTGGCATCACCACCACCGATTCGAGCCGATTTGCCCGGCGCGCACAACGTATACAAAACCGCCATCCTTACCGCCACACCGTTCCGAACTTGTTCCTCAACGACACTCTGAAAACCGTGAGCAACGTCACTTGCGATCTCTACGCCCTCGTTCATCGGACCCGGATGCATCAGTAATGCGCCATCGTTCGCCAGCTCCATTCTCTTCGAATTGATACCCCATCGATCGGAATATTCTCGAAGACTTGGCAGATGCCCCGAATCCTGTCGCTCCTGCTGAATCCTGAGAGCCATCACAACGTCGGCTGAATCGACCGCTTCGTCCACATTGGCAGCCAATCTCAAGCCAGCAAATCCGGTTTCTGAACCCAACGTCGAATCCCATTGCCATTCGTCCGGCAACAACGTGTTCGGACACGAAACCACTACCTCGGCACCCATCTTCTGGAAAGCGATGATGTCGGAGCGTGCTACCCTGCTGTAGAGAACATCACCAACGATTGCCACCTTCTTACCGACAAGATCGCCAACATGGTTTCGCACGGTGAACAGATCAAGCAGTGATTGCGTTGGGTGGGCGTGCGTACCGTCACCGGCGTTCACTACGGAGGCATCGGTATGGTTCGTAATGAAATACGGAGCTCCCGAGTGCGGATGTCTCACAACCAGTGCGTCGATTGACATCGCTTGCAACGTCTTCACCGTGTTCAGCAACGACTCACCCTTCGACACGCTGCTGGCGGAGGCTGTGACGTTGATAACGTCGGCGCCAAGTATCTTCCCCGCTTGCTCGAACGACACGCGTGTGCGCGTGGAATTCTCAAAGAACATCGTGATGATCGTCTTGCCACGAAGAGCCGGAGTCTTGTGGTTGTCCCTGCTCGCTATCTCGAGCATGCCTTCCGCGCTATCGAGAAGATCGGTGATATCAGCCACCGAAAGATCGTCCAAATCAAGCAGGTGCTGACGAGGTACCAGCATCGTCTCGACTTCTTCAGCAGCAATCTCATGGGCCAACTCGATCCCTGCGCCACTTCCATGGGTTGTCATCGGATTTGTCATTAGTCTTCATACCCCAGTACAACAGCATCGTCGCCGTCAATTTCTGCAATACGAACCAGCACACGTTCGCCACGCGCAGTAGGAATGTTTTTACCTATGAAATCTGGCCGAATCGGAAGCTCTCGATGACCACGATCCACTAGCACCGCAAGCTGAATTCGACTCGCTCTACCGAAGTCGAGAAGTGCTTCCATTGCCGCCCGGATCGTACGTCCCGTGTAAAGCACATCATCAACAATCACGACCGGCTTACCGTCTACACCGTTCGGAATATCGGAAGGAAGCGATGGCTGTCCTGAAGCTACATCAGGATCGTCGCGCCACAGCCTGGGATCGAGCGTGCCTACAACAGGAGAAAATCCCTCGATACGTTCGATGTTTGCAGCAAGTCGACGCGCCACGTGCACGCCACGAGTATGAACTCCCACTAGAACAAGATCGGAAGAAGCACGATTTTGCTCGAGAATTTCGTGCGAAATCCTCGTCATCGCCCTTCTAATATCGTCCTGCGAAAGCAGAACCCTGTCGATCTCGTTCGTCACATGCGCTCCATTGTCATCCTAATTTCATTTTCAGGATCCAATCGTCAGTACAAAGGCACAAAAAAATCCTTGCCTGCTGACAAGGATCGTGCGTAACAAGTGTGCGAAGAGACCACCTGCGGCGTTTTACTGCAAGCAGAGGCGTCTAAGCGGATTCCCTTGCCAGCCTCACTGGACTGGATTTAAAGGCCAAAAAAATATTCAGTTCTTATCCATCTAAGCTACCACCATCCCACATTAACCACAACGCACCAGCCTTAACGATCCCACCTGCAAGCGGATTACTAATTGCCAAAAGGAATCAACTACAAGTGTCATCCTGAATTCATTTTCAGGATCAAACGATTATTACTAGTAGCGTCAAGCCACCGCCAGCGACCGAACGATATCCTGAATCAAATTCAGGATCACGGTGTCTTTGTCGTGAATGTTCTCGCTAAAGCATCACCCAGTCGCCAGTCGCACCGCCTTCAGCTGGAGCCACCGTTCGCCACGACTGCGGATACAGCTTCAAACCGCATACGCACCGAACCGAACGCACCTGACGTTTCCGAACGATCAACGCCTTACAGTGCCCGCACTTCGCTAAATAACGCACCCGTGACTGCCATTGCTCCGTAGTCACATCCACATACCGACGCGGCTTTGCACCGATCTCACCACACACCGCTCGAAACTCCCGACCGTGTGGACTCGGCTTGCCGCCCCACCGCTCGTGAACAATGGCGTGCGCAACCTCGTGCAGCACCACCGACCGAACATCTTCCTCATCACTCATCGCAAGCAACCGAGAGGAAATCGCTATCTGCTTCTTCGAAGGCATATACGAGCCCAGCGTTTGACGCATCCGACCCGACACCCGAACATCAGGCAATTCAAGCCCTGGCTCATGTGCCGCCAGAGTCGATCGAATCAGCAGATCGACAGCGGCAGCTGTGGGTTTCTCAACAGGCCTCTGCTCAAGATCAAACGCCAGTTGACGCGCCTCTTCGGTCGCAACCGAACCCGGCGCAAGCGTCACATGGCCGATCCCGGTCACTCGATCGACAGCCTGATGTATTGATTTGCGGACAGAAAAAGAAATGCTGACAGCCTCAACGCACTAACTAACATAGTTTCCAAACGCGAGTATCAAGATTTCCCGCGAAAAGCTCCGCATTCGAATCGACCCAATAATCTACGAAAAGCCCGGAAAACGTTCTAGGAAAATCGTGCCAACGTAAACGCACTCACATCCACCGGCGGTTCAGCACCCGTAACCAGCGCAGCAGTTGCGATACCAGTAGCCGGACCTAGCGCGATTCCCTGTCGTCCGCCACCTGTCGAAATCACAAGTCCTTCCGGACCCGGTGCGCTATCGATCACCGGCATTCGGTCAAGAGTAATCGGTCGCAAACAAGCCGTTTGCTGAACAAGCTCAGCGTCTTCGAGGTAGGGAAGCATCGTTACTGCCGAGCCGATTATCTGATCACGAGCACTATCAGTTGTCCGATCGTCAAACCCGACCTCTTCTTCAGTCGTCCCGATCCACGTCAGACCATCCGACTTCGAAGTCGCGTAGTCGTGATCCCACCAGAGCGATACTTTGATCGGCGGTCCCGGAGCGTCCAGGCGAATAATCTGTCCCTTTAGCGGAAACACTGGCACATCAACGCCCAATCTAGCCAGTATCTGAGTGCTCCACGGACCTGCAGCCGTCACGACGGCATCTGCCTCGAACATCTCATCTTGAGTCACTACACCCGAAACTCGATCGTCGGTCGCCGCGATATCGGTCACCCCTCGGTTCACCATGCGGGCACCCTGTCGTTCGGCAGCCTGCCAAAGATTTAGCGTCAGCTTGTATGGATCGACCTCAAACGCCTCTCCAAAGTACAGACCGCCCAACACATCCGAGGAAATTCGAGCATCAATGTGGCTCAACTCACCTAGACCTAACCACCGCACATCAAACGAATGATCTTCTGCGTACAACTGGTAAACCTGACTCATCGCTGCGGCTTCCGCATCATCTTTCACCAACAGCACTGATGCCTTGCGAACGAAATTCAGATACTCACAATTCGCCCCGTCGCCCGCGAGTTCTCCCGCAAGATCCTTATGGAGCCCAATCGAATAGTTCGAAAACGTTTCGTACGCATCCTGCCTCGATCCACTGATGACTGGAATAATCCCACCAAGCGCAAATCCTGAGGCATGAGACGCCACCGAGTCGCGCTCGAACAGCGTTACATCATGACCATCTCGGGAAAGATAGTAGGCAGTTGAACAACCAGCGATTCCGCCACCGATAATCGCAATTTTCATTCTTGCCATAAATGACGATCAGTCCTCAACCGTGGTTGGTATTAGCAAATTCAACAGCGATAAGCCCGATTGGCTCTAAGACTTGAATGCCGCGTAAACCTCGTCGCTACGCCGCTGTCGACGCCGTACAACGCCGATCTCAGCAGCCATTCTGACAACACCACGAGCGACTCGTTTGGCAACGTCAACACCCTGCGCACTACCCCGGAATCACCTATCACAGAGGTGATTTTGCCCAACATCCCAGGTTCGTTCAAATACTCAGATCAAACCGTGATGCTATATGCACGCGAATTCTAACACCACGCGGCCGTGCCAAATTTAGTGTACTTGCACCACTTAAGACCAACAGCCAACCTACATGAAATTAACCTGCGATATCTATCATTCGATGTGGTATGCATAAGCTATTCTGGAACGCGCGTTCCGCAATTTTGGAAAAAGGTAAGGAGTAACAGATGGAAGATGAGGCACGCCCAACGATCAAGGGTAGATTTACGACCTGTGAGCTAGTTAAACGAGAAGAGTTGGCGCAAGACCTCGTAAAATTCTGGATCAAACCAGCGCAGGAGTTTAACTTCAAGCCAGGTCAATACTGCACCATCGGCGTCGAGGGTATCGAGCGACCCTACTCGATAGTTTCGTCCCCGGACGAAGAGTTCATCGAACTATTTATCGAGATCGTTCCGGTCGAACACGGTGGAAACCTCACACCATTCCTCAACAAACTGGAAGTCGGCACCGAAATGACCTTGCGTCCCCGGGCCAAAGGAATCTTCATCCTCCAGCCCGATTTCAAACATCACGTTTTCGTGGCGACCGTCACCGGAGTTGTCCCCTACGTCTCCATGATCCGCAAATATCTCAGCGATCCGGAATGGCCATCCAGCGATTCACTAGCCCACGACGAATACACGTTCGACGTACTTGAAGGCGCAAGCTATCTCGATGAATTTGGCTACGACGAAGAACTCACCAGACTCGCAGCCAAGCACGATTTCATCAACTTCTACCCTTCCGTCTCACGCCCAACCGAAGAACGAAATGCCGGTTGGACTGGTGCTCAGGGTCGAATTAACGCACTCACCGAAGAGTATGTTGCCAATCTCGGCTACGATCCGAAGGAAACCGTCGTGTACGCCTGTGGCAACCCACAGATGATCGAAGCAGTTGGTGAACAGTTCGAACTAACCGACTACACCTTCATCGAAGAACGCTTCTGGAAAGAAGACGACTAGAACCGACAAATGCACCCCACGCGTCTCGAGCCAAACCGGGGGCCTGGGGGCCGTGAAAACTCGCCATGCTGGAATCCGAAAGTAATCAACATGCCGCTACGCCAGTTACGCGCCTAGTCAAACGCTCTGTCGCCTCATCTTCGAACCCGCCTTATACTCGCGCGTCTAGATATCAATCCACAATAAACACAACTCAGCACTAGCAACAGCCAGTCACTAAAGGAAACGAACAATGGCAGAAAAAATCGGATTCGTAGGTCTTGGAATCATGGGCAAGCCTATGGCCAAAAACCTGGTCAAAGCCGGCTACGATGTCACCGTCTTTGACGCATTCTCAGCCGTAGCCATGGACGAACTCGTAGCTGAAGGCGCAAGCACCGCATCTTCATCATTCGAAGTCGCCAGCAAAGTCGATGTCACCGTCGTAATGGTGCCGGACGGTCCAGACTCCGAAGCAGTAGTGCTCGGTGCAAACGGCCTACTCGAAGGTGCCTCCGCAGGCGACCTTATCGTCGATATGTCATCGATCGCACCGAGCTACTCGCAGTCGATCCACGCAGCATGTGCCGAAAAAGGTGTCAACTTCCTCGATGCGCCCGTTTCCGGTGGAGAGCCGTTCGCCATCTCAGGCGATCTCGCAATCATGGTCGGCGGTGGAGCCGGCGATTTCGAGCGAGCAAAGCCGCTGTTCGATGTCACCGGCAAATCAAGTGTTTTGTGTGGAGCAATAGGTGCCGGTAACGTCACCAAGCTTGCTAATCAGATCGTCGTCGGTGCCAACATCCACGCGCTTGCCGAAGCACTGGTTCTCGCAACGAAAGCCGGAGTCAACCCTGAAACCGTATTCGACGCTATCAAGGGCGGACTCGCCGGATCGAACGTCATGAACGCCAAGGGCCCAATGATGTTCGAGCGAAACTTCGCACCCGGATTCCGTATCGAGCTTCACTACAAAGACATCAACAACGCAGTTGCAACCGCTAACGAACTCGATCTCCCACTCCAAGTAACCGCCAACCTTCAACAGGTTCTGGCAGCGCTAATGGGATGGGACGAGGGTAAAAACGACCATTCAGCGATCCTGCATTACGTAGAAAAACTCTCCGGCGTTACCGTCATCAATAAATAACATCTCACACCCTAGTCCTCTTGATCTGCCCC
>CAJXEJ010000049.1 GCA_913052475.1 uncultured Dehalococcoidia bacterium
GTTGTAGAAGTGCGAGCTGGTGCCGGTGGGGACGAAGCAGGCCTGTTCGCAGCTGAAGTTTTCCGCATGTACCAGCGTTATGCCGAGAGCCGTAAGTGGCAGATGAAGGTGCTAAGCGAAAATGCCACGGGCGTAGGCGGAATCAAGGAAGTCACCTTCGAACTCGAGGGTGAAGGCGCTTACCAACGACTCCACCTTGAAAGCGGCGTACATCGGGTTCAGCGAGTTCCGTCGACTGAATCTCAAGGGCGAATTCACACTTCAACAGCTACTGTTGCGGTAATGCCGAAGGCCGAAGAACTCGATCTGATAATTGCCGACAACGATATTAATATCGATGTGTTCCATTCTGGCGGCGCCGGCGGTCAGAACGTCAACAAAGTGGCTACCGCCATTCGAATAACGCACCTACCGACCGGGCTTGTTGTTCAGTGCCAGAACGAGCGATCTCAGTTGCAGAACAAGTTGCAGGGGATGGAGATTCTCCGCTCGCGACTGTGGGACATGGAGCTTCGCAAGCGACAGGCAGAGGAATCTGCGAACCGTAAGGCACAGGTCGGCACGGGCGATCGGTCAGAGAAGATTCGCACCTATAATTTCCCGCAATCACGAATAACCGATCACCGCATCGGCTACACCAGCCACCAGATGCAAAACGTGATGAGTGGCCAGCTTGATGACTTTATCGACGCGCTGCTGCAAGAAGAGCAGGCACGAAAGCTCGCCGCGGTGGGTGACTAGGCCGAGGTGCCGTTTCCATGAGTCCCATCCTGAGCTCCGCCGTCCTGAATTCATACCGAACGTATCGAAGGGTCCACGGAGTGGCAATCACGTTTATCTGAGCGATATCCTGAATCAAGTTCAGGATGACGCAAATAAAACCAACTTCATCCTCGGGTTCTCGGAGGACGACACGACAGGTAAGCCGACCTCGACTTTCGAGACGTAGTTTAATGCCAGAAGAAACCGTTTCATCACTCATCCAATCGATCACCGTCCGCCTTGGAGCTGCTGGAATCGAAGACGCCGGTATCGATGCCCGGTTTTTAGTGCGGAGTGCGTTTGGGTGGTCGGCTGCTGATCAACTGGGCCAGCTACTCGATCAACCACCTTCCGATCAGCTCGACCATCTGGAATCGCTGGTCGCTCGCAGAACCACCCGAGAACCTCTGCAGTACATCACGGGTCGCGCCGAGTTTTACCGACGGCAGTTCATCGTGAACGAAAACGTCCTGATCCCTCGGCCTGAGACTGAACAGATCGTTGTTCAGGTACTGGCATTCGTTCGTGAAGCCGGGATTGACAACCCTCGAATCGCCGATATTTGCACCGGCTCGGGCGCAATCGCAATATCGCTGGCGCTCGAGCTGCCAGCAGCCGAGGTGCATGCGACCGATATTTCGTCGGCCGCTTTGACGGTCGCCCAACAGAACACCGATGCCCTTGCTGCGGAGCTGGACATGTACGAGGGCAACTTGCTGGAGCCGCTAACTGGCGAGTTCGACGTAATCGTGTCGAATCCACCATACATACTCAGCGGCGCGATGCCATCTCTTCAGGCTGAGGTTTCCAGAGAGCCAAGTTTGGCTCTCGATGGCGGAAATGATGGCTTGGACGTTGTTCGGCCTTTGTTTGAAGGCATTGCGACGATGCTGAAGCCAACGAGAAGCGCCGCTTACGTCGAGATCGATCCACCGGTCGCTGACGACGTGCTTCAACTAGCGCTCGATACGTTCCCGCAAGCTGGGATAGCGCTACTCACCGATCTAGATGGTCTCACCCGCTGCGTTTCAATCGAATACGCGTAGTGGTGAGTCAGACGATAGTTTCACGTCGGAAATGACGCGGCAGCTTGCGGATGTAAATTCGAAAAGCGAAAGAAAATCCCAAAAGACCGATCTCGGCTTCCCGCACTCAGAAATCACTACTAAACGCAAAAAAGCCCCGAACGAGATTTTCGGGGCTTTTCTTTTGATCACATTGATCAGCAAGCGAGTGTAGCTTACCTTTTGGTGTACTGAGGTGCCTTTCGGGCCTTCTTGAGACCGTACTTCTTGCTTTCCTTCATTCGTGAATCACGGGTCATCAGGCCAGCGTCACGAAGAGGTTTTCGCAGATTCTCGTCCATAACGACAAGTGCTCGGGCGAGACCGTGTGCAAACGCACCGGCCTGACCGCCAGAACCGCCACCGTGAATCTTAGCAACGACAGTCACCTTGTCGGTGAGACCAGTTGCCCCAAGAGGGCTAATCGCCTGTCGAAGCCATGCACCAACGGTGAAGACTTCATCGATCGGCTTACCGTTGACGGTCGAACCGCCCGGTGTGTTGTATACCCTAACTCGGGCGATGGCGGTCTTGCGACGGCCTGTGCCGTAGTAATACTGCTGGCTAGTCAACTATTTCTCTCCAGAATCGCTAGTCGCTTTTGCTGCTGGCTTTTTGGTTGTGGTCTTTTTGGCAGCAGCCTTTTTAGATGCTGGCTTTTTGGCTGTGGCCTTCTTGACGGCAGCAGCCTTTTTAGATGCTGGCTTTTTGGCTGTGGCCTTCTTGACGGCAGCAGCCTTTTTAGATGCTGGCTTTTTGGCTGCTGGTTTTGCAGCAACCTCGGCCTTTGCGGCAGCGGCGGCTTCACGTTCTAGACGTCGCTCTGATCCAAGAATCTGAGCCGAGTGTGGGTGTTCCGCACCGGCGTAGATCTTCAGACGAGCCATCATCCGGCGACCAAGCTTGTTCTTGGGAAGCATTCCCTTCACAGCCAGTTCTATAATTCGAGTTGGCTGTCGCTCCTGCATGCGTGAGTAAGGAATCTCTTTGAGGGTTCCCGGGTACTGGCTGTAACGCTTGTAGATCTTCTTCTCAGCCTTCTGGCCGGTCACTTTAATCTTGCTGGCGTTGATAACAACGACAAAGTCGCCTGTCAGCATATGAGGCACGTACGTGGGCTTGTGCTTACCCATCAAGTACATTGCCACTTGGGTTGCGAGTCGTCCGAGAATCTGACCGTCGGCATCAACGACTTGCCAGTCGTTGGTGATATCGGAGGCTTTCGGGTTGTATTGCTTTAGCTTGGTAACCATGTTCGTTCGTTCAGTCCGTGATTTTCAGCACTCTAGTCTACCCTCAGATCAGTCGAATCAGCAGTAGTGATTGAAGGCAATCCGCACTCACCTGATCCGTTGTAAGTAATCTCTTCGAGACAAAGACCCTCTGCGGGCATGACGTGAGAAGCCTCACCGCGGTTTGCCGAAGCAAGCAGCTGCCCTACGATTTCGGGAGAAGTTTTGCCGCTTCCGACCTCGTAGAGCACTCCCGCGATCCTGCGAATTTGCTGATGCAGGTAGGCATTTGCTGTGATCTTGAACTCGACATTGTCACCATTGCGAGTTGCCGAAGCTGAAGCCACGTTTCGCAATGTTGGTGCGTCAGGTGGTGTGCTCGGACCCGCAAAGGCCGCAAAGTCGTGCAGGCCAACAAATGACTGGCTTGCTTCGTTCATCATCACTGCATCAAGAGATTTCCGCACGTGGGTCACAAAGTGACGATCAAGTGCAGGTTCCGATCGGGCATCGTTGAACGTGTACACGTAGGTACGTGAAGACGCGTCACCACGAGGATCGAACCCATTGGGTCCATCCTGGACAAATTGCACACACCTAATGCGCACGTCTTTTGCCATGTAGTGATTCAACGCAATCCTGATCTTGTCGAGCGTCAGGTTGGTCTCTTCATCAAAGCGACCAACCTGTCCTCGTGCATGTACTCCGGAGTCGGTTCGACTTGCCAGATACATTCTTATGTTTTCGTTGAAGATCTTGCGTAGGGCATCTTCGATCTCACCCTGCACAGTCCTCGCATTGGCCTGAAGCTGCGAGCCATGGAACTCCGTTCCGTCGTACTCCACAACCAGGCCAAAACGCATTGTTTATTTAGTCAACCAGCTCGATCAATGCCATCTCCGCAGCATCGCCAGCGCGAACGCCAAGACGGGTGATACGGGTGTAGCCACCGGCTCGTCCCTTGAAACGAGGTGCGATGTCGTCGAATACAGACTTCACAATCGACTTGTCGGTTATGAACGCTGCAGCCTGACGTCGATCGTGCAGGGAGCCCTTTTTGCCAAGAGTAATCATCTTTTCAGCCAGAGGACCAATTTCCTTGGCTTTAGCGACGGTTGTCTTGATCTGACCATGCTTCAGGAGGTCGGTGACCATAATCCTGTACATTGCCTTACGTGGTCCGGAGGCTCGGCCAAATTGCCGACCGGATAATTTATGCCTCACTGGTGGTTTCTCCCGAAGCCTCAGCAGCAACGGTTTCGGCACCGCCGTCACTGTCTCCACCGTCGCCGCCATCAGCAGCCCCAACATCGCCCTTGGCATCATCTTCAGGCAGGAGATTTCGCTCAGTGAGCCTGTCGTAGAGTTCATCGAGTGATTTCTGGCCGAAGTTTCGAATTTTCAGTAATTCAACTTTAGGCATCGAAAGCACTTCACCAACGCGGTTGATGCCTGCCCGTTTAAGGCAGTTGAGTGTTCGAGCTGAAAGAGCGAGTGTTTCAACAAGGGTGTTGTAAATATCGGGCGATATGCCAAGACCAACAGCTGGGCTCACCTCTTCTTCCGGCTTTTTATTGAGCTGTGTAAACAGGAAGAAGCGCTCCATCAGCAGGTTACCTGCCGACTGCATCGCCTCTAGCGGCATGATCGTCCGGTCGGTCCACACCTCAACAACAAGTCGTTCCAGATCGGATCGCTGCCCAACTCGAGTCGCTTCGACCGAGAAATTGGCCTTGCGAACTGGTGTGTAGATAGCGTCGACTGTAATCACACCGATCGGGAGACCTCCGTCCTGGTTTGCAGCTTCGTAGCCAACACCCTGTTCGACGTTGAACTCAACAGAAAGTCGAGCACCAGCGTTGTCGAGAGTGGCGAGGTGGTGTTCCGGGTTTACGATTTCAAAATCGGCGGTCGCCATGATGTCACCGGCGCGAACTTCACCCTCACCATCGACTTCAAGACGAAGCCGACCGGGGCGGTCGGCGAGTGAACGCAGGCGGATGCCTTTAACGTTGAGCAGGAACTCAACAACCTCTTCACGCATGTGAGGAATCGTGGAGTACTCGTGGAGCGCTCCGTCGATCTTGGCCCACGTGATTGCCGTTCCCGGCAACGAATTGAGCAGCGAACGGCGAAGCGGGTTGCCAAGTGTGACACCCCAGCCACGCTCAAGCGGCTCCGCAACAAAGCGACCATATGTCTCTTCGTTTTCCTGGATTGTGATCGAGAGATCAGGGATCTCAAGTGCTACTGGCGGCAGTTCTTCCTGAGGAGTAATGCCGTACATTCGTTCAAGCATCGGCGTAATTTACTTCCTTGAGTAGTACTCAACTATTTGACGGGTGTCGATTGAAAGCTCGACGTCGTTTGTCTTCGGGAGAGTTACGACTTCGCCAACGGCCTTGTCAGAATCGACATTGAGCCAACTCGGGATAACCGAGTTAGCACCCATGCCGTTCGACACGATTTCGAACAGTCCAGTCTTCTTCGATTGATCGCGCCAACTAATTCGGTCGCCCGCCTTCACCTGGTACGAGGGGATGTTTACCTTCTTGTCATTCACCTGAATGTGACCGTGCCCGACGATTTGTCGGGATTGCGGTCGCGAATCTGCGAAACCAAGTCGGTATACAACGTTGTCGAGCCGACTTTCGAGAAGCTGGAGCAGGCGATCGCCTGTCACGCCTTCAAGTCGGCTTGCTTTTTTGTAGTAGTTACGGAACTGTCGTTCCAACACGCCGTAGATAGCGCGTGCCTTCTGTTTCTCACGCAGCTGCGTTCCGTATTCTGAGATACGTCGTCGTCGCTGCTGAGTCGACTTGTCTCCGGGTGCACTCTTTCGTCGCTCCCAGGCGCATTTGCCTGCGGGCTTCGAGCAGAGCTTCATTCCGAAGCGTCGGCAGTTTTTGCATTTAGGTCCGGTATACCTTGCCATTCAGATTCCTGAGTTATTTTCGATTGTTTTATTAATCAATCGATCTAGTTCTGGCGTCAGTGGAACGAACTGCTATTTGGCAAGAAGTTCGTTAGTGACTATTTAGACTCGTCGCTTCTTCGGAGGTCGGCATCCATTGTGAGGAGTAGGCGTGACATCACGAATTGACACAACTCGAATGCCAGCACCCTGAATTGCTCGAATAGCTGCTTCACGACCAGAGCCGGGGCCCTTGACCATGACGTTCACAGTCTTCAGTCCGTGTTCTATAGCTGTTCTTGCGGCCGTCTCACCTGCGCGTTGAGCAGCAAAAGCAGTAGATTTTCGTGAGCCGCGGAAGCCCAATGCACCTGCACTGCTTTGCGAAATAACGTTGCCCTGTGGGTCGGTCAACGTGATTAGCGTGTTGTTGAACGTTGCGCTAATGAAAGCCTTGCCCTGTGGGACAAACTTCTTTTCGCGTCGTCGTGCTCGCTGTCTTGGCATAATTGTTCTTCGTAATCCTCGTAAGGGCGACTATCGCCGTAATAACTATCAAGTACGGTCTAGCCGTGATTAGGGACCAACCACTCGCTTACGTCCAGCAACCGTCTGACGGCGACCACGTTTTGTTCGAGCGTTAGTTTTCGTTCGCTGTCCACGAACGGGGAGCCCACGACGGTGTCGCTGACCCCGGAAAGTCTGAATATCCGTAAGTCGGCGGATGTTCAACTGTGTCTCACGTCGAAGGTCACCTTCGATGAGGAGTCCGTTCCTCTCGACAGCACTTCGTACTCGAGCCAGTTCTTCATCAGAAAGATCTCGAACACGCGTCGACTCGTTCATGCCCGAATCGTCCACGATCTTCTTCGATGTGGTTCGACCGATGCCATAGATAGCAGTCAGTGCTATTTCGAGTCTCTGGTTGTCCGGGATGTTTACTCCGGAGACGATTGCCATAAGGCCGCTTTCTCCTGTTGTCCGGCTAGCCCTGTCGCGCCTTGAGGCGAGGGGTTTGCTTATTAATCACGTAGACGCGCCCCTTGCGGCGAACAATTTTGCTGCTGGGGTGCTTGGCCTTGACGGATGCCTTGACTTTCATTGTTTTAATCTCGTGTGCTGTAGCACTCGTATTTGTGCCGTGACTCTTACTTGAATCGATATGTAATCCGGCCTCGGGTCAGGTCGTAGGCCGAAAGTTCGACCAAGACTTTGTCGCCAGGCAGAATGCGGATGAAGTTCTTGCGGATTTTTCCTGAAGCGTGAGCGAGGACCTCGTGACCGTTTGGAAGCTCGATCTTGAAGAACGCGTTGGGAAGAGCCTCGTTTACGAGACCTTCAACTTCGATTGCTTCCTTTTTCGCCAAAATATTTTCGTACCGTTCATCCCCAGTTATTCAACTGTGAGAACTATCGGACCATCCTCCGTTATCGCTACCGTGTGCTCGAAGTGACACGAAAGTGCACCATCTTCGGTGACGACAGTCCAACCATCGTCGAGCATTCGGGTTTTCCATCCACCAGCGTTCACCATAGGTTCGATCGCAAGAACCATCCCCGCCCGAAGCTCCAGACCGTGCCCCACTGGGCCGAAGTTTGGAATCTGCGGGGGTTCATGCAGATCCTTGCCAATACCGTGCCCGACGTACTCACGAACTAATTCGTAAGACTTAGGAAGCACATGGCTTTCAATGGCGTTTGATATGTCGCCAACCCGGTTACCGGGTCGTGCTGCTTTGATCCCCATTTCAAGTGATTCAAGAGTGATGTCGATCAGGTAATTCTTTTCACTCGAGGAAGAACCAGCAACTTGCGTAACTGCATAGTCGCTGTTGTACCCGTCTACTATCGCTCCACAATCCAGAGTGACTAGGTCACCCATTTGGACAACCCGGTCGCCCGGAATACCATGAACAATCTCTTCATTTATCGATATGCACGCTGTTGCCGGGAACCCGTACAGTCCCAGAAATCCGGGTTTTGCACCTTCCAACTCTATCGCCCGACGAGCAATGTCATCGAGTTCTCGGGTTGCTATTCCTTGCTCAAGCGCCTCGAACGCCTTTCGAACAGCAAACGCGACAATCCGCCCAGCTTCGCGCATGCTCTCCAGATCCCGTGACGACTTTAAAGTCGCACCTGAAGCGGGATTTCCGCTTGCAGCGATTCTGGGCGTCGATTCACCATTCAAAGAACGATCTCCCCTAGTATATCCCTAAATAAGGATTTAGTTCGATAGCTGACCAGATTAAATCGCCTGAGAAATTTTCTCATACACCGAATCTGGCGTACCTGTAGCAACAATTTCCGTAACGCCGACGCGCAACTGGTAATAACTCAATACCGGAGCGGTGAGATCCTCGTAAACCTTCATGCGGTTCAAAACCGCCTCAGGTTTGTCATCGTCCCGAACGTTTACCGAGCCCCCACATTTACCGCAAACACCTTCTCTTGAGGGTGCATTTGAAACTAGGTTGTACGGGGTTTGACAGTCGCTACAAACGGCTCGACTCGAAAGTCGCTTCACTAGTTCGTCAGTATCAACCGTCATGTGAACAATCTTGTCGATCGGCAATCCTGCCTTTTCAAGCGACGCATCAAGCGACTCCGCCTGAACGAGTGTCCGTGGAAAGCCATCGAGCAGAACGCCAGCCGGATCAGCGATGTACTGCTCGATCATTGCGATGATGTTCGAGTCAGGAACATAATCGCCCCTGTCCATAAATCCTTTTGCCAGCAGACCAAGTTCTGAACCTGCTGCCACTTCAGCGCGCAACATATCGCCAGTCGAGAGATGCTTCATGCCCGTCGAATCTGCGAGACGACGTGCCTGTGTGCCTTTGCCCGCGCCCGGCGGACCCATTAGGACGATGCGCATTTGGGTAGTGACCGCTCTCTAACGGACAAATCCTTCGTAGTTACGCATGAGCAACTGGGATTCCAGCTGTCGCATCGTATCGAGCGCCACACCCACCATGATGAGCAGACTTGTGCTCTGGATGATGGTCGTAGCATTTGGTAGGTTCGTAACCAACTGCGCCAGGAAAGGCATGATTGCGATAAATCCGAGAAACAGCGCACCGCCCCACGTGATACGCAATACAACACGCATCAGGTAGACCTTGGTTGGCGGTCCGGGTCGGATACCTGGAACGAAACCACCGTTTTTCTGGAGGTTTTCGGCAAGGTTCTGCTGGTTGTGTACAACAAGTGTGTAAAAGAACGTAAAAATAACGACGAGCAGGAACACTGCGATCCAGTAGATCGTGCTCGTAGGTCCGAACGAGTTCTGGAAGAAGTTGGCAATGTTCGAGATGAATCCACCAGATCCATCGTTGAAGTAGCTGGCAACTACCGAAGGCAGGATCAGGATCGAGAACGCGAAAATCAGCGGAATCATGCCGGCCGCGTTTACACGCAGCGGAATATGGGTTGCGCCCGATTGTCTATACATTTGTCCGCCACGGAACACGCTTCGGCCGTATTGAACAGGAATCTTTCGCTGGGCTTCTGCAAAGTAAACGATGAGATATATGATTGCGATCGCGATGAAAATCAGCATTCCGACCTGGAACATTTGATCACGCAATAACCACAACTGACCGACGACCTGGGGCAAGGTTGAAACGATACCTGCGAAAATAATCAGCGATATACCGTTACCGATTCCCTTCTCAGTGACGAGTTCACCCATCCACACGAGCAGCATCGTACCAGCCGTCATAGCAAATAGAATGGTCATCGTGTTTAGCGTGTCGGCACCGAAACCAATTCCGCTAATGGCGGCTCCACCGGTGGAACTGAATCCACTCGCAAACAGGTTCAACTGCCCATAGCCCTGCAAGAATGCCAGAGGCACTGTCAGGTAGTGGGTGTATCGGTTGATCGCCTGCCGACCACCTTCACCTTCCTGAGAAAGATTCTTCAGGGTAGGAATGATCGGTGTCAGGATCTGCAGGATGATGGACGCCGTGATGTACGGGTACACACCGAGTGCAGCGATAGAGAGATTTCTGAGCGCTCCACCTGAGAACAGATCGAGGAATCCCAGAAGAGGGTTGGCATCAAATGCCGCGGCCAGAGCTTCGCGGTCGACTCCTGGAACGGGAACGTGAGCGAAGAACCTGAAAATGACAAGAATCCCCAGTGTGAATAGGATTCTGAATCGAAGGTCAGGTATGCGCCATGCATCTGCCGCGGCACGAAATAGTGCCGGTAACGCAGATTCAGACGTTTGTTTGGCCTGAGTCATTGTTACTTAGCCGAGCCGAATTTTGGAGCCTGTGCAACCTTTGGCATTTCTACCACGGTGACAGTTCCGCCAGCAGCTTCGATTTTCACTTTCGCAGATTTGCTGAAAGCGTGAGCCGATACGTGCAACTTTTTGGTCAAATCACCATCACCAAGGATCTTGATTCGGGCATTCTTCTTCCGAACAACGCCTGCCTCGATGAGCTTTTCAACAGTTACGTTCGAACCCGCTCGAAAATCTTCTAGGATCGAAAGGTTCACCGGCGTTGACTCCACACGGAAGATGTTCGTGAATCCTCGCATGTGAGGAAGTCGCTTGATGAGTGGAAGCTGTCCACCTTCAAACAGGAACGGCACGCTACCGTGCTGCTTTTGTCCCTTGGAGCCTCGACCCGAGAATGTTCCCGTTCCAGAACCGTTACCACGACCAACGCGTTTTCGGTTCTCTCGGGAGTTTTTTGATGGTTTTAGCTGGTGTAGTCCAGGCATTTTACAAAATTTCTTACTGACTGAGTGAACAGATGAGTCGAACTATCGACACGTGAGTTGATTACTTCGTTTCCTCGACAGTGACGAGGTGAACGACTTTTGCGATCATTCCGCGAATCTGAGGACTGTCGTTCTGGACAACCTCGTGGCGGATTCTTCGAAGTCCGAGTGCCTTCAGCGTAGCCCGCTGCGCAGGCTGCGTGCCGATACCCGATCGAAGTTGTGTTATTCGCAATTTGGCCATTATTTCCAGTTTCCCGTAATTACGAAACAGTTTCGTTTTTAGATGCGCCAGAACCGTCGGCACTGACTCCCTTGCGTCGCTCGACAGCGGCAACAGGGTCTCGGAGCTGATCAAGTGCATCGAGTGTGGCCTTAACAATGTTGATGGTGTTGGGCGAACCGAACGTCTTTGAAAGAACGTCCTTCACGCCAACCGCTTCCATCACGGCGCGAACTCCACCACCAGCAATTACTCCGGTACCAGGGGCAGCCGGCCTCAACAGCACTTTCGCACCCGAGAACTTCGAAGTAATTTCGTGCGGAATGGTCGGACCATTGAGCTCGACTTTGTTCATTGCTTTCTTGGCATAAGTGGTTCCTTTGCGAACAGCATCTGGAACCGCACCAGCCTTGCCGAGAGCTGCGCCAACGTTTCCATTGCCATCCCCGACTACAACCATTGCGTTAAATGTTAGGTTTCGGCCACCTTTGACGACCTTAGAAACCCTGCGAATCTTTACAACGCGCTCGACAAGACCTGAATCTTCTTCTTCACGTCGTGGGCGTCGACTCCGGCGTTCTCCGCCGGGACCACGTCCGCCGCCTTTTCCGCGCCCGCCACCAGGCCCACGTCCGCCGCTGCCTGGTCTGCGATCACCACCGGCATTTCTGCCACCGCGATTATCGTTCTGCGTGGTCATTTAGAAGCTAAGTCCTTCTTTGCGGGCTCCATCGGCTAACGCCTTAACCCGACCGTGATACTTGTAACCACTCCGGTCGAATACGACCTTGGTGACTCCTGCCGCGAGTGCCTTCTTGGCTACTGCCTCGCCGACAGCCGTTGCGGCATCTGTCTTTGCATCTTCCAACTTGAGTTCGACTGAACCGGCTGCAGCCAATGTGTGGCCTAGGTCATCATCGATTACCTGAGCGTAGATGTGATTGCTGCTTCGGAAAACAGTCAATCGTGGTCGATCGGCAATGCCACGCACGTTCTTACGAACACGCCTGTGCCTGATCCACCGTTTTCGAGAATCAAATTTCCTGTTACCCATGTCTAGATACCAACTCCAACGGCCGTCTTACCAGCCTTACGTCGGATGGTTTCATCGGAATATTTAATGCCTTTGCCCGTGTACGGGTTGGGCTTACGAACCTTGCGTATTTGTGCGGCCTGCTCGCCTACGTCTTCTTTAT
>CAJXEJ010000050.1 GCA_913052475.1 uncultured Dehalococcoidia bacterium
ATCGTAACCGGTCGTTTCACGTTGACAGCCGCCAAACCATGTGAGCGAGCCGTCGGCAAGAACGACTTCCAGTCCAAGAACGTGGTTTGTCGTCACTCCCAGTGCAAGACAGTGCGGACCACCTGCATTTTCACCGATATTTCCGCCAATCGTGCAGGTCTTCTGGCTGGCAGGGTCGGGCGCGTAGAAAAGCCCGAGATGACTGACTTTCTGCGAGAGGTGAAGATTGATCATCCCCGGCTCGACGATAGCCACACGGTTCTCCGCATCGACTTCGATGAGGTTCGTGAGTCTTGTGAGAGCGATCACGACCGAACTTCGAAGTGGTACCGCACCACCCGAGAGGCCGGTTCCAGCGCCACGAGCCACGATGTAGGCACCGTGTCGGTTGGCGATACGAACAATTTCCGAGACTTCCTCAGCGGTTGCAGGGAGTACGACCGCCTGTGGAGGCGCTTTGTCGATAGAACCGTCGTATTCGTAGACCAGCAGGTCTTCTGGCTTCCAGATCACATATTGATCGCCTACGACTGATGTGAGGTCGGAAACCAACGATGAACTGACCGTAGTTTTGGTGTTCGCTGGAGGCATAGGTAATTGTTGCACACGGCTGGAGAGTAACCAAGAGTTAGAAAATAGTTCCAACCCCGGTTACGTTGCGAATAATTTGTCGGCCTTCCTGATCACGAACGATTTTCGCCGTGAGTTCGTCGGGATCTCCCCATTGGTCCAACAGGATTGTTAACAGGCGAGTCTGGATTTCTGAGTATTCAGGAATATCGGCGAGATTGGTGAACTCTCCCGGGTCGTTTTCCAGATCGTAGAGTTCGAGATCAACGGGATCGCTGTGTCCGTAGCAAAGCTTCCAATTGCCTGATCTCACCATTCCCATCGCACGATCTGTGCCGTGAGCGAAGTGTTCGGAAATCGCGATGTCGTTGAGTCCCGACGTATTGCCGTTTAGCGCAGGTACAAGCGACTGGCCATCGAGACCCCATTCGCCGAGCTCAACGCCAGCCAACTCAAGAATCGTTGCCACGGCATCGACGTTCGAAACTGCTTCACCTACTCGCTGGCCGCCAGCAAATTTGCCCGGCCACGAGATTTGTAGCGGCACGTTTGCCGATTGTTCGTAGAAGCACATCTTTCGCCATAAGCCGTGCTCGCCAAGCATGTCGCCGTGATCCGAGGTGTGGACGATCACCGTGTTGTCGGCAAGTCCCTGTTCTTCGAGAACGTCGAGTAGATGGCCGATTTTGTCGTCGAGATATGTGCATAGACCGAAGTAGGCGGCTCTTGCTCGGGCTATCTCATCGTCGGTCCAGTCGCCATCGAGGCCGAACATCTGACGCAGACGTTCGGCGGAAGGCGGCAGATCATCGAGGTGACCTTCAGGGATGTTCGGCATATCGACGTTGTCCGGGTAGTACTTCGAGAAGTACGGCTCGGGAACGATAAACGGGAAGTGCGGGGCGATGAATCCTACGCACATGGCAAACGGCTTCTCGTGTCGGGCGGGATCTGAAAGATATTCGACAGCAGCCTCCTCCATGGCATCGTCGGCTTCGATCATCGGGCTCACCCCTGGATCAGCTTCACGGACTCCGTACCAGTCTTCGAGAGCCTGCGGGATGCCGTCAGACCATCGGTATTGCGGCAGGGCATTCTCGATGTGCGGATCCCTTGATAGCTGTTTGTCGAACCCGTGGAGCGGATCGGGCCCCACCAAGTGCATTTTCCCGTTCAAGGCGGTGTCATAGCCCTCGTTCCGGAGCAAGTACGGCCATGTCAGCTTGTCGACCGGCATCGGCTTTGTGTTGTCCCAGACTTCGGTTGTCGATACGTACTGTCCCGTCATGAACGACGCACGTGACGGTATGCACAACGGGGAGTTGCAGTAATTCGCATCGAACGTGACTCCCTGAGCGGCGAGACGATCCATGCTCGGTGTTTCGATGATCGAGTGCCCGTACGTTGACGAAAACTGTGCGCCGTGTTCGTCTGACATGATCACCAGGAAGTTGGGTTTTGAGTTCGAAACCATTGATTGTTATTCCTGCAGATTGGGTAGTGGAATCGTCGATTACGAGGGACTAAGGCGTGACCACTGCGCGTGTAACTTCGCTGCCGGTCTGTGTGCCGAGCCATTCCGCCGTTTCGAACGCCTTGCCAATCTGATCGAGTGGGAACTCGTGCGAGATCACGCTCGTAAGCGGGTATTTATCGGCAGTTCGTTCGAGGAAGTCGATTGCGTTCGGGATGATCCATGGATCGTAGTGTTGGATTCCGTAGAACCGAACCTGGTTTGAAACCAGCGTTGAGACATCGATCGAGGCGAACGAATTGGGCGAGATGTGACCGACTTCGAGGTAAACACCTCGCATGCGAACCATTTTGAGACCTTCTTCAACGACTGCCGGGAACCCGACGACCTCGATCACTTTGTCGGCGCCGATGCCGTCGGTGAGTTCCATCACGCGGTCGATTCGAGATTCCGAGGTGTCGTATTCGTTCATGTCGATAGTGTGGGTGGCGCCGCACTGGCGAGCCAGGTCGAGCCGTGGCTTCTGGCCATCGATCACGATCACTTTCGAAGCACCGAGTTCACGAGCAACTGCCGTAGCGTTCACGCCAAGACCGCCAGCACCCTGAACCACGACATTGTCGCCGAGTCGAATACCGCCGAGGTGCATGGCTTCGTAAACCTGCGCGAGTGCACAGTTGATCGGTGCTGCCGCGGCGTTGCTGATCGAATCGGGGAGCTTAAACACGTAGTTCGGACTTCGCAGATAGTAATACTGAGCGAAACCCCCGTTGCAGACCGGCCACTCCTCGAGTGGCTTGCGACCCATTCGGAACTTGCAGGCTCCGAATTCACCTCGGAGGCAGTTGTAGCAACGAGCGCACGGAAAGAAATACGAGTAGGCGACTCGGTCACCCTCTTTCAAAGGGCGACGCAGTGAGTCCGTGGTGATCTTGTTGCCCATTGCGGCAACCTCGCCCATCATCTCGTGACCAAAAACGAATGGATCGCGAGGTGGGGCGTCTTTGGGAATTCCATCGCCACGCCAGATGTGGAGATCAGATCCACACACACTTGTTGCGCGCACTCGTATCTGAATGGCATCGGCCTCAAGTTCAGGTAGCGGCAAATCCCGCATCTCCCAACTTTTATCGGCGTCGTGCCAGACCGCGGAAGTTCCCATTTCTGCCATAGTTCTCTCCTCAAATAACCGAGTTTTTACAGTTGTTGTCTGATTCGCTGTGTGTGATGGCAGATAACTTATTCCCGTAGAACCCAACTAACAACCTGCGGGATGACCAATATTCCGGGTGCCACCGGCGATGTTCAGAGAATAGAATTTCGCTGGCTCTGGTTTAGCGAGATTTTTTTCCAGAGAACACGAGATAGTCCCTTACTGGCGATGAGCAGGAACGAATGACCATATCGAGCTGGCGATCACGCGCAGGCACCACTTTTCAGACCGAGAAGCGACCGGTATCGGGCTCGCGAGGCGTTGTTGTAACGAATCACCCGCTGGGTTCAGCTGCTGGTTCCGAGATGCTTCTGGCCGGCGGCAACGCAATTGATGCTGCGATCGCTTCTCTGTTCGCGCTTTCAGTCGTTGAACCGATGATGGTTGGGATCTTCGGAGCAGGGCACATGAACGTCCGGTTAGCGAACGGCGAGCATCGGGTGATTGACGGTTATGCCACCGCACCTGCGGCGTCGACGGAGGATATGTATACGCCAGTCGCCGATTCTGGCCCTGACTATCTAAAGAGTGTCGACGATCTGAATTCGATCGGCTATTTATCGATCGGCGTGCCAGGAAATCTGAAGGCCTGGACCGAAACACTCGAAGCCTGGGGCACGATGTCGCTTTCAGAAGTGATGGAACCGGCAATTCGGTTTGCGACTCGAGGATTCGAGGCGAGCGAGTACCTGCACGAGACCATCGTACAGATGGAAGACATCATTCAACGGTTCACTGAGACTGCTTCGATTTTCATGCCAAACGGGGTCGCTTTGCAGCCGGGTGATCACGTTGATCGATCAGACTATGCACATACGTTGCGAGCGATTTCTGAAAACGGTCCCAACCACCTGTACAACGGACCACTTGGTGAGATTGTGTGCGACTACCTGAGTCGCAACGGTGGGATCATCACGCAACAGGATCTCGCTGGCTACAAAACGATTCGACGCAACCCGATCAAAGGCGAATATCGTGGCTATGAGATATTCGGCCCACCACCACCATCGGCAGCGGGAGTTCACATCACCGAGATGCTGAATATCCTCGAAGAATTCGACATCGCAGAGCTTGGATTCGGAACGGCGGATTCAATCCACCTGCTGCTGGAGGTGATGAAAAAAGCGTTTGCCGATCGGAACCGCTATACGGGTGATCCCGACTATGTCGAAGTGCCGGTTGATCGCCTGATTTCGAAACACTACGTCGAAGAATTTGTCGATGGCATCGACATGGATATTGCCTCACCGGAACTGGATCCCGGTTCGAACGAGCCTGATCACACTACCCATGTCACGATCGCCGACATGGCGGGTAACGTAGTTTCTGCAACGCAGACAATCAACGAACTATTCGGCTCGAAGGTCATGGTTCCGGGAACCGGGATGCTTCTGAATAACACTCAGCAGATGTTCGATCCTCATCCTAGAAATGCACTGTCAGTTCAACCCGGAAAGCGTGTCACGAGCAGCATGGCGCCTATGATTGTGATGAAGGATGGTCAGCCAGAGTTTGCGGTTGGTCTGCCGGGTGGTGTCAGGATATTCACGTCAGTTTTGCAGGCGATCGTGAACCTTGTTGACCACCGAATGACTGCGCAGGAGACTGTTGAAGCACCTCGTGTTTGGACACAGGGGCAGGATGTTGAGATCGAAATCGGAATTCCTGAGACGGTGCGAGAGGCGGTGGCAGCCAAGGGGCATCGAGTTACGCCGGTCACCGCGATCGGGGGTGGCATGAACATCGTTCGCTTCGAGCCAGGAGGAACGTTGTCAGGCGCCGCCTGTTGGCGTGCAGATGGGCATGCAGTCGGGATCGGGGGTGGATTTGCTCGGCCGGGTGTCAGGTTCCAGCCTACGGTTGGCAGTTCTGACGATCACGAAGATCGAAACGACGGAGAACAGGATTGAACGTCCCAAACCACAAACTTCGTTGTGTCGATTGCTCGTCGACGCATGAACCGTCGGTAAGTGAACTCTACTGCACCGAGTGTGGAGGATTGTTCGCTGTCGAGTACCTCGACGCTCCTGACGGAGAGATACCTCGAACGCCGATGAGCGATTTGTCGACGGCTAATTCGTTGGGTGAAGGCGACACACCGCTCGTGCTCCTCGAAACGACCGGTGACGCCCTCGGGCTGAATTCGCTCTGGGCGAAACTGGAATTCATGGCTCCGACCGGTTCATTCAAAGATCGTGGATCGGCGATTCTTACTTCTCTGGGTCGGGATCTTGGCGTGACCGAATTCGTCGAGGATTCTTCTGGCAACGCCGGTGCTTCGTTGTCGGCATACGCCGCCGCCGCCGGTTTGAAGGCCCACGTATTTGCTCCCGCGAGTGCTGCCAGCGGAAAGCTCGATCAGATCCAGATATTCGGGGCGAGTTTGCACAAGATTGAAGGACCAAGGCAGGCTGCGACAGATGCTGCCGAGGAGTTAGTGAACGAGCGGAGACTCGTTTACATGTCGCATAACCTGAGCCCGTATTTTTCAGAGGGTATGAAAGCAGCAAGTTACGAAATTACTGAGGTTCTCGACGACAACATCGATCATGTCGTTCTACCGGTAGGCAATGGTTCTCTACTAATTGGGATGGTGCGTGGGTATCAGGAGCTTGTGGAAGCTGGGGTAGTCAGTCGAGTTCCCAAATTCCACGGCGTTCAAGCACACGCGGTCCGGCCAGTCGTTGCAGCGCTAAACGGCGAAGACTGGTCGCAAGATGACGTTGAGCCGACCAACGCTTCTGGAATCGCAGTATCGAAACCTCCTCGGCTTGTAGAAATGGTCGAGGCGATCAGATCCACGAACGGGTCGGGAGTGACGGTGTCGGAGGAGTCACTCACCGAGTGGCAGACGAGATTGGCTGTATCGGAGGGTGTGTTCGCAGAGATGACGTCGGCCGGTGCGTTCGCAGGGTTGGTGGAGCTGATCAATTCCGGTGTGATCGAGCGCGACTCGAACGTTTGCGTTCCGATCACAGGTAGCGGACTAAAAGAACCGCTGAAGAAGTAGTTCGAGCCCAGCGATACTCAGCTGCTCGCTTGCACGAAAGCCTTTTCGAATCCCTCGATTGCCCCTTCGATCACCCAATCATCGACGCAGTACGAAGCCCGGAAGAAACCGGGTGTGCCAAATCCGACACCGGGAACCACTAGCACCAGCTCTTTTTGCAGTTCGGCAACGAACGCTGCGTCGTCTGCTACCGGTGATTTTGGAAAGACGTAGAACGCGCCATCAGGTTCCACGCACTCGTAGCCGATTTTCGTGAGTGCGCCGTAGAGCAGATCACGTTTTTTACGGTAGATGTCGATGTCGACTGTAGCGCGCTGAATTCCTGCGACAGCTCGCTGCATCATTGCTGGTGCATTTACGAAACCGAGCGTGCGCAGTGAGAAATTCAGTGCGTTCAGCAAATCGACTTTTCCTGTATCGGTTGGATTCACAGCGATGTAGCCGATTCGCTCACCAGCGAGGCCGAGATCTTTCGAGTGAGATGTAGCTACGATCGAACGCGGGTGGTGTTCGAAGATAAACGGGTAGGGCGCGTCGGTGTAGATCAACTTGCGATACGGCTCGTCGGAGATCAGGTAAATCTCGGTGCCGTATTTCTCTTCTGCTTTTTGGATCGCAGCCGAAATATCTGCGATCGAGGATTCGGGGTAGATGACACCGGTGGGATTGTTTGGCGAGTTGATAATCACGGCTCTGGTCCGAGGACCAATCGTCGCTTCAAGTGATTCGATCTCCGGAAGCCAGTTCTCATCGCAGGTTGCGAATTTCGACCTGCCTGTCTGGTGCTCGACGTAGAAGACGTACTCAGCGAAAAACGGTGCGATCAAGATGACCTCGTCATCTACGTCGAGAATCGAACGCAGAATAGTATTGATGGCTCCCGCGGCGCCGACCGTCATCAGGATCTCGGCACCGGTTATCGGCACGCCTGACTCTTCAGCAAGAACTTCGGCGACGCTAGACCGCACCTCTGGGAATCCACCATTAGGCATGTAGCGGTGAATACCGGGAGTCTCTTCGTTGATGAGCCGGGTGAGTTCTGCTTTGAATTCAGCGGGTGGTTCGAGCAGAGGGTTACCCAACGAAAGATCAAATACGTTCTCGGGTCCATGAACTCGACGAAGTTCGATACCTTCTTCGAACATTCTGCGAATCCACGAGCTGTTACTCATCTGTTCTCGAACTTTTCGAGAAATCGCCATTAGGGCTTCCTTAGCTTTTTCAGGGTTCTCTATTTAGCTATTAGAATCTAGCCGGTTTCGTCATTCTTTGTATCGTTCGGACCGTTGGATTCAGATTTTTTCGATTCGGTCGGTTCTTCATCTGTACTGTCCGCACTCTTCTCCCCGATCTTGAAGAAATCCTTCATGAACTGGGGACCACCCGAGTACGGGTTGTCGACAACAAATGTGCCCGCGATCTTGTCATGCCAGCCCTGTCGTTTGGGATCGAATATCAGCCAGAAAATTCCAATTCCTGCAGCAAGATAGGACACGAGCTTGCCGATCATCTCTCTTGGGATTGATGCCGGACCGGGGATGCGTCCGTCGGCATCGACAACAACGATACCTGCGACCCACTTACCAGGGGTGCGACCCCAGATGATCGTTGGAATTATGAAATAGCCAAAGAAAAAGATGAGATCAGGCGCAACGGCTTCCTCGCTGAACATATGTCCACCCGCCACAGGAGCGAAGGTGTAGATAATCATCATGATCAGCCCAAAATCTATCGTGAACGCGTAAAGCCTTCTCATCGGACCCGCAAAGACCATCGGGTAGATCTCCGGTCCATCGGGCTTCTCAGGCTTCTTATCGTCAGCCGCTTTTTTATCGTCCTTCGACTGCACTGCGGCCTTGTAGCGTGAGGTGGACGAGCGGTGGCGGGGATTGCGCCGTTTTTTTGTTCCGGAAGGCATATAAGCCAATATTACGGCTCGATAGCAGCCACGGCACCACAAACTCGAATTAGAATCGGCGCCAGATTCACGATTTACCAACTGGCTTTGCCGAAATCAGGTGATTCGCCAGGTAGGAGGCCTCTTATGGCAGGCAGGCTCGAGGGCAAGATTGCGCACATTACCGGTGGCGGCTCCGGCCTCGGAGACGCGATGGCTCATCTGTTTGCCAGCGAAGGCGCAAGAGTCATCGTTTCCGATCTGAAATTGGAGATTTCTCAGCGAGTCGCCGATTCGGTTGTTGCCAAAGGAGGCGATGCGATCGCTCTTGCTGGTGACGTTTCGTCTCGTGAGCAGTGCGAGGCGTTGATCGCCGACACCGTTTCACAGATGGGTGGAATCGACATTCTGGTTAACAGTGCCGGTGTGACGCCTCGATACGCTCCCTCAGAGTGGGATTTCGAGAAGACGTGGGACTGGGTTGTGAGTATCAACCTGAAAGGCACGATGATGATGTCGCGCTACGCTGTTGCTGAGATGAAGAAGCAACGATCTGGCTCGATCGTGAATCTGGCGTCGATCATTGGACTGGTTGGTTATGCTCAGGGTATTTCCGATGGCTTCAATCCCTATCCCCACACGAAGGGCGGGGTGGTGCAGATGACTCGTGACATGAGCATTGCGCTTGCAAAAGAGGGCATTCGGGTCAATTCGCTTTGTCCCGGATTTACCTACACGCCTCTGGTGACGACGCTGGTCGAAGACACCGACATGCACGAGCGACTGAAGTCGCTTCACCCAATGGGCCGGCTTGGCAAGCCGGCCGAGATTGCTAACGCAGCGTTGTTCCTAGCGTCAGACGAGGCGTCGTTTATCACCGGCGCCAACTTGCCGGTAGATGGCGGCTACACCGCCCAGTAGGTGCGTCTGGATTGAGTTGCCTACTCCTTCTCCCGGCGGGAGAAGGAAGGGATGAGGGAAATCAGCCATTCGGCTTGTGATGGAACACCCACTAGGCGGTGGTACTAAAAGATCGAGGCTGGATCTACGACCGAGAGTAGCTTTCGGTCTTCCGCCAAGCGTTCGAGGTTGGATAGTGCGAATACAACGGCGCGCTCGTTGCCTTCACCGGTTCCGCCTGCCCAGTGCGGCGTGACGGTCGCGGTTGGCATGCTAAGCAATGGGTTGTTGGGATCGGTAGGTTCTTCTTCCAGAACATCCAGCCCGGTACCTGCGATTTCGCCATCTTGTATCGCTTTTATCAAGTCGGCCTCGTTGTGTACGGGACCGCGACAGGTGTTGATGAAAATTGCGGTCTTCTTCATCAGTCCGAATTCGCGTGCTCCCATCATGCCCCGTGTTGAGCTATTGAGAGGAACGTGAAGCGTGACGATATCACTCACTCGCAGCAGATGGTCGAGGTCGACTGCTTGCGCACCGAGTTCCTGATCTCGACCTGGCATTAATTCGACAATGTCGTGATACAGGATTTCGCAATCGAAACCCGACAGTCTTCGAGCTACCTGCCGACCGATGTTTCCAAATCCGATGATCCCGACCGTTTTGCCGTTTATTTCAGATCGCACTGGTAGCTGGTCGATACCACTCCGCCAGTTGCCGTTCTTCGTGTTGATCCACGATTCCATCATCCGTCGGTAGACGCTGAGAATCAGGGTCATTGTGTGCTCTGAAACAGATATTGCGTTGGAGCCACCGTTGTTCGCGGTGCTGATGCCGAGCTTGCTGAGACCGATAACGTCGACAGAGTCGTATCCAGCTGTGAGTAGTTGGACAAGTTTGAGTTTTGGAAGGTGCTCGGCGACATCGAGGGGGATTGAAGCGAGCCAGGGAACCGCTGCATCGGCATCTTTCAGTGCCTCAATCAATTCACCCGGTGAAGCTGTGGGATCGGCGACGATGACGTTTACACCGTCACCGGCATGTTCATTCAGTAGATCCCAACGACGTTTGTGTTCTGCAGTTGAGAGATTGGCGAGAAAGGCGATAGTTGGCATTTTGAGATTGAGTCCGGGTGATATTCGATAGGTGCTTGTTGACGAATCCGTCGGGCAGTCTAACGTCGTTGCGCAAGAATTGGAGGTGCTTTTTGACTAAACGGGACGCCCGACTCGAAGACCCGACTTGTAGACATCTTTGATATCCCAGAGTGCGTTGAGATCGGAAGTTGGGTTTCCTCCGACCACAAGCACATCGCCCGGTCGACCTGCTGACAGCGTTCCTGCCTGATCACCAACTGCGATCGATTCGGCGGCGTGGCTGAGTCCGGTCACAAGGGCTTCGGTGTTTGTGAGTCCGGCTTCGGTCAGGGCGACCATTTCTTTCACGAATTCACCTGGTGGATAAGCTCCCCAGGGCGAATCGCTGCCGGCGATCATTCGAACGCCCATTTTGATCAATTTGTTCACCGATTCGTTACGGGTTTCAAGCGAGTGTTTCGAGGAGTCGATACTTGCCTGTTCTTCCTTGGTCAGCCAGCCCCGGTCGTAACCTATTCGCTTGGTATGCTCGATTCCCGCCTTGACGACGTGGAGGGTTGGGTTCACCCACGCTTTAGCTGCAGCAAGCTGCTCGGCAAGTGGTTCGTTGAACTCGTACATCCCGGTTTCGTCTTCGAACACGCAGTGAATGATCATGTCGACGCCAGCATCGAGTGCGTTCTTGATGCCCTGCATCGACGCACAGTGCGCCGCCGTGAGTTTTCCGAAGCGGTGAGCCTCATTGACAATGACAGTCATCTCTTCGAGCGTGTACGAGGGCAGCAGGGGATTGGAAGACCATGTGGAACCACCAGTTGCCATGATCTTTATGAAATCGGCACCTTCCTTGACGAGTTTCCTGACTTCGGCTCGAACACCGTCGATACCGTCGGCCTCTGACCCGCAATACCAGAAATGGCCACCGGTGATCGTTATCGGACGTCCTGAAATGACCATTTCGGGACCCTCGGTGAGTCCCATCTGGATGCCCTCTTTCAGAGAGAATCCGACCTTGTTCTTGGCTCCGTTTTCACGAGCCGTGGTTACGCCGGCGTGCAGGAATGTTCGGGCGTTCTGAAGCGCACGCATCAGCAGGACATCATCCTGTTCGGCACCGGTGATGTCGCCGTGGGTCCCATCGCCCGGAGCCATCATGTGAGTGTGACCGTCGACCAGGCCGGGAAGAATTGTCGAATCACCGTAGTCCTTGACGGTCAGGTTCGATCCATCAGGGGCGGCTATTTCGTCTACAGGGCCAATTGCCTCGATTCGACCGCTGTTCAGCAACACTGCCTGCCCCGAAATTGGGGCAGTGCCAGTTCCATCAAACAACCGCGCGGCTTTGATGATCGTATAGTCGTTTGATGGCGCTGAATCTTGGGTCACAGCTCTCCCCGATGATTTCGTGCTGTTGTGTGCCAATTACACATCGGTGTGGATGGTCAGCAATGTTGTCTCACAATGAAGGTCTCATTGCAAACGGGTATGTGTGGATGGACGGCTAAATAATCCCGAGATCAATCAGGGTTTCTTCAAGATCACCCTGAGATGTGAACTGATGCCCGCCGATTCCCATGTTGCGGGCAGTTTCGATGTTGGCGGCGAGGTCGTCGACGAACAGTATGTTGGCCGCCGGGACCTGCGAACTCTGAAGTAGGGCATCGTAGAAGGCAGGGTCGGGCTTCATCGCGTTTACATCGCAGGAGATGATCACCGGGTCGAGTTTTGAGCTGAACGGCAGGAACTTTTCAGCGGCCTTCCAGTGGGGCTCGCTTGTGTTTGATACGAGTGCGATGCGGTGCCGTTCTGTTATTCGTTCGACGAGGG
>CAJXEJ010000051.1 GCA_913052475.1 uncultured Dehalococcoidia bacterium
ACGTCGGCTGTCAGGATCCTCCGCATGTCGCTGTCCGAACCACCAAGCGAAGTAGGAAAGACCCGAGTCACGTACCGCTGATACAACGCGGCAAACGCTTGCTGCCCGTCGACAAATATCTCGGTGAGCTTTTCGTCGTCTAGTTCTGCCAGTCGATCCAACAACAAGCGATCGACCGCTGGTTCTGACGATTCTTCAACAGTGCCATGGATTCTGGTCACACTATTCCCGGATCGTTCCAATTAAGAAATTTCTGCAGTAACGTGATTCGATGTCAGCTACGACGAACGTAGGGGTACACCGGTCCCGTGTCTCCCCGGTCATTATCAGGTGTTTTACTACTCAGGCATCGATCAACAACGATTTAGAGTCTCGCTGAAGCAATCGTCGTCCCCGTTCACAGGTGAAGGACCACGTCTTGAGCCGTATCAGATAGCTTAGAATGAATAAACGCAGCCCAGCCAGTGTTCGTGGGCTTGCGCAGAACTCAGGATCAACCCACACCGCTTTGGCAGATGTAACTCCACTATTTCCACCAGGTGAAAATCAACCGCAAGAAGACGAAGCACTTGCGATGTTGACGCAGGAACTCGACTCGATCGATCTCGAGAAACCGAGAAAAGAATGCCTAGCGTGCGGAGCCAATCTTTCCGAATCGACGAAATACCGCCGATTGCGAGTTTGCCCTACCTGCAAATATCACTACACGATCTCGGCGCGTCGACGAATCGCCTCCATCGCCGATGAAGGTAGTTTCAAAGAAACCAGCAAGTGGATCCAGTCACTCGATCCCCTCGAGTTCTCTCCGCGAATCTCGTACCGAGTACGAGTTCTGCAAAACCAAACTCGTACCGGACTATCCGAAGCTGCCGTAACCGGTACATGCTCCATCGGTGGCACATCGGTAGTGATAATCGTGCTCGATTCGAGCTTTCTTGGCGGATCAATGGGCGTTGTTGTCGGTGAGAAGGTCACGCTGGCACTCGAACTCGCAGCCCGCAAGAAAATACCTTGCGTCGCAATGGTTACATCGGGTGGCGCACGTATACAAGAAGGCGTGCTCTCGCTGATGCAAATGGCGAAGACAACGCTTGCAGCCCGTACCCTTCGAGACAAAGGGCAGGCGTTTATCGTTTCTCTGAGCAATCCGTCGACAGGCCAGGTGCTCGGCAGCTTTGCGTCGATGGCCGACATTATCTTTGCTGAGCCTGGCTCGCACATAGGATTTGCCCCGCTGGGTGATCTCCGAGCGATCGAAGGCAAGCGCGCCGACACTGAACATACCGCTGAAGCGTATCTCGAACGAGGCCACGTTGACGCGATCATCGAACGCGATCGCCTCAAGCACGAACTCGCCTCGATACTCGACCTACTCTCACCCGAGTTCCAGCTAACCTCATCCCGACGTGTCACGACCGAGAACGTAACTATAAGACCTCGTGAAGCGTGGGAGATGGTCAACCTAGCTCGACGACCCGATCGCCCTCGAGCTAGGTTCTATATCGACAACGTGTTCGCCAACTTTTTCGAACTCCACGGCGATCGCGTATATACCGATGACGAATCGGTAATCATCGGACTCGCTCGGCTCGGTGGACAGAGCGTGGTGATCGTCGCGCAGCAAAAATCCACAGATGACATTGACGATCTCACCGCACCAAGAATGGGCGATATCACACCAGGTGGATTCCGAAAGGCACGCCGGGGAGTAATGCTCGCCGAGACGTTCAAAATTCCGGTCGTGACCATCGTGGATTCACCCGGACCGCGACTGGGAATCGACATGGAGCAGCGAGGGCTAGCCAGTGCGATCGCCAGAATGATCGATCAGATGGGTCGAGCACGTATTCCCACTCTCTCGATTCTTATCGGAGAAGGCGGATCGGAGGCGGCACTTGCGTTTGGTCTCGCCGATAGAGTTCTTATGCTCGAAAATGCCATCTACACGCCGATCACACCCGAACGCGGCGCACAATCGGAGATGAGCGACCCCGGCAAGGCACCGGATGTCGCACGAGCGCTGAAACTGACGTCAGTCGATTGCGTTGATATGGAGATCGTTGACGCGATCGTTCCCGAGCCAGAACAAGGAGCACACGGTTCGCCTGAGGAAGCCGCCCGTTTGCTCAAACGTTCGCTAATGCGCGAGCTTTCCAATCTTGCGGGAAAGAACACGAAAACATTGGTACGTCGTCGCCAGAAGAAATTCCGAAAAGTCGGCGAATATGGCAGTGGATTCCGCACGGCGTTACGACGTGAAACAAAGGCATGGCAGGTTGGACTTGCAGCCGGAGTTCGTGCGTTCCGTCAAGCCGGTGAATTGGACAACGGACCGGAATTCGTCGACGATGACGACATCCTCGATGAGATCGACGCTCAAGACGAAGACGAACTCGACGCAACCTAGGTCCGCTCCTAACAATAACGATTCAGTAACAATCGTTCACTCTCGACTTGTCGATTTCCCGAGTGCCGCCGAGGGATCTGGCGGGGATGCGCGCGCTGCAACACCCAAGCAGCCGTAATAGCATCCTCTGGAGCGCATTGGACTGATGATCGAAATCACAGTAAACGGACAGAATTCTGAGCTAGAAGACCCTCTCAGCATCGACGCTTTCCTCGAGTTGAAGAGATTTACCGGTCGATCGGTCGCGGTAGCAATCAACTCCGTCGTGATTCGTCGTTCCACCTTAGAAGAAACGCTTATAAACGAAGACGATATGGTCGAAATAGTTCGCCTTTTCGGCGGTGGACTCTAGCCGCCACTTACACCGGCACTGCGGCTCGTGCCTTTTACTTTGATGACAAACCGCTGTCTGATCTGAAAGTGTTCCACCGAATGCGACCTTTACGCTCTACGCGCACGGCAGAGGTGCTTGTATGTTTATAACCATGAATCCATATCTAGAGTTGGTCGCGCGGAACCTTCGTCTTTCAGCGTGTCGAATAGCGACCATCGCCCCTCTCCTCATAGTCGCAGCTGCGGTGGCATGCGCTAACGATTCAGCCGACGATGATGGGATTGTGGTTGAAGTAGGAGCCGCCGATGCAGGGATTATTGTGATCGAAGGACTTACTTCACCACGCGGACTCGCTCTTGACAAGGACGGGAACCTGCTGATCGCAGAAACTGGTGGCGGCCGGCTGCTCGAAGTCACGCCTGACCGCGACGTCCGTTCTCTCACCACCAAACGCCTGCCACACTCCCTCAGCACAGGTCCCGCAGGCGCGTACCGAGCCGGTCCGTCAGCGATCAGCCTTCTCGACGGGGAGGTGTTCTTCATCGTAGGCGAGTTTCTCGGCAGCCAGTCAGCGCGTCTCTACCGCATCACAGATGAACCAGGATACGAGCCTGTAACGCCGGCGACCGATGCTTTTTCTCCAACTGAAAACCGATTCTCCAACCCATACGACATCGTCAACGCTCCTGAAGTCGATGGGTGGATTGTGTCGGATCCCGGCGGAAACTCTCTGCTCGCAGTCGACCGGGACGGCAATATTCAGGATTATGTGGTGTTCCAGAACTTTGGCACTCCGAAACACGAAGTGCCAGTTGAAATGGTGCCAACGGGGATAGCGCGTGGCGCTGATGGTGCCGTCTACGTAGGTTCGCTGACAGGCTTTCCATATCCTCGCGGCGAGGCTGTTGTTTGGAGAGTAAAAGACCTAAACGGTGATGGAGATGCGATGGACGAAGGTGAAGTTGAGCCGTTTGTCACCGGACTCACCACTATCACCGACATTACATTTGGCCTAGATGGCACGCTCTTCATAGCGGAATTCTCATCAGATGCGAAGACCGTTTTCGAGGAAGGGGATTTTAGCGAAAATGCCTCAGCCTATCCCGGACGAGTCCTAAGATGGAATGGAAGTCAGCTAGCGGTAGTTGCCGATAATGTTGTTTCGCCAACTGGCATTCTCGCAACCGAGTCAACTCTCTACATAAGCGAAGAATACACCGGAAGAGTCTCTGAACGCCCAATCAAATGACCGCAACCGTTGCCGTAAAAGTTCTTGCGTACCGCTGGTTTCAACCAGAAAAATGCAATAAGTATGGTTAGAGTTTCAGCAGGCTAGTTTGCGATCATGAGTACGATACTTAGTGCAGACGATTCGTACCTGCCGGCACGCAATACCAGACGAGCTTCACGGCTGTGTAATGCCATATCGTCAGCCACACAAGACTCAATTCGGGAGCGCAACGAACTGATGATCGAAATCATGGTGAATAGGATGAGATCCGATCTCGTACGTACGCCTGCCCGCGGAGGCGCATCAGTAGGGATCGGACAATCCCCCGGTGGCGGTCTCTAGCCATCACAAGCAATGCGCAAATGCCATTATCAACAGTGGTGCCGCCAAATGAGCCGGCTAATTCCGCACCACCGCTCCGCAGCCGTTTCGTCCAGATTATGGCGATTGCGATCGGCAGCGGATCATTGTTCCTCGGTGCTCTCGACTTCTCGATAAACGTCAACTTACCAAGGTTCCGATCTGATCTTGGTGAAACGCTGATTAGTGTCCAACTGATCATCATCATGTATCACGGCGCAAGAAGTGGCACCGGATTTGTGGCTGGCGGCATGGCCGATAGGTTTGGCATCAAGCGACCGCTGGTTGCCGGTATCGTGCTATACACGGTCGCGGTGGCCTTGATATCGCTACAGGACTCTCTGACACCGATCGTCGCTCTCCGAATCCCTCAGGGGATTGGTGTAGCGATCCTTTTCACACTGGCACCTGCGCTGGTCGCCAGAGCGTTCGGTTCCGCACGTCGAGGAGCTGCACTCGGGGTGACACTCTCGGCAATGGGAGCAGGTACTTTCGCAGGAACGCTTGGCGGGGGATTTCTGGGTCAGGAAATTGGCTGGCAAGCTATTTTCTGGGCACGAATTCCAATCGGCATCACACTGCTGCTCGCATCGGTAATCTGGCTAAACGGAAACCTTGCCAAAGCTGTTCCCAAAGAGGACGGCCCCGTTACCGAGCGCCGATTCGACCTGCCCGGCTCTATCACAATCTTCGCTGCGCTCTTCATCCTCGTACTTGCGATGTCGTTCGCCAGAGTCGATGGCTGGCTCGCCCCTCTGCCCGTGACACTGTTTGTAGCGACTATCGTTCTAGGGTTCGTATTTACAAAAGGCAAGCGGAGCGGTCGTTTCACCATCTTCCCAGCCGGGCTAACCTCTTTTTCAGGTTTCAAATCCGGGGTGACTTCAAACCTGTTGCTTACCGCGTCAGCGTTCGTGATGTGGTTTCTGTTCCCGTTCTATATCGCCGACGTTATTGGGCGAAGTGGGCTAACACTGGGTGCGTTACTTGCTTTGATGGCTGGAATGAATTTTGCGGGATCTAGCGTGGCTGGATGGCTTGCCGATCGCGTTGGCGATCGCCCAATCACGTTTATCGGCACGATCATCACCGCGACTGGCCTGATTCTAGCCGGTTCAGCCGGCTCAGCGCCGACAATGGCTACCGTGGTCATTGCAACCGCTGTTCTGGGATTCGGATTTGGGATACACCAGGCGGCTGTATATGCCCTCACGCTTCGGGGTACACCGAGCGAGCACACGGGTGCAATTTCGGCGGCTCTAACTGTTTCGCAAACGATTGGCACGGTGCTCTCGATCGCGCTTATGACATCACTAATCAACTGGCAACAATCGTCGAATGGATCAACATTTGTCGAGGCCTACCGCTTCACGTACTTCATCGCCGCGGGTATCGCTGTTGTGGCCGGTGTGATCGTCCTGAAATTCCACCGAAAAAGCATCTGATTTTGGTTCGAGTGCGTATAAATACCCGGAACCGAACAAACTCAATACCCGCGCACTCGGCAGCCCGTGTTATCCTTCCGCCACATTGATCTTGCTGGTTCAATAATCTGATTAGTGAATATTGAACTCGAACACTCTTACCCTGCGTGTATAGATTAACGCTTCGTTTTTTAGGAGACGTTTATGTCGATACGGACTCGTGTGATTCTGGTAATAACGGGAGTACTTATTCTTACCACCATTTTGGCCGCTTGTAGCACTGGGCCAACGACAGTTCAAATCGTTGAGACGACGAAGGCGCAGAACAAGCTAGACAACGCTCAGGCAACTCGCCAAGCAGTTATTGATGCCGGTGGTGATCCTGATGCAACGGTTCAGGTTCAGATATCAGGCGACAGCGCGGCCGCAAGAGCCATCGAGAAAAGGGCAGCGAAGGCTACCGCTGAAGCTAAAGAGGGGAAAGTTTTTACCGGTGTTGGCGGATCAGCAGATGATGAACAGGCCCAGGGAGCAGCGTTCGAGGTCGAAGTACCAGATGGTGATGCCGAGAGTGGCGTGATAATTGTCGACATTCAGACATTTGGTGCTGAAGGCACGAAATTTGTGCCCGACATCGTCAAGATCACTGTCGGATCAACGGTGAAATGGACCAACGAGCGTAAAGCTGCAAGTAGTTCAACATCGCACCCTGGTCAGGCTGATTCTTGGGATTCAGATGCTTTGTTCAAGGGAACATTTGCGAAAGAACCGGCAAGTTTTGAACACACGTTCAATATAGCGGGTTGCTTCACTTACCGGTCACAGTTCTCAGGTGACGTCAACACAGGTGCCGTCTGCGTAGTTGAATAGACTTACCGCACAACAGATATCTCCTAAGCGACCGCCTCTCAGGGCGGTCTCTTTGTATTAACCAAGATAGTTGGTCATAGAGAAACCGGAATACAAACATGACAGATTCTGGATCACCGGACACGCGCAATCGGTATCTGCCGTCACGTTCCATCTCTACAACACCCTGCCCGTCGATGAGCCGCTCGTGGACCACACAGCGTTGTCAGCCGCTGTGTTCTCTCAGTCATTACAACGTGATGGGGTATCGATGGATGCGAAAACAGCTGCCGGAATGTTCGCAACTCCAATCGACATATCGATCAGAGACAATCTCACCTACTTTGAACGGTGTACCGACACATTCGCTGACTGCAAACGGCGTGCAGGTTCCGCACAGATCGATCAGCAGGTATGCCAATGAAAATTTTACGCAACTGAGGAGTCACAGTGGTCTCTGGTAGGCGGCGCAGAGGATGTGATCACCCAGTTGCACAATGGATTAGCGGTCGGCCTGGTCACGAATTTCGATCACTACCCACACGTTCGATATTGGTTGGCCGGCTAACGCTGGACACCCTCTTCGACCTGGTCATCGTATCATCCGAGCTCAAGTCAGATAAACCTAATCTGTGAATCTTCGAACATGCGCTGACAACGCTAGGTGTGGCTGCTTCCAGTGTTATTCACGTAGGTGATGACCTCGTCGACGTCGAAGGCGCATTGGGCGTAGGAATGCGTGCAGTGCGGATCGCCACACCGGGATGTTCGATGCGAACGGAACTCCTATGATATTCCAACAAACAAGTCGCTACCGGAACCGTCGGTTCTTTTAGAACGCTAGGCTTGCATTTCGCACAAAAAGAGCCCTTCTGTATAAACGTCAAAGGACTCTTTCGTTTCTATCTTGTATCGAGGTCTATTCGAGCTGGCGGAGCCTTGGATCGAGCCGGTCTCGCAACCAGTCACCCAGGAAGTTCAGGGAGATCACAACCATGAAGATCGCCGCGGAAGGTACGAGTACTTGGTGCGCTGCGATCGACAGATAGTCACGACCTTCGTTGGTCATAACACCCCACGCCGGTGTCGGTGGTTGAATTCCGGCACCAACGAAACTGAGCACAGACTCTGAAAGGATCAACCCCGATGTGTTCAAAGTTCCAACAACAATCGCGGTGTTGAGGATTCCTGGTAGCAAGTGCTTGAACAGGATTCGGAAGTCAGAAGCACCGTTCACACGGGCTGCCGCTACGTAGTCCATCTCTTTCAGCACCAGAACCTGAGCCCGAATAACTCTCACGAAACCCGCCCATGCGACCAGAGCCAGCACGAACAGGAGCACAGTTAATCCACGCCCGAAAATCAGCACCACAATCAGTGCGACCATCAGGAACGGCATCGCATACCAGATATCAACGAATCTTGTGATTACCTCGTCAGTGATTCCGCCGTAATAGCCGGAGATCATGCCGAGCGAAACACCGATGAACATACCTAGCACCAGTGAAACTAGCACCACTTGCATCGAGATACGGGCACCGTGGAGTACACGTGTGAACACGTCTCGTCCAATGTGGTCGGAACCAAACAGGTGGAACCCGGCAGGCCAGGCACTGTATTTCGGTGCATCTTGGTCTTCAATTGCAAGTTCGGAATACTTGAACATCCCGAGGTGACGGTCGCCGATAGGACCAATGTCTCGCTCGTATGGAGCGATAGAAGGACCAACGGCCGCAGCAATAACTAGGATCGCCAAAACGATCAAGGGAATTACCGGGTATCTGCGCAGAACGTACCAGATTTTGCCCAAAAACGACCGATCAACTTTTACAGGATTGAGCGGAGCGTCCAGCACCGATGAATCGACGTGCTGGACCTCTTCCTGTGTTTCAGACGTTGTCATGAGTAATCCTCGCTATTCCGCAGAACTGCCGAGTCGCACTCGGGGATCGATAAGTGTGTAGGCAATATCAGCGATGGTCGCAAACACCAAGTAAATCAGAATGAATATGAATACCGTTCCGAGCAGCAACGGGAAGTCATTGTCGTTCACCGCACGGAAGAGAGCGTCGTAACCAATACCCGGCCACGAGAACACGATCTCGACAACCAGTGCACCGTTCAGCCAACCAGAAAATACCAGTAGAGCTGAAGTTACCGGGGCGATAAGAGCGTTACGAAGAGCGTGCTTGTAGATTACCCAGTTCCAGGCCACGCCTTTTGCGCGGGCAAGTCGGATGTACTCGGAATCGAGAACTTCCAGCATGGACGAGCGGGTCAGGCGCATCAGGCTAGCCGCTGCACCCCAACCGAGCGCCATACACGGAAGGATATATTCTTTCCAGTTGAAATCTGGCGATCTTCCACCCGCCGGCAGTATGTCGAGCCACACGGCGAAGAACCAGATGGCCACCAGCGCTGTAACAAACGGTGGAGCCGCTTGTCCCACAATGGCAAGGCCTCTGCCAAAGTAATCCCAGAAGGTGCCGCGCTTTACTGCAGCTAACACCCCCATCGGAATTCCTAACATAATTGCAAATATCCATCCGCCAATTGCAAGCTGCACCGTGGCGCCGATCTTGCCCTTGATCAAGTCGAGCACCGCACGGTCACGTGCGAGTGAAACACCGAGGTCTCCTCGAAGCGTATTACCTATCCAGTTGAGGTATTGCTTCCACAGGGGTTCGTCCAAGCCCATCCGGGTACCCAACGCTTCCCATTGTTCTTGAGTAATGCCATATCCAGAGTCCGGAATGAATAACTCACGTGGGTCGCTATGGAATTGGATTAGAACGAAAATCGCGACCGTCGCGCCTAGCACCGAGACAAGCGATGATAGGAATCGTCTTGCTAGAAAATTAGCCATTTATTGGGTACTTCCGAATTTGTTCCACATAGGGTTCGTTGCCATGTGCCCTGCCGACTCGTCGCGCAGACCAGCATCTTACTCGAATTCAGGTATCTAAACGACCCCAATCGCAATTAAATACAGCGGAAAGTTAGCATTCAGGAGAATCCATGTCAACGCTCACTAACGAGCAGTAACCACACTCGGTCGCACTTCCTAATTGCATCGAATTGGAAGTTTGTTACAAAACCTGAAAAAGAAAGGCGGGAGCCGGTAAAACCGACCCCCGCCTAAGTAAGCAAACTAATTGCTTCCTAAGAACATTGGTTCTTAGTTGAGTTCAATGAACTCAGGGTTACCAGACACGTTTGAATAGTGCTGCTGGTAGCCACTCCAACCCTTGATGCGGTCATTGACCACGATTCCTTTCGGAACCTGGAACACACCGGCGTATTGCAGCCAGAACATGCTGTAGTCAACCCAGGTCAAGTGCTTCTCAGCACGGACACTAGCATCCAGTTCACCAAGAATTTCGAACAACCACTTCGCACCAGCCTGAGACTCGAAACCAACACCCCAACCAGGTCGTGATGACGATGTATCCACCGTCGGCAGCGGCCAGTCAATCGGGTATACGTTCGAGTGAACGTCACCGTTCTTCAGAACAGGCAAGTACTGAATGCGCTGACGCATCCGTGGGCTGATTACCCCACCGTAGTCCTCAACAAGACCGTCGATCTCGATACCGAGACGGGCCCAGTCAGACATAACGGTGTCAGCAACTTCAAGACCAACAGGGCCTGCTTCTGCTGAGTAAGCCTGAAGCGTGATCTTCTCGAAGCCCTGACGTTTTTCATCAACTAGCGGGTAACCCGCTTCGTCGAGAAGTGCGCCAGCAGCGTCGAGGTCGCCATCAGCTATCTTCCACGGAACATCTTGCACAGTACCTTCGCAAGTAATCGTGTTGCCGATCCAGTCCCAGCAACCGGTGGTGCGTGAAGCATCCCAGCCTGGGTACTCAGGACCCATGTACTCAGAGTAAATCGGAGTACCGATACCGTTCAACAGTGTGTCGTTGATGGCACCACGATCGATGGCAGTCGAAAGAGCAAGTCGAACGAGTCGAGCCTGTTCCATGTCGTCCATGCCGTCCGGGTTGTCTGTGTCCGTGTAAGGAGCGTTACCACATTTTTCGTGGCCATCTCCGTCGCCGTCGGTACATGTATCACCAGCGTGACCCCACGGGTTACCGATCCAAGGGCGGTCGGTTTCAAGAGTAGGGCCGGCCCACGGCTCAAGCGGCTCTGCCGTTCGTGCGTGGCTGTGCTCCCAGAGGTTTCCTGGGAACAAAATCGACTGACCAACGTAACCACCAGGCATCGTCTCAAGGAATGTGAAGCCATCGGCAACAACATCCGGGAGGAGCTTGTAGTCAAGCTCAGTCATGTCGATAGCACCGTTCTTCAGCATGGCAATCTGGGTTGTTGCTTCAGGAACCTGAATTCCTGTGATTTCAGCAACGTTACCAACCTGTCGCCAGTGGCTGTCGAGTGCGTGCATCGTGCAGCGGTCACCCGGTGTGCAGGCGCCCTGTACGTAGGGACCAGTACCGATGTGGTGGGATCGTGCCCAGTCAATGCCCTCAGTGTCGGCTGACGTTACTTTGTGAACGCCACGTGCGGCTGAAAGACAACCGAACTGCGAAACCGGGAGACAGTAGTAAACAGGGGTTACAAGACCAATTTCAACGGTGTAATCGTCAACTGCTTTGGCTTCAAGGAAGATCGCAGCAAAGTCACCACCGTCACCATATGTGGATTCGGGGTTCGTTGTTGCGTTAGAGCGGTTGAACCACTCGACGAGTTCTGCGGCGTTAAGTTCGCCAAAGTCCTTGTCTTCATAGCCAATGGGACTCTGCCACTTCAGACCTTTTCTGAGTGTCATGGAGGCTCGAGTACCAGCGTCGTCGATGTCCCAGTCTTCCACGAGGAACGGGGTCATCGGGTTACCGTTCTGGAAGTTGAAAAGAGCTTCTTCAATTCCACCGATTTGGTTAGTGGCTGATCCTCGGTAAGGACCGACGTAACCAATACCGTATACAGACTCAAGAGTTCGGAAGGCCCGAACGATTGTGCCTTCTGGGCCGCCCGTGCTTGCCGCAGGTGCCGTCGTGGCCTCTGCTGCAGCTTGAGCTACCGTCGCGGCAGGGGCAGCTGTTGCAGCTGCTCCACCGGCGGCACCTTTAGAACCGGCGGCACCTTCAGAACCGGCGGCACCTTTGGCACCGGCGGCACCGGC
>CAJXEJ010000052.1 GCA_913052475.1 uncultured Dehalococcoidia bacterium
CCTTCCAGTGGGGCTCGCTTGTGTTTGATACGAGTGCGATGCGGTGCCGTTCTGCTATTCGTTCGACGAGGGGGAACATTTCTCCAGACGGAATGAGAACGCTGTTGTAGAGATCGGTGAAATCGCTGATCGACATATCGAGTCCAAGGACGCCGATTGCTCGCTCGGCATGCTCAGAAAACGTTATCTGACCGCTTTCGAAGAGTGCTTTGCGTGCTCTTCCGAAAATCGTTTCGAACACTTCTTCGACGAGGTGGCCTGAACGCGTGGCTAGTTCGTTCGCTACCGGGTGCTCGTCGACGCTACACAGAACGTTGCCAAGATCGAAAGCGACTAGCTCAATTGGGTTGCTCAAGTTATTTTCCCGAGGAAGTGGTGTCGTCGCCCTTAAGTTGAGCGAGCATATCTTGCAGTTGCTTCGTGGTTGCGTCGGCAGGAGGGTCGGCACCCAGCTTCTGAAGTAACGCTCGAAGATATTCCGGGTCGTCGTATTGCCCACCGCTCGATGTGAATTGCTTGACAGATTCGGGAACCAGAATGGCCTCGGCTTTTTCGGGAAAGATTTCGGCAAGTTCTTCATCGGGGAGCGATTTCAAGACTTCCACCGGTAGATCTTTTCGTGGATCAGCGGCTGGCTGTGCTGTATTGATACGGGAACCTGAACTGCCGGATGAGTCTCGATTGTCCTGAAGTACCGTGAAGCCAACACCAGTAGCTAGCCCGATGAAGACGGCCAGAGCGACAACGATTTTCAATGCGAAAGATTCCTCTATTCGTGCCTGAGCGCTTCGATTGGATTCAACGACGCTGCTCGAACCGCGGGGTAAATCCCGAAGAACAGTCCTACGGCAACCGAAACTCCGAGTGCGATTATTGCGATATGAGTTTCGATCACAGTTTCTATGATGTCACCATCTACCGTTGCACCGTTGCCGAAGTAGGCGATTGCCCATCCGGCGAGCACACCCAAAATACCGCCCGCAAACGTCATCAAGATCGCCTCTGCCACGAACTGGAAGAGGATGTCGCGTCGTTTTGCGCCTACCGCACGTCGTATACCGATCTCTCGAGTTCGCTCCGTAACCGAGACCAGCATGATGTTCATCACGCCAATTCCGCCGACGAGGAGCGATATCCCGGCGATTGAACCAAGCAGTATTACGAACGTTCCCTGAGTACCTTCGAGGGTTTCAATCGTGTCTTGCTGGGTTGTGATCAGGAAATCATCATCTTCATCAGCGGCCAGCTCATGTCGAAGTCGAAGTACCGTCGAAACATCGGTGCGGGCGTCGTCGACAGTATCTTCGGAACTTGCCAGTACGTTGATCGATCCCAGAGAGATCGAATTGAACAATCCTGTGCCGTTGTTGAGTCGATAGTGAGCTGTGTTGATCGGAACGAGAATAGAATTGTCGGGATTGAAAATCGTTCCTTCTTGGCTGTCTAACACGCCGACTACGGTGAACTCTCTGCTGGAGATTTTTAGGGTGGCACCGACCGGATTGCGTTGGCCGAACAGGGTTTCGCTGACTTCTGATCCGAGAACAGCAACTAACGCGATATTTTCAACATCTGCATTCGTGATATTTCGACCCGAAGCGATCGACAAGTTTCTTGCTTCGAGATATTCGGCAGTGATCCCAACTCCGTTCACGAAAGTGCTTTCAGAACCAACAACTGCCGAACCAGAGAACGAGTTCTCTGGGGCAACCAGTCGGACATCTGGGGCAAAGACGTCATCCTTGAGTGATAGCGCATCTTCAAGAGAAAGAACGTCGGAGTTGCCGCCCCCGCCAAAGAACGCGAATCGAAGCGCTTGAGCACCTGGACTAACCGTAATGAGATCCGTTCCCAACTCAGATATACGAGAAGTGACCGAGATCTGCGCACCTCTGCCTACTGCCATCATGGCGATGACTGACGAAACACCGATTACGATTCCGAGCAGCGTGAGACCGGCTCGAAGCTTGTTCGCTCCTACCGATCCGAATGCGGTTGAGATGAGAAGACCGGGATTCATTCTGCGTTCTCATTCGTTTCATCGGTGACAGAGTCGGTCGGGTGATCAATCGGGCGATCCTCGACGATTTGGCCGTCTCGAAAAGCGATGATTCGTTTTGCTGCCTCGGCGACTTCGGGATCGTGGGTGACGACGACGATCGTTTTTCCGTCATCTTCATTGAGCGACCGCAACATTTCGATCACTTCTGCACTGGACTTTGAATCCAGATTGCCAGTTGGTTCATCGGCGAGGATGAGTTCCGGATTTCTAACCAGTGCACGGGCGATGGCCACTCGCTGCTGTTCACCACCTGACATCTGCATCGGGCGGTGATCGTATCGCTCGGAAAGCCCGACTCGATCGAGTGCTGCTCGAGCTGCAGCTCTGCGGTCTTTTCCCTTTATCCCGCCTGAATATTTGAGAGGGAGTTCTACGTTACTAAGCGCAGTCTCTCGGGGTAGCAAGTTGTAGCTCTGAAAAACGAATCCAAGCTGATGAGATCGGGTTTCCGCGAGTTGGTTGTCAGATAAATCTGACACATTCTGCCCGTTGAGGACGAACACTCCCGAGGAAGGCTGATCGAGACAGCCGAGGGTGTTCATCAGCGTCGATTTACCTGATCCCGAGGGACCTATGATCGCAACCATCTCGCCCAGCTGGATGGTCAAACTGATTCCATCGAGTGCTCTGACACTATGTGTACCGAGCTGAAATTCACGGGAGACGTTCGTGAGTTCTATTACGGGAGTCGGAGTGCCCGAGGTCATTGGGGACCTCCACCAACTCCGCCTCGACCTCCACCGCCAGGACCGGGAGCGGCCCCGCCTGGGATTCTTATTGCACCGCCGCCAGCACCGAATAGCTGTTGGAACGGATCGACTGATTTGGCGACCGCCATCAGAACTTCCTGTCCTTCCGAAATACCGGATTCAGCGATTACCCAGAAGTCATCACTTGCGCCAAGTTCAATATTGGTCGTGACGAATCCGTCTGGGGTAACTATGTCGACGGTCGCCTGAAAGAAGCTCCCACCGACAGCCTGAAGCGGGACCAACAGTGCGTTGTCGATCTGGTTTAAGACGATTGTGGCGGTTGCACTTAGCCCCTCGATTAGTTCGATGTCGTCAGGCGGTGTAAGTGCAACAGTGAGCGGGAATTCGATGACGCCTTGCTGGTTTACACCGTCTCCGATCTCATCAACAACACCTTCGAGTGGCTGATCGGGCAGTGCGTCGAGTGTCACGGTGACTGCATCGCCGACTTTGACCGAGAGAACATCGATTTCGTCGATACTGCCGTCCACTACCACGATGCTGGGATCGAGGATGTCGATTGTCGGTGTCGTTCGATTGACCGGATCACCAATCTCAACTGAGATAGAGGTAATAACACCATTGAATGGAGCGTTGAGGTTGGCGGCGGCAAGTTCGGCTTTTGCGTTATTGAGAGTAGCGTTCGCCTCGTTCACCGCTGCCGTGGCGAGTTTGATCTGTAGCGAATCGAGATCGTTCAGTTCAGCGACTGTTGATTCTGCGTCTTTTTCGAGTTCGATTTTTTCTGCCAGAGTAGCTGCTAACGCATTGATTTCGGTGTCGTTAATCGAATCGAGATCATTCAGTTCAGCGACTGTCGATTCTGCGTCTTTTTCGAGTTCGAATTTTTCTGCCAGAGTAGCTGCTAGCGCATTGATTTCGGTGTCGTTGATCGTGTCGACTACATCCTCGGCGGCGGCTTTGACAACGTTCTGAGCGGCATCGATCAACACCTGCTGGGCTTTGGCTGAAGCTGTGGCATCGTCAATGACTTCAACCAACGATTCCTCTGCTGCAACTTTCACGTCCCACGCTTCATCGATTTCAGCACTCGGGCATCGTGCGGTGAACGATGTGGCGTCACAATTGGTCAAGATTGGATACGGCGTGAGGTGAGTCCATACCCAGGCCACGGATTCATTCCAGGGTGTTGCGAGATCGTCAGGGGGGCTATCGATGAGTGCTGTCGACTCGGTGATTATCTCGTCGACAGTGAATCCCCACTTTTCGATGAGCGCAGTGGGAGATAGCGTACGATCTTCCTCAGAAACGCTGGCTCCAAACCAACCCGTGATCTGATCGGAATACGCCACTACCGAATCGTCGTAGGCCTCCTGTGCGGCTTCGACAAGTTCATCCTGGGTTTCTGCTACATCTTCGGCTGCTGCGATGGCATCGGCATGAGCTTCGTTTGCGTCAGTGAGTTCATCTTTGGCGTCTGCGGTTGCGGGGCTATCGCCACCGTTCTTTGAGGTGAATTCGGCAAGTGCGGACGCGGCGTTCATCGAGGCGACTCTTGCGTCGGCGAGGTTCGACTCGGCAATAGCGCTTTCGAGAGTGGTCGCACCGCTGAGCAACTCGGCGAGATCTTCCTCGGCGTTCATTGAGGCGACTCTTGCGTCGGCGAGGTTCGACTCGGCAATAGCGCTTTCGAGACTGGTCGCCCCGCTGAGCAATTCGGCGAGATCCTCCCCGGCGTTCTGTAGGGCAAGTTCAGAGTTCGCCACAGCCGATTCGAGGGCTGAGATAGTCACATCGTCGAGGAGGATAAGTGGTTGATCGGCGGTTACGGAATCGCCTTCTTCGACGAGAATTTCAGCCACGGTTCCTGAGATATCGAATCGCAGGCTTTCCAGTTCAGGGAACGAAACGGAGCCGGTTGCGGTGACTTCGTCAAGCAGGGTGCCACGCTGTACGGCAACGGCACGGCGATCGTCGGTTTCATCGTCGTCGCCCAGAAGAAATTTCTGGGTACCGAAGTAGGTTGCGGCGGCAATTGCGGTCGCAACAACGATGAACACACCGAGCTTAATAACCGGCATTCCTGAAAGCCCTTTTTGTCTGTGCGAGTTCTTTTTTCGTATTTCTGATTGTTGATTCGACATTGTTTGTTGTTTGGATAGAGCAGGCTCCACCAGAAATTGATTGAGAGTTTTCGTTTGGATAAATCGATGCTTGTTGCGTTGTGACGTCGATTGCGGTCAGATCCGGCTGGTAGGGAGGAAGACACGGAATGTCGTCCCTTGACCCGGATCGCTCTTTGCGGAAATTTCACCACCGTGCGCTTCGACCAATCGTTTGACGATCGTGAGTCCGAGCCCTGCGCCACCGGTGGCTCGGTTTCGGCTTTGATCAGCTCGGTAAAACTGATCGAATATTCGTGGTAAATCGGTCTCTGAAATCCCAGTTCCAGAATCTGTGATCGATAGAGCCACCCCATTGCCGTCGCCAACCAGAGCCACGTCGATCTGTCCATTATTTGGCGTGTGGGTTAGGGCGTTTTCAACTAGATTAGACACGATTTGCCTGATTCGAGTCTCATCAAAATCTATGACTGCTTCCGCACCACCGGTCGAGAAGTTCAAATCAATATTGCGTTCACGTGCTCGTTGTTTGAAATGCGTCACGGAGTCTTCGATAACGGGTGTCAGCGATCCGTGAGATTTGTTCAGTGCGAGCGCACCGGCGTCGGCAATTGCCAGAATTCGTAGGTCTTCGATTAGATTTGCAAGGTGGATTGTCTGAGTGTGGAGTGTGTTGATCGTTTCCTCGTCGGCATTCACGACTCCATCTTTGATCGCCTCGAGATAACCCTGAATATTCGTCAGAGGCGTACGAAGCTCATGCGCTACATCGGCTGTAAGTTGGCGACGCTGGTCGACAGCGAGTTCGAGATCACTCGCCATTGTGTTGAATGTTTTTGCGAGATTCCCGATATCGTCAGTTCCACTTGCGGGAACGCGTTGACTCAGATCACCTGCGCCGAGATTACTGGCAGCTGCCGTGAGACTTCGGACTGGTGCAAGAGCCTGGCGTGTTAGCAGCATCACGATAAGTAGACCTGCGATACCAGCCGCGATACCAGCTACCAATAATGACCTCTGGAATGACGATTGCAGATTGCTCAGCGGCGGATCGACATATTCGAGCACTTCTGCCACCAGAGTCTCGGTCGTTTCTGAGGCGATTGGAGTGGGTGGAGGTGGCGGTTTTTGGATTGAGCGGTCGCCCATTCGTTCAGGCCCCCGTTCAGGTCCACCTTCACTTAGCAAATGGGCAAGGGGTGACGAATAGAACTCACGCATCGATAGCGGACGTTCTTTTCGGCTGGGTCGTTCGTCCACCAGCATATAACCGATCAATTCACCATTTACGACTACGGGTCGTTTTGTGAACTGGGTCGGAGTATTGAATCGTTCGGCGAAGGTTTCAAACAAACCCTGAGCGTCTCGCACCAGCTCGTGCGAGTCAGCAACGATAATTCCGTCGCCAGTTTCAAATGCAACACGCCAGCCGAACAGGTTTCCTACCTGCTGGACTGCGTACTGAACTTCGTCCCAGTCCTCATTCGCTTCAAATGTGTCTTTCACCAACTGTTCGGCACGTTCGGCACGAGCAAGCTCAATTTCGGCTGCAAAGCGTTCGGTTTCAATTCGAGTGGCGTATGCCGAATAAGCGCTGACGGCCGTTATGGACAGCGCCAACACAAGAGCGAATCCGAGTGTGAGTCTTCCCTGCAGACCGAAAAACCATCTAAGCGGCAAATTTGTACCCAACTCCGTACATGGTCTTCAAGTGCTGTTTGTCTGGATTCGCCGCTTCCAGCTTTTTCCTGAGATTCGAAACGTGGGTGTCGACAGTCCGGTCATATCCGGAAAAATCGTAGCCAAACACGTTCTCGATGATCTGCTCTCGGGAGACGGTTCGACCTTGCCCCTCAATGAAGTACGCCAACAGGCGGAATTCAGTCGGCGTTAGTTCGATTTCATCACCCAACACCGTTGCGGAGCGTCGATCAAGATCGATTGCAACGTCACCGGCGTTTACCTGGCTTCCCGCCGTTTCACGCTTTTCAACAGCTTTGTAGGTTCGTCGCAAGACGGCGTTCACGCGTGCGACCAATTCCCGCGGGCTAAACGGCTTCGAAACGTAATCGTCAGCGCCGAGATCAAGCCCTGTCAGACGATCATCTTCTTCGACCCGAGCAGTCACCATGATGATCGGAACCTCGGACTGCTTTCTGACGTTCTGGCACACCTCGATTCCGTCCATGCCGGGTAAGTTCAGATCGAGCAACACGATGTCGGGAGAATCCTCAAGCGCCATCTGCAGCCCTGAGAGTCCGTCTTCAGCCGCAAGAACTCTGTACCCGGCCTGGGCAAGATATAAGCGAATCAGTTGAGAAACCGGCTTGTCATCTTCGACGACCAGTGCGGTTACTTCTGTGTGTTGTTCGGTGGGAGCCATCGTGATGAATGATATTCGTTGAAGGGCAACAGCCTAGGCTGATGTCGCCTCAGAGTCGGGTGTTTCTGTCGGCTCTTCAGGCAACTCGAACGGGTGCTCGAAGTAACGGAATCCCTCAAAGCGGTCGAACAATCCTTTCAGATCGTCGAGGTTTTCGAGATCCTCGAACTTTTCCAGATCAAACTGTTCGAACAGATCTTTAAGGCCGTGCTCACCGAATGGGAAATCTTTGTCGTCAGGTCCGAATTCGAAATGGCCTTCCGGGCCACGGAATTCAAACCGGAAGTCGCCATCACCTTTGCCGAAATGATCAGGTCCGAATGGGAGCCGTTTCAGCCAGTCCATTTCACCCCGCTTATCTGAGAAAAGACCAAAACCCTTAAGCATGCGCTCCGAGACATCCAGATCGAGCAGCCACTGCGGTGTTGCATCGACCCAACTGTGAAGTTCGGTCGCATCGGCGGCGGTTATCGCAGCATTTTCAAGGAGATCGTCGATTGCAGCATGTACTCGTTCAAGGCGCGTTGTCTCTGCGAGATCTGTCTCACCGTCTTTTAGTGCGTCTGCAAGGGACAGCGGATCGATTCCGAGGATTTCAGCCATACGGTCGGTGTGTTTGTCACTACCTTCATGTGGGAATCGGTGGATCTTAATTTTCTTTCCGCCGAACGGTGTTGGTCCGAAAACCGAGCCGGTTAGTTGTGAGAACAAAGCCTCGTTCGCTGCATCGGGGCGATCAGCGATCCATGCTGTGAAGCTGTCGGCTTCGGCTTGATCGATCACTTCTCCGGCGACCAGTTGTTCGACAATAGTCGCGAGTTGAGCATCTTGCTCCTCACGTTTTGCCTGATCGTGCGCGCTTTGTAATTCTGAGGAGGAAATCCCCAGGATTTCTGCGGCACGTTCAAAAACATCTGTGCGGTGTGAATCGTTTCCACCGCCGAATGCCAGAGCCGCTCCTCCTGCGAGGGCCAGTGCCATTGCAACGGCGACAAAACTTGCGGGAACCCAGCGTTTGAGCATTTTTCTGTGTCCTTGTGACCCGTGCAGATCAGGTTGTTTTCAGTGAGATCGAAATTACTCTATCTAAGTTGTACTTCAGAGATGTCAAGACTTTATGGAGAAATGTGAATTTTGGCGAAATGGACCAAAAGGTTTGTTTTCGGTGGGTAATCGTCACCATCGCATTTGAGGAAGCCCCGTATCGAAGATTGCGATCAAGATTCAGACTTACGCCCAGGATGTTGATGATCTTCGAAAAGAGTTGGCGGTAATCGAAGAAGAAGTCGGCCAGTTGCAGGTAGCTGTCGATGCTCTGGAGATCGCTCTCGAAGAACAGTCGAGTCGTATGTGATCTCGTAACCGAAGCTCAAGACGCTGCAGTACGAGCGGCTATGTCAGGTAGTGGTGCTGGAGCAGCTCGACTTCGTAACATGGCACAAACCACTCGTGATCGCATCGCTGAGTTCAGCAAAGATTTTGACAACGAAGCGAGTCGATTGGTTCAAGCGCGAGCGTCTTTGGAAGCTAGGAAACGGGCTGTAAAGGACCAGTATGGGATGACCGTTCGTCGATTGAACACGATGAGTTCACTCACCGCTCGCGCCGAGCTTCTTAGTTCAAATCTCGTAGTAAGTAAAAAGCCCTCGATACCGAGGGCTTTTTCTATTGGCGACCGCTTGCACGATCGATCTGAGTAAAAGGTGGAATATGGCACCCCCGGAGGGACTCGAACCCGCAACCTACAGGGTAGAAACCTGTTGCTCTATCCAGTTGAGCTACGGGGGCACTGAATCCATTCTAATGGCAGACGTGCCGGTAATAGGAAACTGGTTTTACTCAAAACTAGCCAACCGCACCATTCTGTCGCAGACGTTTGATCTCGTTCTCATCGAGCGATAAAAGATCGCTTAGCAACTCGTCGGTGTGTTGACCGAGGGCAGGACCGGGAGTTGTAGCTTGATTGGAACCTGCGGTGGTGATTGGTGATACGACCTGCTGGATCGGGCCGTATGCCGGATGATCGACCTTGATGACGAGCCCGCGAGCTTCGATCTGTTCGTCCTCGAACGCTTGCTGAATCGAGTTGACCGGCCCAGATGGCACCTTGCCCCGGAAAAGTGCAAGCCATTCGGCGTTTGTCTTCTCAAGCAGTCGTTTCGAGAGAATCGGTAGCAGCGTTTCGCGATTGTCGTATCGAGAAGCGAACGAAGCGAACCGTTCGTCAGTAGTCAACTCGGGCATGCCGATCAACTCGGCAAACGTTTTCCAAAAATACTCTTTGGCGCAAAACACGTTTATCCAGCTGTCGCTGGTCTGGAAGTTCTGGGCGGGAACGAGTGTTTGGTGTGACGAGTTGGCAGTGCGAGCGGGCTGCCAATCGCTGTTTAGCTGCCAGGATGCGAAATACGTCAGCATCGAAACGGCGGTATCGAGAAGGCTCACATCAACGTCTCTGCCAACACCGGTAGTTCTTGCTTCCAGTAACGCCGCTACCAAACCCAACGAAGCGGCATACCCTCCAGCGAAGTCGATAATCGATACCCCGGCTTTTCCCGGAGGCCCGCCTGGCTCGCCTGTAATGGCCATATAGCCAGCCATCGCCTGCATGATGGGGTCATAACCCGGTTCTGAAGCGCGAGGGCCTGTACGCCCAAATCCGGAAAGTGAGCACGTGACGATTTCGGGGTTCAAATCGCGCAGGGTTTCGTAGGTAAGCCCGAGCTTTTCAGGAAGGTCGCCGCGAAGATTATTGAAAACCGCGTCCGATTTTTCGACTAGTCGGTGAAAAACGTTTACGCCGTCTGGATCGCGGAGATCTATGGCGATCGATTTCTTGCCCCTGTTGAACGACTGGAAGTAGAGCGAATCAGCGTCGTTCGTTGTTGGGGGGACGTATCGGGCTACGTCACCTCCGGTAGTTGGATCCTCGATCTTGATAACTTCCGCACCGAGGTCGGCGAGGTTAAGAGTTGCGAAGGGGCCTGCGCCGAATTGAGATATCGTCAGAACACGGATGCCATGAAGCGGCCCTTTTCGGTCTGATGATTCCTTCGGTAATTCAGGCAATGTGCGATTCCGCCTCGTGCTACAGCTTGCCTTCGCCGAGAGTGGAGTGATTCCGCTTGGGGATCAACACGTGTCGACGAACCGTCATGATTCTCTCTTCGCGCTGGTTCGTTACTTCGGTTTCGAGATAGACCACACCGCGGTCGCCTTTTGAGGTTTCTCGAAGACCGAGGATTGTCGAGGTTGTATAGATAGTATCGCCGTGGAACGTAGGGCCATTGTGTGTAACTGATTCGTAGTCGAGGTTGGCGATACCGCGCAGTGAAATGTCAGCGACTGTTTGACCTATGGCGACTGACAACACGAGCAGACCATTGACGAGATTTTGACCGTGCTGGGTGTTCTTAGCGTAGTTGGCATCGATGTGAACCGGATGTTGATTCTGGGTCAGCAAAGAGAACCATGCGTTGTCGGTTTCGGAAATGGTTCGTCCCGGCCAGTGCTTGATTACTTCGCCAACTTCGAAATCTTCAAAAAATCGTCCGTTGCTCATTCGGTTCGTTTCCTGTGTCCCTTTTAGTGGTTAGCTAGTGCGTGAATTCGTTATTCCGAGATTCCAGCATCCTGAAGTACATTTTGCGCCCGTAATATCACTGGCATATCGATCATTCCACCGTCGAGTGATACGGAACCTCGTCCATCTGCCTCTGCTTTTGCAGCTACTTCAAGGACGCGACGGGCGCGTTCGATTTCAGATTCGGTCGGCATGAACACTGATTCAATAATTTCGACCTGCGCAGGATGAATTGCAAGTTTGCCTTTGTAGCCGATCGATTTGGCAAGCATCGCTTCTGCTCGCAATCCCTCGGGATCTCTGAATTTTATGAACGGTGTGTCGAGGGCGTGGACCCCGGCAGCACGGGCAGCGATTGCTACTGCTGATCGAGGGTAGGCGAGTCCCGGCTCGTTCGCAGTTGATGCATTTGGTTTGGTTTCATCAACGGTTCTGCTGATGCCCATATCGGCGGAAAAATCTTCGGCACCAAAAGCCGTCCATCGAATTCGGTCGGTGGAACGGCAGATCTGGTAAGCGTTCAGTACTGCTTCGGCGGTTTCCAACCAGGGCAGAATCGTCGTGCGACCAACGGTGACACCGGCGCTTTTTTCCGCTTCGGCAAGAATATTTTCGAGTGCCGCTACTTCTTCGACGTTCCCGATTTT
>CAJXEJ010000053.1 GCA_913052475.1 uncultured Dehalococcoidia bacterium
GTTTGCAATAGTTACGATCGGGAAGTTGTATTTTTTTGCAGTTTCTTCAAGCTGTGGACGGCGCGCCATGGTGCCGTCTTCGTTCAATATTTCGCAAACAACCGCGGCAGGATGCTTGCCTGCCGATCGGATCAGATCTACCGATCCTTCGGTGTGACCCGCCCTCACCAGGACGCCACCTTCTTCGTATCGAAGCGGGAACACGTGACCCGGTTGCACGAAGTTGGCGGGAGAAGTTTCTTCTTCGGCGAGAAGTTGAATCGTGTGCGCCCTGTCTGCTGACGAAATACCAGTCGTAATTCCAAACTTGGCGTCCACAGTCACCGTGAATGCCGTACCGTGCTCGGAGGTGTTTTTGTTCACCTGCATCGGCAAGTTGAGTCGATCGAGATCTTGTCCGAGCATCGGGGTGCAAATAAGCCCACGAGCCTCGTTTGCCATGAGCGTAATGTTCTCCGGCGTCGCATCTTGCGCCGCCATCACCATGTCGCCTTCGTTCTCGCGATCCTCGTCATCGACAAGAATCACTATTCCACCCGTTTTTATCTGCTCGATCGCACGTTCGACCGATTCGATTGCTTGATCGTCGACAGCGTCGGGGATGTGTGGATTGGTCGTCATGTTGTTCACAGTGTTATTTCAGGAGATTGTCCAGATATGGCTCGACGAGGTTCGCCACGTACTTTGCTGTGACATCGGCTTCGAGATTGACCTTCGAGCCTTCGGGCCGCTCGTTTAGCGTTGTGTGATCGAGTGTGAAGGGAATAATTGCGATGCTAAAACTATCGGGATTGCGATCGACAACCGTCAGGCTGGTTCCATCGACCGTGATGAATCCTTTCTCGACGATGTTCTCAATTATATTCGCGGGAGCTTCAATAACGATTATTCGTGAGTTGCCATCTTCGGTGACCGAGCGAATGCTGCCAACACCATCGACATGGCCCTGCACCATGTGACCACCAACGCGATCGCCAAATCGGAGCGACCGTTCGAGATTCACTTTATTTCCAGCAACCAGATCGCCGAAGTTCGTCCGCGTGCGGGTTTCGGGAACGGTGTCGACGGTAAATGTCGAATCGGCTTTTGAGAGCGCAGTGACAGTCAGGCAGGCTCCTGCAACCATGATCGATTCAGATATCTTCAGATCGTCCAGCACCTGATTGGCGCGGATGACCAGTATTTCACCGTCGTATGACTCGACGGTTCCGACTTCTTCGATTATTCCTGAAAACATTTTTCGTTTGTGCCTGTGCGATCGAGTGATCCGTTCTTGCGTGAACAGTGGTTACTCGACCTTCGAAACGTAGCCCTCAACCAGAATATCGCCGTCAATGACCGTGTGGGTGAGATTTTTGAGAGTTAGTGCGTTCTTTAGCGATGCCGCACCGGAGCCCGAAAGCGGACCCGGGGCGTCGTCACCACCGATGATTTTCGGGGCGATAAACGTCGCTACTTTGTCTACCAATTCGGCTTCGACAAACGCTCCCGCAAGACCCGCGCCTGCCTCGATCATCGCATTGTGCAGTCCGCGTGATCCCAGAAGTTCTACTACCTCATTGAGATCGATTTTTCCGCCGACCAGACCGGCATTATGAATCGATACCAAGTCGGTCGGTGGACTGGCATCAACACCTTCGCCAACAATCCACAGCACCTCGCCGGGCTCTTGCAGCATCGGCGCATCGGCAGGTAAACGTCCGTGTGTGTCGACGACAACCCGTAAAAGGGGATGGCCGGTTGCATTCCCACTCGAGTCCCTGGCGGTGAGTCTTGGTTTATCTGAAAGGACTGTTCCGATACCGGTTACCAGAGCATCGGTGCGATGACGCATCTGGTGAACTCTTGCTCGTGACGACTCGTTCGTGATCCACTGGGATTCACCTGTTCGAGTAGCGATCTTGCCGTCCAGGCTCGATGCCAGTTTTAGCGCTACCAACGGACGTCTGGTTTTCAGATGATGAGCGAAACCTTCTATGAGTAGCTCGGCGTGTTTGAGTTGGTCAGTGGAAGATTCTCGCACTACGTCGATGCCCGCCGCCTTTAGCTGGCGAAATCCGTTCCCCGAGACGCTTGGATTGGGATCTTCGAGAGGCGACACGAGTTTGGCGATACCAGCTTCGATAATTGCATCGGTGCAGGGTGGGGCAACGCCCTGAAACGCGTGAGGCTCGAGCGTAGAGTAGAGCGTTGCGCCCTTCGAACGAGCACCTGCCTGAGCGAGTGCGATCGGTTCGGCGTGTCGACCCGGTCGTGGCTCTACCGTACCCTCACCCATGATTTCGCCATCTCGAACGACAACCGCTCCTACGGGTGGTCGCGGCGCAACACCACCCATAGCTTGCTCTGCAAGTTCGAATGCGCGTTCGAGCGGATTGCTGAGTGAGTTAGGAATTGCGATACCTCAAGAGTGGTTAAGAACGCTTGATGTGATTATCGAAATCGAGATGTGCTCGGCTTGCAGTTGGTGATTCTTGACCCTGGTATCTGCTGCTGAGTTCTTTCGATCCGTACGGTCGATCGACCTCGGTGGTCATCTGCTGGAAGGAAATCTGGCCGATACGCATTCCGAAATGTAGGGTAATGGGCAGGCGAGAGACATTTGCCAATTCAAGAGTGAGATTGCCTGACCATCCAGGGTCGATAAATCCCGCGGTGGAGTGGATCATGAGCCCGAGTCTGCCGAGGGAGCTCTTGCCTTCGATCCGGGCGACCAGATCGTTCGCCAGGCTCAGCTTTTCGAGCGTGCTACCAAGTACGAATTCGCCCGGATGCAGCATGAACGGTTCATCGTCTTTGATGATCACTTCATCGGTGAGATTCGGGACTTCCTTCCTAAGATCGATGTATGGCAATGTGGAGTTACGAAATACCAAAATCTTGTTCGCTAGGTGGAAGTCGACACTTGCCGGCTGAACGTCCCGGTCGGAATAGGGTTCGATCCCGATTTTTCCGGATTCAATAGCTTCCCTTATCGATCGGTCACTAAGGACCATGCGAACTTTCCTTGCACTGCTGTAGTTGGCTGACTACGAGATTGTAAGGGCTGGGCGTGGAGTGCGGGCGTTGATCGCGCAGGGTTTACGAAAAAAGAGCGGACCCTCCTCCAGGGGAAGAGAAATCCGCTCTTTATCGTGTGATAGAGAATCTGGTCTATCCGGCGATTGCGAAGACTGCCTGTACTGTGACAGAGAGATTCACGTCGCCAACCGAGATCGGCGAGGACTTGAATCCACCGTCCATTGCGGCGGATTCCATCATCATGTCGTTCGATCGTGCCATCGGAACCGAGCTACCGATTTCTGTCAGGTAGATCAGTTGACCGAGGGTTACACCCATCGCTCTGGCGTAGATATCAGCTTTCACCAGTGCGTCGGCTGCAGCCTGCTGTCGAATCTGCTCACCAAAAACCGATGAATCGTCGACTGTGAACTGGATCGAGTTGATCCTGATCAGGTCGCCACCGGCTGTGGCTGCGTTGTCGATCACCGGGCTCAGGTTGTCGATATCATGAACGGTAACTTGAACAGTGTTGGTGACCGTGTATCCCGTAATGCGGGGTTCACTGTGTCGACCGAGCGAGTCAGAAACCTCAATCCAGACCGTTTGCGGGTAGATGTTGAAGTTTGTGGTCACGATGTCATCTTCAGAAACACCGTGTTCCTTGATTGCGTTCAGCACACTCTCCATCACCTCTGCTGCGCTCTGCCTTGCTTCGGCAACTGTGGTTTCGCGTGATTCCACACCGATCGAGACCTGTGCAATATCGGCAGGGATTTCCATTGTCGATTGACCGGTTACCCAGATACCTGAATTCGTGGCACCTACCTGCGGGTTGTATGACTGTGAGTAGCCGTAATCTGTGCCTGAGCTAACCGGATACGCTTCGATCGCCGGAACACCGGACCCGGAAGCAGCAATCTCGCTGTTGCCTGCTGGGAACGACTGTGTTGAGCTTTCACCAACGTTGCCTATTACGTGGGCGGGTGCGCCGATGGCGGGCGTGTCAGTGTTGCCATCAACCTGATCTTCGGTCTTGATTTCGGCGCATGCGACTGTTGCTAACGAAAAAATACCGGCGACTGCCACAAGCAGCCATGTGGTGGGCTTTCGAATCTTGATATTGCTCATGACTATTTCCTTTTGCTTAATGGGGCGGGATTCACTGTTGAATTCCACCTTTTCGGAGCTACCTTTTCGACGAACCATTGATTGGTTTACCGTTGTTATAAGTATTGACGTAAGCAGGCGTGGATTTGTTCCATCGGAATATGGCGAAGTGCGTAATCTTCAAAAACCAACGACACAAAAATGACATCCTGAGACACTCGAAGGACGGCAGGTCAGCGCAGGACTTTCGATGCATCCGACTGCGATCTTCTAAATCGAAAGTTCTGGAGAGGTTGGAATTGATCCTGAATCGAGTTCAGGACGACAATGTGGGTGGGTTGGGGTGGCGGCTTGGGAGTGAGCGGTGGCTATTCGCCGCGAGTTCGACGTAGGCTGACCCAGGAGCCGATTGCGATGACTGCGAGTGCGGCGAGTGCAAGTTGAATTTGCCAGAGCGGTAGTGATATGCCGTCATCTTCAGCTTCGGGTGACAAATGATCTGGGCTGCCCACTGCGGTATTCGCGACCTCGTCGACAGGCTCGTTTTCGGTTCGTACCGCGCCCTCATCCTTAGATTCATCGAGAACACCAGATTTAGGGGCACTTGAGCGACGGCTTTCTGTCGCAAGCTCTTTTTCTGGCGAAACAAGAGACGAGGCAGTATCGGTGCTGCCATCATCATAAGCGCCGGGTGCAGCGGGAGCTTCGGCCGCAAGACTCGGTGCTGCAACAGCATAACTCGTATCAGCGGCTATTTCTGTGCCACCTGAATCACCCGCAAGGGTATCCGCTTTCAGAACCATCTCTGGTGCTGGTGCAGATTGCGCATCTGTTGCTGCCGCACCACCACCGACCGAAGCCGATTCACTGGTGAAAGCCCGTGATGCCCCTGCGGCACTTGATTCAGCTACTACAGTAGCGACACCTGAATCATCGCTACCAGAACTAGATTGATCGACAACACCTGTGATGTCGCCAAGTGTAAGAAGAGCCACGCTGAGTGCGGCGATTCCGGCGATGATCGCCGGTGCGAGTGCGAGTTTCCTTTGAGGAGCGAACAGTTCAGCTATTCGGAACAATCCCGATTCGGAACCTTCAGCTACTGCGACCATTTCTGGTGTGATGGCAAATGATCTTGGTGCTTCAATGCTATCGATCCTGGTAAGAATTTCTCGTAGTCCCTGTTGAGTAGTGAGGTCTTTTTCGAGCGCGGAATCTTCTCGCATCATCCTTTCGACGAGCTGTATTTCGTCGGGAGACGCGAGCCCATCGACGTAAGCGTTTACTGCTTCGTCAACACTCGAATCTGTACGGCCAAAGAGCCGATTTAGAAGCCTGAGAACCACTCTGTTTTGTTTCTCCTTGTCTTATAGACGCAAAGAGGTGGGTAAAAGTTCCGGTTCCTGTTGAACACAGTCACGCATTCGTGCTCTGGCACGGTTTAATCGTGACTTCACCGTGCCGATCGAGACCCTAGCCGACTCGGCGGCTTCGTCGTACTGATAGCCCTCGACATCGATCATCACCATTGCGAACCGATGATCCTCAGATAAGCTACCCATACAATGCTCGATAAGCCGTGCTAATTCGGAATTCAGGGCATCGGCCACCGGATCCTGGGTATCGTCCTTGACGATTTCGGCGAAGTACACGATGTCTTCGTCTATCGATTTCTCGGACCGACGCGCCACTTTTCTCAGGTAGTCGAGTGAAGAATTTTTGGCAATTCGGAAAAGCCACGCTCTGAATATCCCACCGCGATAACTCGAAATCTTTCGAAATGCTGAAATGAAGGCGTCCTGAGTAATGTCCTCGGCGGCAGCCCGGTTTCTTACCGTACGCAGCACAACTGCGAACACCGCGTCCTGATATTCGATTACGAGTCGATTAAACGCGTCATAGTCGCCATCACGGGTGAGTTGTATGAGTCGCTGTTCGTCGTAGCTGGTCAATTTGAATTGCTGCCTTCAATACGAGCGGTTCAATGCTACTCGCAGCCCACAATTTCGGCATTGCAGAGCCGAAACATTACTTGGCGATTACGGGGAACTGAGACCGGTTTTGCTATATTTGTAAGAGGGTGATTTGCGATATTCGCTGCGAGCGAAAATTCACCAATCGGTAACGACAGATTCCCACCCAGATACCAGAGAAATATGCGGGCAGCACTTCGAGATACGGGTGAGACAATCATCACAGCAGTGGTGATATTTCTTGTAGTTCAAGGAACCACACAGAGTTTCTGGATCGAGGGATCTTCGATGGAGCCGACGTTGCTTCAGAACGAACGGTTGCTCGTGAATCGATTCGTCTATACCCAGTCTTCGTTTAGTCTGTACGGTACCGAGGAATACCTGTTTGGTGGACCAAAGCGAGGCGACATTGTTGTCTTCCACCCTCCGACCGGATCTGAGACCGATTTCGTGAAGCGAATCGTGGGAGTGCCGGGTGATTGGATCGATCTCGATGGAGCCTGGGTTTTCGTCAATGGTGAACAGACTAATTGGGTTGATGTGAAAACTGCTCGACGCAAAGACGACTACCCGGTGCAGGTACCACCCGGCGAGTATTTCGTTTTGGGCGACAACAGGCGAGTTTCGGTCGACTCCCGCAACTGGGGATTTGTGGACGCCGATTCGTTCGTCGGGCGCGCCTGGACGGTCTACTGGCCTATCACAGAATTCAAGCTGTTTTCGTAGTTTTATCTCTGCCGTAACGAGAACAGGGCACTGAAAGGAGTTGGTGACGTCGTACGAGTTCGGATTGACGCATTTAGAGCCCGGTTGAGATCGATCATGTAATCGGCGGATCGATCAATGATTTTTGATAGAACGTCCGTATACTATCCCCACCACAAACGGTTTCGAGAGGACTCATTTAATGGTGACGAAGGCGTCGAGAAGCAAACCCACTCCGGATCATCTACTTGATCTTTCCGCAAGAGTGGCTGAGACGGCAAACGATCCTAGATACGTTGGATTGAAGAACATGTGGACTCGCCACAATCGACTCGAAAAAGTCGAAAAGACGCCGGTGTACGTGTGCCTGAAACGTGGCGACGGAGCGAACGCTAATCCGGTTACTTGGACTGAATTAATCCCGCAGGAAACCCGTATTTCGAGTGACCCTCTTGAAGCTGATATCGAGTTGCAGCTTCGGCAAAAACTGTACAAGCACGATCATATCCCTGATGACGAAGTGCTTGTTCCAACTGTCTGGATCAATCCTGTTAGGCCCACAACCGATGGCGACGACTCGGAGGCTGGCGGCGGTGGTGGTGATTTCGAGGGACTCGACGCTAAATCGGCGGCGAGGCTCTGGGGGCTTGGATTCAACGAACGGCGTACAGGTGGCCCGGGCAATGCATACGCAGTCGAGCCAACCGTCATTACAGAGGACGATCTGGAAAAACTGAAACGACCTCGATACCAGGTCGATGAAGAAGCAACGCTCGAACGTATTGAACAGGCGAAAGAGCTAGTGGGTGATCGGCTGCCAATCAAGCTGCGTTACGACGAAATCTCGTACGCTCCGACTGAAACGATGATCAGTTTGATGGGCATGGAGCAGGTGTTATTCGGCGTTTACGACCGGCCTGATTTCATGCACCGCATAATGAACTTCATCACCGATGCTACGATCGAGTATCACCTCGAACGCGAAGCGATGGGAGCCATTGATTCGGAACAGACGTGGGGCTACCGCATGCCTTATGAAGAAGTTCCTGAAGGCACCAATACGAATAGCCTGGCACTGGGTTGGGCAACGATTGCCGCGCAGAGCATGTGTGGACTTTCTCCCGCCATGTACGAAGAGTTCGTTCAGCCGTACCACGAACGAATGGCAAAGGTCATAAGCGAGAACCGTATCTACTATCACGGATGCGAAGACCTGACGGCGAAAATTCCAATCATCAGCCAGCTTTCGAATTTGAGGCGGTTCCACATTTCGCCGTGGACGAACGTGAAGATTGCGAGTGAGTTGCTTGAACGTAATTTCGTTATGGAAATAGTCGGTCATCCCGACACTCTCCACGTTCAGACTGAACAGGAGATGCGAGACTGGCTGACACAGACGATGGACATTGCAGGCGACAATATACTCGATCTAAATCTTGGCGAAATTGAAACAACATTCAACAACCCGGCTGTACTGACAACTTGGTCGGAAATCGCTCAGGACGTTGCCGAGCAATACGCATGAGTCAGTACGTCGCATTGACATGCTCGGCACTTGCCCGTCCGATCTACTCGATCGCTGCAACAGTGCCGTCTGCGATTTCAGTGCAGATGCTCGATCAGGGGCTGCATCGGTTCTCTGGTACGCTTCGCAAGCAGTTGCAGAACCACATCGACTCGATTAAGCCCGACGACTTCGATGCGATTCTCCTGGTGTATGGAATTTGCGGTACCTCGACGCTCGATCTTGTCGCCCGAGATATTCCTCTCGTGATTTCGAGAGTTCACGATTGCATTGGGCTGTATCTCGGGTCACACAAGCGATATCTGGAGGAGTTCAACGCCCATCCGGGTACGTATTGGTACAGCGTGGACTACATGGAGCGGAAGGGCGATGGCGGTAGCCTCGGTGCAAGTTTTGCGACCGATATTGACGATCGCTACGATGAGTACGTCGAAAAATACGGCAAAGACAACGCCGAGTATCTGATGGAGGTGATGGGAGAATGGGGCGCTCATTACACTCGGGCAGCATTTATCGAAACCGGTGCACCCGATGGCGAGCGCTACGAACAGATGGCGAAAGATCAGGCCGAACGTCGTGGCTGGGAGTACGAGAAAAAATTAGGTAACCAGCGAATGTTGCAGATGCTACTGAGTGGCAACTGGCCCGAAGACGAGTTCTTGGTCGTGCCGCCCGGTCACCAGATCAAGCAATCGTACGAAGACGGCTTGATCAAAGCCATTCCAACTAAAGAGGCATCGAGCGCGTAGAACCGACTGGTCTCTCGACCGGAGTGGCGAAACCTTCGGATAGGCGGACTGGCAGGATACCCGGGATCTACGCTGAGATTAGCTCGGTTGCCGTTTCGACAGCTGCAGCTGCGTCAGGTGCATAGGCGTCAGCGCCGATCTTCTGGGCGAATGCGTCGCTCAAGGGTGCTCCACCTACCATGACTTTCGTCGTAGTGCGCAGTTCCGCATCTTCAAGCGCTTTGACGATCACGTCCATCGAATCCATCGTTGTCGTCAGCAGCGCCGAAAGGCATACGAGGTCGGTGGGCTTTTCTTCAACGGCTTTCACGAATGCTTCGGCTGTAACGTCGACTCCAAGGTCTCGGACGTCGTAACCAGCACCTTCGAACATCATGCGAACCAGATTCTTGCCGATGTCGTGAAGGTCACCATGTACAGTACCGATCACTACGCGTCCTCGTGAAGTCGTGTCGGACGCGGCGATGAGGGGGCGAACAATGTTCATCGAAGTGGTCATTGCACGGGCCGAAATGAGTACCTCAGGCATGTAGTACTCCTCGGCCTTGAACCGACGGCCGACTTCGTCCATTCCCACGATCAATCCGAGATCGATGATGTCTTTAGCCGAAATTCCGGCTTCTAGCGCTTCATTGGTCCAGCTCTCTGCACCTTTTGCGTCGCCAGTAATCACCATATTTTGAATATCTTCGAAATTCATCGATTGAGTTCTCCCTCGAATACGAGTCGGGGCTGCCAGCCCATATTGCATACCAAATAATCAGAATTCGATTAACCTGAATATCACCACTGGAACCTCATGTTGCCTATGGTTTGGCGGAACTACCATGACGCTTGCGTGAAGGTTATTGGATGAAAATACGGAGAGTTTATGATGGCTAGTTACGATTTGCAGGCTGTTCTGAAGAAGCACAAAGGCTTCTGGGATCGAACCGAAGGTCCTCTGCTGAATATTTCCGAAGCAGAGGATTCTTTGTTTTCGCCGCTGCATGGAATCAGTATCACCCTCGCCGATGGCTCGGTGCTCTCTGAAGGAACCGAGATCCTCACGCCTGAAATGCTCGATCCCTCCACAATTCTCGATGTCGAAGAGTTCCCGCTACGGACGAAACCACCCGTTAAGGGTGAGCCGATGATGGAAGGCGATCTGTTCGTAACTCGTTCTCCAATAGGAAAATTCGTGTGGGTTGAGGCGGTACTCGGTTGTGACGTCGTTCCCCGACTCGACACCGGATCGGTCTACTCGGCTCCATTTTTGAAAAGTTCATCCCAGCACACGGAAATCATCAAACCAGAAGATAGCCCGTGGTTGGCTGTTCTTGCTGAGTACACCCGCCAGCTCATCGAAGATTCCGACGGCGACTACCAGGTTACACAGTGTCTCCAGCGTGGTCCGATTGACCTGGCATCGGCGGTTCTCGGGCATTCTCGAATGTGCATGGCGATCTACGACGATCCCGACAACCTTCAGGATTTGATCGAAACCACGACTCATTCCTTCATTGTTGCAGCAAAAGCCCAGCAGGATCAGGTTCCTCAGCTCGAGGGTGGCTACACCAACTGCTTTGGCATATGGAGTCCCGGCACTGTAGTGCGTACGCAGGCTGACGTTGTTTCCTCGGTTTCGGCAAAAACCTATAAAGATGTGTTCTTCCCGTGGGACAGGTACATCTGTGAGCAGTTTGACTATTCGGTGATACACACCCACTCCG
>CAJXEJ010000054.1 GCA_913052475.1 uncultured Dehalococcoidia bacterium
CTCAAAAACCTTTGACCATAACGGTCGTGTGGGTTCGACTCCCACCTTCGGCACCACGATTCCTAGTTCAAATTCGGGGTTTCAGTGGGTTCGACTCCCACTTTCCTACATCGATGCTGCGGCAAGCCGGTTCAGAGAATAATTCTTCGGAAATTGCGACTCAAATCGGGTCGACTATTCGGCAGCTTTGGCGTGAGCTTCCGCATTTTCCATCTCCCCTCGCTCAGAGTAGATTTGAGCAAGTAAGCCATGAGCGAGTTTTGACGTAGCACTTCCAGGTTCCTTAACAGTCGCCGTCAGGAGAGAGTCGATTCCTCGCTCTTGACTACCAACCAGATATTCCGAGATACCCTTGGCATACCATGCCTTTGCCCACGGTTTGGTTACGGGTTCCGTTTTAATCGCTTGGTCGGCCAGATCAATTGCCAGTTGATGTTCACCTGCGTTTGCCATAGCGGTAGCTGCGGTGGCAACTAATGTCGGGAATGCCGGGTAGTTGGTGGCTATTCGTCGATATCGATCTGCCATTTCCGTGCGAAACGCGCTATCGCCTCGCTCAACCTGTGTCGACGCAACCTTCGCTAGTGCGAGCTGGGTGTTGAGATCGTGTTGGTTAATATCCTCGACACGCAGCAATAGATCCCGTGCTTCGATTGCTTCCGCATACGACCCCTCAAGATCCCCTTCCTCATACATTCGCTGGGAAGCAACGAAATGCGCCTCCGATAAATCGAACATTACACTTCCAAAATCACTCGCCTTTGACTCAAGGATTTCTTGCTGCTTACTCGACCAAACGGTTTGACCGGTACCGAGCGATCGGATAACTGAGACACGACGCATATCGAACCCCGCAATCGAAATTAGGAAAACAAGAACCGCAAGGAAAGCCAACGTCACCGGAATAGCTCGTAAGGATTCGGCGGATCTTGATGCGCGAGGTGCACTATTATCACCGATGGCATGCTCGAAATTTCTCGAAACAGATACAAGTAACCCTAGCGCCACAAATGCGGGTACAAGATCTGAAACTCGAGGAACTCCAGTCTGCATTTCGACGCCCTTGGCGACCACTGCTGCCAAAATAAATATCGCCAACATTGCCCGCACCGTGTGGTTGGTTTTTTGAGATGCAAATTGGTTCAATATCGAACTTCCCACTCCTAAGACACCAAAACCGAATATTCCGAGTGCGATTGATCCAACAATTCCTGTTGTAACCAACACCTGAAGGGCAATGTTGTGGGCGTCATATTGTTGCCAGATGCCTATTGAGGGCTGGGCAGCGAGCGGGTATGCGATAACGAACATTTCGGGACCTACCCCAACCAAATACCTCAAAGCTACTGGATAATCTGTACTTGAAGCAGGCAAGACGGGATTCCCGAAGGCTCGAACGGCGGCTTCCCAAATTGGACGACGAGATTGCAATCCTCCGGAATCAGTCGTTGAGGACTCATCTTCATCAAGGAAAGAACTAAATTCCGTTGCAATCGAACCTGCTCGATCCAACGTGGCACCGGACGGAGACGCCGGGAGAATCACAATAAATATGGCGACGATGGTGCTAATCCCAAGAGTGGCGAACGTCCTGATAACCAACTCTCGTGTCAAATATCTGAACATTAGGAATGAAGAAAACACAATCGATATTCCGAACGCCATATACGCACCACGGCCGCCTGTGAGCCACAACGCAGCGATCTGCAAACCCAATGCAATCACCGTCGTCACAGTGACTAGTCTTGACGTGCGAGGCACAATACACAGCCCCCATGTGAGAGGGATGGTGATTACGAGGAATCCTGCGAGATTCAGCGTATTTCCAAAACTCGAAACGACTCTGGTTAAGTATTGGCGTCCACCAAGTTCATCCCAACCAAAATGCTGGGCCAGAGCATAAATTGCGACTAACGACGCCGTTAGGGTAAGTGTGGATGCCACTAATTGGAGTCGCTTTGTCGTTCGAACATGAGTCGCTGTTGCGATGAACAAGACAAAAAGCGAAATCAGATCATATCCATTACGCCCCGAGAAATTTTCGTTTGCTCCGTAAAAACTGAGCCGAGGCGCGGGTGAGATGAGGGACGAAATAAGGTGGGATATGACCACAAGCAGTAGGCCACCGATCAACACTTTTACAGCAGACGTTCGCCATCCAGTCAATGTTGTTGGGCAAGTAAACTGTTCATCTTTCGAACTCCAAAAACGAGCTAAATAATTAACGAAAAGTGCAACCGAAATCGCTCCAGCGCCAACGTGCAGAAGAATCGATTTGTACTCACCAAAAGGTACGTTAGGACGATTTAGCGGAAACGCCAGCGGAACTACGAAAACCAGCACCAGAACCGTCCCAAAAATAAAAATATCGGTTAAGCGCAATGTGTTTTTGTAATGTTTTTTCATTCTGAAGTGCCACGATTATCCTATCTAGTTCGTGCGGCATTCGTCTCGGCTTGTGGATTGTGATTTGCTTACAAGTTGTTCCGTGTAGTGAAGATTTTTCTCAAGTCACCATTGAATTTGATGGCACCACCGGGAATTTGGCTCAACCCATCCCGCTTGGCACGCAACTTCTCGAACAAAGTCGAGCGACCTTCGGCGGAGCTGTGCCTCGCAACACAGCCACCAATACCCATTGTCAGCTCGGGCTACTACATCCCGAGCACCATCATCCTGTGCCCCCTCGCGCTGCCCTAACCGCTACGCCAACACCCGCACATACAGAACTCTACGAAGATGCCGTCGTGGCAGTAATCCAACGCTATTACGACGCAAGTCATGCACACGACCTTGAAGGATTGCGAGCTGCAATTACTAAGGACTGCTACCACTTCTCGGACAACGAATTCGAACAATGGGAGGACTGGGCCGAATCTCTCTTTGGGGAGACTGATTAGGCTACTTTCAAGCTCACAAATGTATTCGAAATTACATGCACCGAATTCCGCTGCGAACTGATCGTAGATCTCGACAAGTACTTCCCAAATGGCGGGGGTGGTTCAATCAGAGTCCCCGAGGTCGTGGAACTCGAATACGGTGTCTGGGAAAAGAGTTCTAGCGAAAACGACCGGGTTCGTCACGTAACGCCTAACCAAACACCAACGAGTCCACCGGCAACGGCGCAGGACGAACGCACGTCGACGTCAGGTCTATCCTGCCACACGAATCTGAGCTAAGCCCGAATGCGTGCATGACCTCAAGCACGTGCGCCGCCAACGCACCACTCGCCCGGTGAGGTTCGCCATTGGAAATACTTGTAGCCATATCGGCAACTCCAAGTCCACGCGAATTCGCAGCAAACGGTCGCGTCACCGGAACATCCTCCCACTCGCTCTTTTCACAAGTAAGAATTTGCACCGGGTCTCCAAAATTATTCGGATTCGGCACCGATAAGGATCCTTCACTGCCGTAGATCTCGATAAAAGGAAGCTTCGCCCCCCAGATATCGAACGTGGTCAATACTGTCGCTATAGCACCACTCTCGAAATCAACCGTCCCCGAAACATGAGTAGGTACCTCGACCTCAATCTTGGTTCCGTTCAGCGGCTCACTGGTGATCGTCCGCTCAGCATAAGTTGCACGCACTGAACCGGTAACCGACTTAGCAGGCCCCAACAGATTCACCAGAGTAGTTAGGTAGTACGGTCCCATATCGAGCATCGGCCCACCCCCGCGCTGGTAGTAGAACCCCGGCGCGGGATGCCAGTTCTCAACGCCGTGGCTCGTGAAAAAAGCCGATGCTGCAATCGGCTCACCAATCGCACCCTCATCGATCAACGCACGAGCGGTCTGAATACCTGCGCCCAAAAACGTGTCGGGTGCGCCACCGACGCGTACACCCGCCCTGTCGGCCAACGATAACAGTTCGGCGGCATCTGCGTACTCCACGCTCAACGGCTTCTCGCCGTACACGTGTTTGCCAGCCTGTACTCCAGCCTTCATTACCTCGTGGTGAAACTTCGGTTGGGTCAGATTGACAACTATGTCGATCGAAGGATCGGCGAGCAATTGCTCGGTGGAAACAGCTTTGATCGACGGATATTTATCAACCACCGCCTGCGACATCGCTGGAATGAGGTCTGCACACGCCACGACCTCCACTGCGTCGAACTTGGTTAGGTTCTGAAAATAAATCCCACTGATCACACCACACCCGACAACGCCTACTCGTATCCGATTCATCGTGCCGCCCACAACATTCCGCGCCTCATTATTTCGCGTGCCTCAGGTACATCGAAATCGTTGTAAACGTGCCCCACCGATCCGTAGAACACTCGAGCCTCACCCCACTTGCGCTTCCAGTACACAGGCATCTCCACACCCTCAATCCAGTACTGCCCGGCCTGATCGCCAGCAAATGTCGTTGTCGCTAGAACCTCGTTCGAGGGATCGACGTGCATGTAGTACTGCTCCGAATGCATCTTGAAATCGCTCAGCCCCTGCGTGATCGGATCGTCGTGATTCGTGATGTTCACCTCGTAGTCGATAACCCCGCCAGGGTGTGAAACCCACTGACCTCCGACCATGAATTGATACGGCGGCTCGAAACGAAACGAATCGGCCATGCACCCGTGCCAGCCTGCCATTCCGACTCCTGAGTAAACCGCGCTTTGGAGACCTTCGAGTTGCTCTCTTGTTATCTCTCCCTGCGTCCAGACCGGCACGATCAGATCAAGAGAACTGAGGTAGTTTTTATCGCCGTAAACTTCAAGCGACTGCTCCCGTCGAACGTCGAATCCTGCGGCTTCAAGCAACGGAGTAAACACGTCGGCACTCTTCTCAGGCGTGTGTCCTTCCCAGCCACCAACCACCACTAGAGCCTTTTTCATTTTGGTGAATTCCTGTCTCTCACGATTCGAACAATTTCGCATAGATATTGCATCACAACGTTGCAAGATGACAGCACTCCTACAGCGGTTTTAGGCAAATTGATCAAATCTCCCTTTACCTGCTTAATAGTGCCAGCCGCGAAACAATCCCACCTTGAACAGTGTGATGCTGAACTAAAAACTTGTGTCGAATGCCCAATCAACTCCCCACTCTTACAGGCGATCGAATCGTCCTGCGAGACAAAATCCCAGAAGATCGTGGAAACTACCGGAAACCGAGAGGTTTTTCTGTCATTTGCGACAGGCCAGAGCACAAAAAAAGCGGCAATTAACAATTCAATTGCCACTCCCTGTTCACATCCTACGCGGGTCAGACAAGCCGATGTATGTCTGATTTTCGCTTTGCGTAGTTTCCGTTTCTTACAGCGTTTGACCGACCTGAAAATTTAGCTTACCGGCTCGGTGATCCCTACCACCGTCTACGGCTACACACAATTGCCGTGACGGCCCCTGTCAGTCAATGTGGACGGCCCAACCTGTCCAGTATTTCATTGTTCACAAGCCCTTCCGAATAAGCGGTCTTCTCTCGCTTATTCGATGCCTCACACCATTTTAGGTATCGCAAATCATTTCAAGTAATCTACATTCAAACAGCCCGCCTAAAAGCCACGTGTGAAAGCTTGCATTTGCGAAGACTTGCACATATTGTTCCCTCCTAGGTTGGAAGCCGTCCGGTTTTCATGGCATCCAACAAACCCAGTGTAACGTGCGGCTGGAGAGAACTATTGTCGGTAGAAATCGGTGTTGCCCTTCTTGGAACCGGACTTGGACTCGGTCTTCGTCACGGAATAGATTGGGATCACATCGCGGCAATATCCGATGTCACCAGTGGGCAGCAAAATCACCGGCGCAGCCTCGGTATGGGAACGCTCTACGCACTCGGCCACGCAGCAGTCGTCGTCACGCTGGGCCTTCTCGCTATCTGGTTCGGAACACTCCTCCCTGATTGGATTGACGGATACATGGAATCGGCGGTGGGAATCACCCTCCTCCTCCTCGGCATCTGGTTAATCTGGTCGATGTCGCGAAACAACGGCCGGTTGGTGCTAAAGAGTCGATGGATGCTGCTGTTCGAGCTGCTGCGCTCCATGTTCCGAAAGCTCACAGGACGGTCCGCGAAATTAGAACCTGAAACATCTAGAAAACGCAAATACAGCTCAGGAGTATCGGTTTCGATCGGAGTTATTCACGGCATAGGAGCAGAAACCGGTAGTCAGGCGCTACTGCTTGCCGCAGCTGCCGGAGCGACATCCGCACTCACAGGCAGCTTCCTGCTCATCGCCTTCGTAGTTGGACTCGTCGTTTCGAACACCCTGATCACCATCGCCTCAACCGCCGGTTTGATCAGATCTGATCGTCACCGTCGATTCCACACAGCACTCGGAATCGTGGTCGCCGTCTTCAGCCTCGTCCTTGGATCGATGTTCATCCTCGGAACAACCGACTCGCTACCCAACCTCTTCGCATAATGCTCAGCCGCCCATCGCAAAAAATGCAATCCTGAGGCTGTTGGTCCTCTGATTCGCAACTGACGGTAGGTAAGCGCACAACCAACAACTCAGCCGACAATACCCTCCCCCAGAACCAACAATTCGGGCGTAAACTGCCGCATGAATGACTATCTTTAGTAAGCAAAAAAGCCACTCGGCACAGGATTCCTTCAAATGTCGAAACAGTACAAAGCCGCAATCGTTGGCTGCGGTTCCATTGGACAAGCGCACATGCAGGGCTACGAACGACTCGATAACATCGATGTCGTTGCTGTAGCCGACCCCCTCGAAGCTGCCCGCAACATGTACATGACCGAATACAGAATTCCGGAAGGCTACGCCACGGTCGCCGAAATGCTTGAAAAAGCTCAGCCCGACATCGTGAGCGTTTGCGTTTGGCATCTTCTTCACGACACCGTCACCGCGGAAGTTGCAGCAGGTCCTTCCGTCAAAGGAATCATCTGTGAGAAGCCGATGGCGATCGGCATGGGGCGAGCCGACACTATGGTCGACGCATGCGAAGCCAACGGTGTAAAGCTTGCGATCTCGCACCAGCGCCGATTCACTCCTGGTTGGGAGAAAGCAAAAGAGCTTGTTGAAGACGGTGCAATCGGAATCCCACTACGAGCCGATCTCCGGGTAAAAGAGGGCCTCGCAAACTGGGGAACGCACTCGATTGATGGTGCTCGCTACATTCTTGGTGACCCGGTCGCCGAGTGGGTAATGGGCGCAGTTGAACGCCGCACCAACAAATTCGAGCGAGACACCGCCATCGAAGATGCCTGCATGGGCTTGATCCACTTCGAAGGTAGCCTGCAGTTCTTTATTCAGTCCGATCTCTGGGATCGTAATTCCGACGCCGGTAAATTCTTCATTCGTGGAACTGAAGGCATGCTCCATGTCACCGAAACCGTGCTGAAGCTGTTCAACGCCGAAACCGGTGGCTGGACGAACGTCGATCTCGGCCTTCAGGAAGGTGACCAAGCGATCGGTGGCAACATGAACGCAGCCCAAACAACCGAGCTTATCGAGTGGATCGAAACCGGCAAAGAGAGCCGTGGTTCAGGTCGAAAAGCCCGTGACACCGTTGAAGTTATGATGGCGATGTACGAATCGGCACGTCATAACAAGGTCATCCATCTCCCAATGCAAGAGAAAGAATACCCGCTCGAACTGATGATCGACGAAGGCAAGCTGCCGCTCGAAGATGACGAGCGGTATGACATCCGTGGTTTCCTCGATCGATCACAAATCGACGAAGCACGTTACCAGGAGCTTCGCGACGATGGGATCCCCCATCACCGCGCAATGAGCATTGTCCATGAAGAAATGGGCACCGAAGGAATCAGGCGTGCCCCCGATCTGCCTTCACTCAAGAAGTAATCACCCGCAAAATCGATCCCTAATGGGCTGCTGCCCCCAGATATCCCGGCCTGCCGATCATTCCAGCACCAACCGTTTCATTCGATGCTTCGTCGATAAGGATGAAGCTACCCGTAACCCGATTGTCGACATACCGGTCGAAAATCAACGGTTCGCTCGTGCGCAGAATCACCTGCCCGATCTCGTTCAGTCTTAGCTCATCGCAAGAACCGAGTTCAGAGAGAGCGTTGATGTCGACCTTGCACTCCAGACTGCTAACTATCGCACGCGCCGCGTGAGTCGTGTGCTTGATCCGCAGCATCGCACCTGTTCTCAGCGAGGTGCGTTCGCTCATCCAGCAAACAGTCACCTCGAAGCTGTTGGCGACAGCCGGTTTTTCGGATGCACTGGCAAGCATCGCTCCACGCGAAATATCGAGATTATCCGCGATCCGCACAGTCACAGCATCACCATCCGAAGCCCGCTCAACTTCGCCGCCGGGAGTTTCTATAGAAGTAACAGTCGTAGTCGCGCCCGAAGGCATTACGGAAATCCGCTGCCCAACTTCAACCGACCCGCTGGCGATCGTTCCCGCATAGCTACGATAGTCGTGATACTCGTTACTCAGAGGCCGTATTACCAGCTGAACAGGAAGCCTGAACGGTACTGAGGCAGCGCTCCCAGGTAATTCGAGTTCCTCTAGGTGGTGCAGCAGCGGATCATCGATGTACCACGACATCCGGGCAGATTTCTCGACCACGTTATCACCTTCCAGAGCCGAGATCGGAATGAAGTGGTGCGACTCGATTTCAAGCTCTTCGAGCAAAGCGTGCAGGTCGTGTTGAATCGGCCTGAACACCTCTTCTCGAAAATCGATAAGGTCCATCTTGTTGATGCACACAACGATGTGCCGAATACCGAGCAACGCAGCGATCACCGCATGTCGCCTCGACTGCTCAACCACACCATGTCGGGCGTCGACAATAATCAGTGCAACATCGGCCGTGGATGCACCGGTCACCATATTTCGCGTGTACTGCACGTGCCCCGGGGTGTCGGCTAGAATGAATTTACGGGCTGGCGTCGAGAAGTAGCGATAAGCAACGTCAATCGTGATGCCCTGCTCTCGTTCAGCCCTTAGCCCATCTGTAAGCAGTGCCAAGTTGAAATACTCGACAGACTGCCTCCGACTATACTGCTCTGCCGAATCGAGCACGTCGTCGTAGATAGCTTTCGTGTCGTACAGCAACCGCCCGATAAGCGTGCTCTTGCCGTCGTCGACCGATCCCGCGGTTGCGATTCTGAGGAGTTCCATTTAGAAGTATCCTTCGCGCTTTCGATCTTCCATCGCCGCTTCACTTGTCCTATCGTCCGCCCTACTCGCACCCCGCTCGGAAACCCGCGCAGTGGCAATTTCCGATATCACTTCTTCAATCGTTTCTGCATCGGATTTCAATCCGGCTGTAATCGTCATATCCCCAACGGTCCGGAACCGAACCTTCTCGGTAAACACCTTCTCATCATGTTCAGGCTGCAAAAAATCCGAGTACGCCATCAACATGCCGTCCCGCACGAACACCTCCCGCTCGTGGGCAAAATAAATCGAGGGCAGTTCGATCTGCTGATCGAGGATGTACTGCCAGATATCGAGCTCGGTCCAGTTCGATAGCGGGAACACACGGATGTGCTGATCCGTGTTCGTAAACCCGTTGTAGATATTCCACAGCTCGGGCCGTTGGTTCTTAGGATCCCACTGCCCAAACTCGTCACGGAACGAATACACACGTTCCTTTGCCCGAGCCCGCTCCTCATCACGCCGTGCCCCACCGAACACGGCATCGAACTTGCCATTACGAATCGTGTCCAAAAGAACCGGTGTTTGCAGTCGATTACGAGATGCCCCCGGCAGCATGCTTGCCTGCACCCGACCTATCTCAAGAGCATCGGGCACCGATCCAACAACGAGGTCAATACCCAGATTAGCGGCAGTCCGATCGCGATATTCGATCGCCTCAGGAAAATTATGCCCGGTGTCGATATGAATAATCGGAAATGGAAGTTTCGCCGGTTGCAGTGACTTCACGGCAAGGTGCAACATCACGATTGAGTCTTTGCCGCCGGAAAACAGCAAACCCGGCCGCTCGAACTCGGCAACGACCTCTCGAATTATGTAGATAGATTCTGCTTCGAGTACCCGTAGCTGGCTCGATGTGAGCAAAGTACTTCCTGAGGTGTCGGGGCTGTTCATGGATTTCGGTTCTGCAGTTGACTGAATGATCAGATTTTTACTTTGTGGAGATAGAAACGAGAGTGGTCGGATGTTGAAATGACGAGACGATTCACTCAAAGAAGGAGGAGCCCGAATTAGCAACGCGAAAAACGCGTGCAACCAGCACCGGAAACGGCTGGTCGGTCAAAGCTGGGTTGTCGAATAGTCGGAGGTCAACAGACAGCTTCAGTGTTGGTACAACACATACAGAAAATTACGTGCACGCAGCCCGGCATTGGGGGGCACATAAATTTTCGATTACTGACCATTACAATTTTTACCTTGGGCTCGCCAAACGAGCCAACTGGATTCGATAGCACATCAATACTGCACGAAAAGGTACGCGTCGGCAACAAGACGAAGTTTTCAAATTGTTACGTCCCCACACGAGCCAACGTTCTGGCCATGCCAAGTACTAAGTATTTTCAGATCGATCACCTAAGCACCAACAGAGAGCATGGAGTACCGGCTACTCAGGGGAGTCCTGATTCGTTTCCACATCTGTCGGCTTTGATGCTAGGGGTTTTCATTCATCACCTGATCTGCCCCCAATAGCGTTACCACTTATTATCTCGGATTTGCGACCAACTGAAGCTTGGGCATGATCGTCTCAGGCACGGGTGGTCGGTATTCAAGTGAGCTGTGCGGTCGGATCGTGTTGTACTCCCTTCGCCATTGCTCTGTCAGTATCTCGA
>CAJXEJ010000055.1 GCA_913052475.1 uncultured Dehalococcoidia bacterium
GTCGGGCGTGCATGTCGCCTACGTGAAGCAGAGCACCCTCGTGATGAATCGGGATGCGTAAGCAGGCGCCGTTGGTCACTTCCTGAATATCGAAGTTGCCGCCCCATTCACCAGCCCAGCCGTTGTGGCGAGCTTCGCGCTCGGGAGCGACGCCGATCACGCCCATCATGGGTTCGACCGGGAATCGGAGCTTGTCGCTCCAGATGATTTCGTCGTTTTCAATTCGGCAGATACGGAACTGCTCACCAATATTTGAGGGGCCGAGGTAACCGGGCATTGCCCCGGTCGAGCCGCGATAGCGCGTCCACCCGATCGGGTGAACTTTGATTTCACCGATCTCGACGGTGAGTAGATCGCCCGGTTTAGCCCCTTCGACGTATATGCAGCCAGAGGCAGCGTTGCCACGGTCGTTCGGCTGGCTGTCGGATCGGTATTGGTTGTACAGATCACGAATATCGTCTGGCACACGATCAGCATCGGGTCCGCGGTTCATCTGGGTTTCGATTGCGAACCACTCGTCGGGCTTCACCGTCAGAGTGACTGGATTGTCGGCCGAGTGCTCGTAGTAAAGCGTTTCCGTCGTGGCTTTTAGCATTGGATGTTCACCGTTTTTCTGAAGGCATGAGTTTCGATGGATGGAAGTGTATTCCTTATGAACCGCTATGCAGCTAGGAATTTTGGATGACGGGGTTTCAGACAATTAAAAAACCCGGGGTAACCACTCCGGGTCTTTCGAATAGCTTAGACGAACGACGACTATGCAGCTTTTCGGGCGATGTCGATCTGGAAGTTCGCTTCTTCGGCACGGCGGTGAATTTGACAGTTGTGGCTCTGCAGGTTTCGCGTTCAGCCCAGCGGAGAATGCACGTACACGAGCGGTTTCTGTAAGTAGACGCTGGGCTTCCAGTTCGTCTTCCGCAGCGGCACGAGCAACTTCGATATCGGTGAGAATCTTTCGAATACCTTCAGCCGAATCACTCCACATCCGGTCCGCCAGTTCTTCGGCACCAGCGTGCTTTTTTTAGGGCGTCGGCTGCTGATCGAGCGCTGTCCTGAATTTCTTCAGAATATGTCTCTGCATATGCGTCGGCATTGCTTTTTACACGTTCAGCTTCACCGAGAGTGCTCTCGGTTTTCTGGAGCTTCATTCGTGACTGAGCCTGAGGTTCGGCACGAAGCTTTGGTGGCTGTAATAGCCTCGTTCTCCGCGTATTCCATGGCAGCTTCTGCCTCTGCCGATGCGTTGTCGGTAGGCAGTGAGATCAAGCTGGCAAGCAAAGAACCTTTTTTAGATCGCCGGGCCATGATTCTCCTCATTAACGTATTGGCATCCTTATGATGCCCAAGCCTGTGGTACCCCTGTTAGAGCTTTACTTGCACGGTTCGTTATTCACACCTGATGCTTAGTACCGTAGCCTTACTCTTGAGCTCGCGCCATGTTGCTAGCAAGGGGTGTCAGTGTGCACACACGTAAAAACAACCGGCAGCACACGAATGCGCATCTGTAATTGCTAAAACACTCGGAATTTACTTACAGGGTGAAAATGGAAAACAGATTCGAAATATTGGCGGGGTCGTTTTCGTTGATTGGGAGCCAGATTTCTCATCTTGATGTGACGGCATCAACGATGGACGTTGCCTGGGATTCGGCACGAGATGGTGCACCTGATGGCTCGGTAATCATTGCGGACCATCAGTCGGCTGGTCGAGGACGGCACGATCGCGACTGGGTGTCGAAACAGGGCCAAGATATTTTGTGTTCGGTTGTTCTCCGACCGCGGGTGGCCCTGGCGGGAGAGCTGCTGATGATTGCCGCGCTTGCTGTGACCGATGTTGCCAATGGGTACGGCATCGAGACCGGTATTAAGTGGCCAAACGACGTGCAGGTTGCAGGCAAGAAGCTGGCAGGCGTAATTGCGGAGTCGAAGACTGGACCCGAACTAGGCAATTCGGATGGTGAATCCGACCGGATTTCTGCAGTAGTTGGTATCGGGTTAAACGTGAATTTCGATCCTTCGACTCATCACGATGTAGCACCGAACTCTACAAGCCTTTCGGTCGAGCTCGGACGTGATCTGGATAGACAAGAGGTGTTCGAGAAGCTGGTGAGTGCACTCGATAGTCGCTATTCGATTATTTTGGCGGGAGGTACCGTCGTGCCAGCGTGGCGAGAAAGGCTTTCGACGTTATGTCGAGAGGTGACGATCATTGGCGGCGTAGCGGGTGTTTCGATGGATTTACATGGGCTGGCGCACGATGTCGACTCGCTCGGACGTTTGATCGTACGCGATGAAAACGGCCGGGATTGGCCGGTTTCGGCAGGCGAAGTAACCGTGCGGGATATCAGCTAGCGGGATGCTGCCGGTAACTGCGTGAATTACTGTACGACTCCAACCAAGGGCTACTCGTGATGAAGTGCTGGACTGGACGAGGGTGCATTGCGAGTTCGTGTGAAGGCACCACCGGTGGACGGTGCGGTTAATGCAGCGTTGATTCAACTATTCGCAATTGCGGTTAGTGTTTCAAGGAGCAAGGTGTCACAGGGTTCGGACGCGACCGATCGCAACATGATAATCGAGGTCGAGGGTGTTTCAATCGACGAGCTTAGGAACCGCTTGCTTCACCCATAAGGGCGCTCGAAATGGCGAACAGTACGAGAATCACGATCATGGGACTGATATCGATCATCCCAATGCGGGGGATCAGGCGTGATGCCGGAATCATGACAGGATCGGTCACTTGGTAGAGCAGCTGAATGATTGTGTGCCGCCTTGCGTCCGGGAACCAGGACGAGAAAGCACGGGCAACGATCAGATAAGCAAAAATCCGGAGCAGCCAACCGATATACGCCAGAAAGTCATCGCTCATTTGCCGCTAGCCAGTTCTTCACCACGCTCGAACGCCGTGCGTACCGCATCAGCGATCGCGGCTCTGAATCCACCGTTTTCAAGGGCTGCGAGCCCCGCTGCTGTCGTCCCCCCAGGAGAGGTGACCATATTGCGAAGCTCGGCAGGGTGTTTGCCTGATTCACGTTGAAGCGCAGCACTACCGTAAACGGTTTGCGATGCGAGATGGCGCGCAACGTGCACAGGCAAACCGAGTTCGACTCCTGCGTCGGTTAGCGCCTCGATGAATACAAATACGTAACCGGGACCGCTACCGCTCAGAGCCGTCGCGATATCAATGTTCTTTTCATCGCCGAATTTCAACTCATCGCCGATTGCATTGAGCATGCTGGCAACGAAGTCGAGAGTCGCCTGATCGACATCGTCTGCTGCTGTCCATGCCGAGATTCCCTTGCGAATTTGCGCCGGGGTGTTTGGCATGACTCGAATGAGTTTCTTGTGACCCAGTTTTAGGCCGATCGAGTGCATTTTCACGCCGGCCATAATCGATAGAACGGTCTGGTCGGCTTTCAAGGCGCTCTTGAGTTCGTCGGCAACCGCATCGAGCTGTTGAGGTTTGACTGCAAGCACCACGATATCGGCGCCAGCAACGGCTTCTTTGTTGCTCACTGTGGCTTCGACACTGAGGTTGTTCGTGAGTTTCTCGCGTTGAGCCTCGTAGGGCTCGCCAACGATGATGCTGGCGTCAAGCCCCGCATCTTTTATTCCGGCGATGATGGCCTGTGCCATCACTCCACCGCCAATAAATGCAATTCGCATGTTTTTTCTCTTGCCCTCAAGCGCGTTTCTGAAAGGTTGGAACTTCCCGACTTGAGTTCCGATTATACGTACGGCATTAGGTGATAAACCCGTTGAATCGATTGAATTTTAGGAACTGGAGCTTCGTGCGCCTATGTGGCCAGGCCTTTTCGTGATGCGAGAGAAGTGCCGAGTTTTATTGCTTCGATCATGCTGACCTCGCTCGCAATCCCGACTCCGGCGATATCGAAAGCAGTGCCGTGATCGACCGAAGTTCGAAGAAACGGAATGCCGAGGTTCACAGTTACTGATTCTTCGACTCCGTACACCTTGATCGGGATGTGACCCTGATCGTGGTACATCACCACAACAACGTCGTACTTACCTGCCGATGCGCTATTGAACACTGTGTCGGCGGGATGTGGGCCACTGGCGTCGATGCCTTCTGAAACTGCTTGAGCTACTGCGGGCGCAATTTCGTCGGCTTCCTCGCTGCCGATGAGACCGTTGTCAGAAGCGTGCGGATTTAGTGCTGCAACTGCAATTCTCGGATTCTCGGAACCCCATTCGTTGAACTTTTCGTTGGTGAGTCGAACGGCCGTCAGGATGTTTTCTGTGGTTACGTATTTAACCGCTTCACCGAGAGATTTGTGGGTGGAGAGGTGCATGCAGCGCATCGGGCCACTTACGAGCATTGTTGCGACGTATCTCGAGCCAGTGAGACGCCGGAAGACTTCCATGTGGCCGGTGTCCTTGCTGCCACCCATGTTCCACGACTCTTTGTTGACAGGAGCCGTGACCATACCGTCAACGTCGCCTGCGATGCACATCTTTGCTGCCTCTTCGACCCACAAATGGCTTGCAGAGCCGGATCCGGCGTCATGCTTGCCGACTGGGAAGTTCGTTCCCTCCCAGTCAGCGGGCGAAACGACTTCGATGGTTCCGGGTTCGCCTCTGGTCTGCAATGCGGAATCTATGCTGATGACGGTGTCTGACGAGCTGATCGCATTGAGGGCGTTTTTGATGGTGTTAACGGTGCCTACGAGAACGGGGCGCATGATGTCGTATATCGCTCGATTCTGGAGCGCTTTTGCGACAACTTCGGGGCCGACTCCTGAAGGATCACCAATAGTTACTGCGAGAAGAGGTTTGTTTGGCATGTAGGCGTGGGGGATTTTGTCTTGTTAAGGGCGGGCCGTGCTGACGAGAGCATTCAGGTTACCGTAGCAACTGCCATGCTGAACTTAATTCAGTTGCTATCCCGAGGGGTTCAAACTACGAATCAGCTAAATGTCTACTCCACTTTGCTGCGATCGGGGAATTGTTTCAGGCCTGAGCTTTGCGTCGATCCACGCTTAGAAATAATAAGTGCCGACTGGATTTCTCTAGCCGGCACTTTTCAAGATGTAGCTAGCTAGCGAACGAACGAACTAGCACTTGCTGTATCCGCAGGAGAAGCATTTGAGGCAACCTTCAACGTGAGCGACGGTTGATGAACACTCTGGGCAGAGTTCACCTGCCGCTGTTGCTCCGACCGAAACGGTTACGTTCTGCTCCTGACCCATCATTGGAACCGCCTGCGCCGTTGGCATGCCTAGTTCTTTCGGTGAAGGAGCTTGAAACATGTCAGCCTGGCTAGACTCCCTTTCGCTTAGTTCGTTCTGAGCTGGCAGGGCAGTCGCCTCGTTATTGATGCGGTCGAGTACCGACGCAATAGCGTCTGGAACTGACCTGATCATTTCGCCTTCATCCCATGCCGGAACATCGGTGATGCCTCGAAGCTGCTCGGAAACATCGACCGGGTCGATACCCGAACGCAACGCAAGCGAAGCCATACGAGAAACGGCCTCGGCCATCGCTGCGTCGTTACCGCCGGCCTTACCGTGGGTAGCGAATACCTCGAATGGTCGATTATCGGTCGCCATGTTCACTGTGACGAACAAGTTTCCTCGACCGGTACGTACCCGTCTAGTGATTCCGTTCAACACCGCAGGTCGTTCTGCTGGGGTGATGTACTGCGGAATGCCCTGGGACTCGAAATGCGCGGCATTTTCGGTCTGAGCACTGTCGGTCGTACCGGTTGCGAGAACTTCCTTCTCGCGGGAGCCAGCACGATAGACAGTGATGCCTTTACACGCTGATTCCCATGCGAGTAGGTAGGCGTCTTCAACATCTTCGACGGTTGCTTCGTTAGGGAAGTTGACCGTCTTGGAGATACCGGCATCGGTGCTTTCTTGGAAAGCAGCCTGCATCAGCACGTGATCTCGAGGTGAGATGTCGGAGGCGACGTGGAACAGCCGCTTCACGTCTTCCGGCACGTCTTCGCGATCCTGCAGCGAACCACCGTCGGAAAGATGTTCGAGAAGCTCTTCGCTGTAGAAACCGCGCTCCTTAGAGATTCGCTCAAAGTTCTTGTCGACGTAGAAAAGTGTCTTACCTTCGAGAATGTTCTGCTTGCGGAACGCCAGGGCGAAAATTGGCTCGATACCGCTGGATGCTCCGGCGATCATCGAGATCGTTCCTGTTGGAGCTACCGTTAGGCGGCAGGCGTTTCGGTACGACTTTTCGCCCTTCTTGGCTGCTTCCGACTCGTGCCACGCCGGGAACGGACCACGTTCTTCGGCCAACGCCAGAGATTCAATGTCGGCGTTTTCACGGATGAATGCCATGAGTTTGCGACCTAGCTCAACAGCTTCTTCGGTGTCATAAGGAATGCCAAGTTCAACAAGCATGTCGGCAAAGCCCATCACGCCAAGACCAAGCTTACGAGTCGACTGTGTCACCTCTTCGATGGCTTCGACGGCGTACTTGTTGGCGTCGATAACGTTGTCGAGCATGCGGGTAGCTGTGCGGACCGTCTGACCGAGTCGCTCCCAGTTGACATCGGTTAGACCAGCTTCGTCTTGCTCGAGAAACTTAGCAACGTCGATCGAGCCGAGGTTGCAGGATTCGTTCGGAAGAAGTGGCTGCTCACCACAAGGGTTCGTCGCCGTGATACGACCAAGGTGAAGCACCGGGCTATTCCGGTTTACTTCATCGAGGAAGATCATTCCTGGCTCGCCGTTTCTCCATGCACCGTAGACGATCTTGCTGAAAACTTCGCGAGCGTCGATTCGGTCGACTTCGACCACCCCGCTGTCTTTGTTGGACGGATCGGCAAGGGCACGTAGAGCGTACGTTGTACCGCCTTTGACCGCTTGCATGAACTCGTCGGACGCGCCGACGGAAATGTTGAAGTTGTGGATATCGCCCTCAACCTCTTTGCAGTCAATGAATTCGAGAATATCGGGATGGTGAACGTCCATGACCGCCATGTTTGCACCGTCACGCTTACCGCCCTGGGTAACGAGCGTCGATACCGATGAAAGATGGCGAAGTACGCCGATAGGGCCGCACGCCTTGCCGTGCGTCGTTGCAATGCCGGCACCCTTCGGTCGCAGCGCTGAAAGGGCGAATCCGGTTCCGCCGCCGAACTTTTGAACCATCGCGGCGGCGTGAGCTGCGTCCATGATGCCTTCCATGCTGTCTTCAAGAGGAAGCACGAAGCATGCGGAAAGCGTGCCTGCGCCCGTGCCTGCGTTCATGAGTGTAGGGGAGTTCGGCAGGTATTCGAGACTCGCCATCATCTTGAAGAAACTCTCTTCGATTTCAGCAACTTCCGAGGGAGTCTTCTCGTACTTGAATTCGGGGACGGAGAGAGCTTTGGCTACCCGTCGGAACATGCCTTCGGGAGTTTCGATGATGTCTCCGGCATCGTTCTTCTGCAAATAGCGTTTATCTAGGACAACACTGGCATTCTCTGAAATCACTGCTGGTGTGAATTCGTCTATGGATATGTTACCGGTCGTGCTCATTTGTGTGCCCTGCGTAATGGTCATCAATCTTCTTTTCGTGCGTTCGTTGTAGGTATGTTTAGTTGTCGCCAGCCTAGGCAGTTCTGCTGTAACCGCCGTCGATCAATCCGGAGTTTGAAGGCGAGGGTGTTAGCCCTGCCTTGTCCTCTGGCGACGGCCTCGTTGAGCCAGCCGGGGGACATCGTCCTCTATCAGCCGTAGTTGACTCTTTGTTCCACCCTCGTCGGCAGAATCGGCCAATGCCTCAACTTCTTTGGTAAAGGAATCGACATCCTGAAAATCCCTGTAGACCGAGGCGAACCTTATGTAGGCGACTCGATCGAGGATCTTCAGTCGTTCAATGCACATTTCTCCGAGCACTCTCGCTTCTACTTCTGCTTTCGAGAGTTTGTGCAGCTCGTTTTCTATATCGACAACCATCTTAGAAATGGCGCCGATCTCCAAGGGTCGTTTGGCACAGGCTGTTTGTAACGACCGTTCCAGCTTTTCGGTCGAAAACGCCTCGCGGCGGCCATCCCGCTTGGCGATCATAAACGGCATGGAGTGCACTCGCTCGTAAGTGGTGAAACGGAGTTCACACCGTATACATTCACGCCTGCGTCGTATGCCTTCAGGTGCCTCACGCGAATCGATTACGCGTGATTCATTGTTTCCACAGAAGGGACACTGCATTGCCTGAAACGTACCTTGCTCACTAAATCCGAAAATGCCGCGAGATACCCGTTCCGCTAGGGCGCAGATTTTATAATCCGGTGCCGTTGAACGGAGCAGAGTGTTGAACGAAATGTTGAACACGCCACTTTGCGGCTGCGGACACAGCCAAACCCCACATTTAGTGGTGTGCACCGGAGACTACCACTAGCCATAGGGGAGGTGTCAATCCTTAACGTCAACCGGTTTGGTCCAGTTCTTCGGTAAATTTGCGTCTTGCAGCTAGAGAAATATCATTTGAAATCTCGGATTATTATTACCAATTTTTTCTGACGTATTTCGTCGCAGAAGTTGCATCGCAGTTCAAGGAAGCCGTTTCCCTAAAAGTTGGGAATTCATTTCGTTGTACTGGTAGCGATAGAAAAATGGACGTTCGATTTGTGTCGAATCTGGTTAGCACTTTCGATTGCTCGCTTTTAGCGACCGTTTGGCAGCCTCCGTGACTACAAGAAAAAAGAAACGAAGCACGACAGAATGAAAAACGCTTGGGCTGTGAGAATTGCTACCGATGAAGTACTGGAAACATACGTCCAGTTGGGCGTAAAGAACATAATTTTTTATGGCTGACCCAGTATCGACCTGCTTCCTGCGCCAGACGACCCTCTTGGTAATGAAATCAGTTCGTCAACATCCAGAGAAACCACCGTGCCTAGCCCCCCGCTGTGTTCTAACTCAATCGCACGTGCCAACCCAACCAATCTTTCTCGTAACTAGGCTTGCTTTGTATATGGATGAAAATACTTTTCTTGCATGACAGTGCAGTTGTTCTCGCACACTGTAGTGCAAGAATGGTATTTCTAAGTAAGCGCGGTTACTAATCACCGGGTAACAAAAACCCCGAGAGAAGGCTGGTTCTCTCGGGGTTTTTGTTTTGACTCGTACCTCAGGTGCTTTTAAAGAACATCTGGGCAGAGCTATTTTGAAAGTGGTTTTACTTAGTTAGCGCTAGTCACTTGCTGCCAACTCTTGGGTAGACCGCCTTCGAGCTGAACGGTGGTGTCGTAGGAACGGTGGGAGGTCCAGAGCTTCTTCGTCGCCAAGCACGTCGCTGAGAGCGGCTGTAACAGCTGCTTCTTTCTCTGCTGATGCCTCGGCACTCGGGAAGCCAGTCGCGATGATCGTCATCTTGACTTCGTTCTCCATTCTGGGATCGGTGACCATACCGAAGATGATGTTGCAGTCTGGGTCGACCATATTCGACACGACTTCTGAAGCCTGTTGCACTTCCTGAAGCGTGAGGTCGGTTCCACCGGTGACGTTGAAGATCACGCCGCGTGCACCTGCGATTGATACCTCGAGTAGAGGGCTGTCGATTGCGGCTTCCGCTGCCATGATCGCTCGGTCTTCGCCGGTTCCCTGACCGATCGCCATCCATGCAGGACCTGCGTTCGACATGATCGCTTTGACATCGGCGAAGTCGAGGTTGATCTCACCGGGCGTAAGGATCAGTTCAGCGATCGACTGCACACCCTGTCGCAGAACATCGTCTGCCATCCGGAATGCCATATCCATCGAGAGATTCTCGGTCGACATGATCAGAAGTCGGTCGTTGGGAATAACGATAAGCGTGTCGACAACTTCGGAAAGCGCCTTGATGCCTTCGTCGGCCTGTCGTCGTCGTCGTGCACCTTCAAAATTGAAAGGCTTGGTTACAACACCAACAGTCAGTGCGCCGAGCTCCTGGGCGACTTCAGCAACAACTGGCGAACCACCTGTTCCTGTTCCGCCACCCATACCGGCTGCGATGAACACAAGGTCGGCACCTTCGAGTGCTCGTTTGATTTCGTCGCGATCTTCTTCGTGACACTCTCGACCCTTTGATGGATCTCCGCCAACGCCGAGTCCACGTGCGGTGCGGTCACCAACGCGGATTCGAATCGGAACGTCCGAGCGGGTTAGCGCTTGGGCGTCG
>CAJXEJ010000056.1 GCA_913052475.1 uncultured Dehalococcoidia bacterium
TGGACTTCTTCCATCGTGAAGCCTTCGGCGAACAGTTCTTCGAAGATGAGAATCGTTTTTCGCTTGGATCCCAGTAACCCGACGTAGCTGGCAGGCGTGCGCATAGCCGATGCGGTTGCCGATGCGTCGTAGCGGTGGCCACGTGTTGCGATTACCACGAACGAGTTGGTGCCGATAGGCAACTGTTCGAACGCTAATCCATAGTCGGAAACCACGGTTTGCTCGGCTTCGGGGAAGCGTTTAGGGTTGGCGAATTCTTCCCGATCGTCGATGACGAAGATACGAAAACCAAGGGTTGCTGCGATATTCGAAATCGCTTTCGATACATGACCACCACCGGCGAGAACCAGCGTTGGTGGTGTCGTGTATGCCTCGATGAAGTATTCGGCTCCCGATTCAGCCGTGATGTAGTCGTTTTTACCCATTGCCATGAGTCGGCGCGCGTCGTTCATCGCACCATGGTCGAGTTTTTCATCACCGAGCGAACCTGAAGTTGAGCCGTTCTCACGTATTAGCAACTTCGATCCCACCGTTAGCTCAGAACTCTCCGGAACCTTCATCAGGTAAGCGACCGCAACTGAGGCAACACCTTCGTAGGCTGCGATGACTTCGTCATTGAAATCCTGAGCAGGCTCTGATGTGCGCACCGGATCGAGCAGGAAGTACATCGTCCCGCCGCAGACGAGTCCGTCCTGTGCTGCGAGATCTTCGTTTAGCTCGTATTCGCGCATCTCAGCAGCGCCACCGCTCTTAAGCAGTTGCGAAGCAGCGAACCAGATATCACCTTCTACGCACCCACCACCGAGTGTGCCAACGCCTGAACCATCGGCGCGTACGAGCAGTTTTGCTCCGGGTTTCTGGGGTGTTGAGCCTGAAGTCCTGACGACCGTAGCCACGACCATGTCGTTGCCCGCTGTTATTTCGTTGGATGCGGCCCTAAAAACCTGTTCCATGAATGAATCGTTGTCCGAGGACTCTTGGGTTTGTTGTCTGGTTGGATGCAGCCGGGACACCGATGGATGCGAATATTTGAACTCGCTTCAGTCTGTTCCGACCTGAGTTCAGATTAGCACACGGAGGTGGGAAGTCAGATTGAAACCTCGTTGTTCGCATCTGCGAACGTGGCACCGCAGTCGTACCCCATGTCCACTCAAGCAATGTTGATAAGCACTGTAACCCCCCGACTTGAACACTCCGAATGGCCGCAGCATACTCGGGCTGAAATTTCGCCACCAAATTCTTTTGAGCGAACGTACTTAGTTATTGAGGAGTGACATCTCGGCCTTTGCAAGGGCCTCTTCAACTTCTCGGAGTTTCCGTAAGATCTGCTCCGAACTATGGCTCTTTCTTGGCATTTTTACCCCCTGCGGAAACCAGAGTGTCTAACATTTACTCTGGTCTATTTATTGGGGGTCGGTCAACTTAAGGGGGAGTTGAGGGTGGCGCTCTGCTGAATCGGACCGGGCGAACGGTGCGAACTATGCCTTGCTCAGACGATCGGCGGCGTCTTGGACTGATCGGACGATTTTGTCGTAGCCGGTGCAGCGACACAGATTGCCGGCGAGCTTTAGACGAATCTCGTTCTCGGTCGGGTGGGGATTCTGGTCGAGAAGAGCGGTCGTTGCGATCATGAAGCCGGGTGTGCAGAAACCACACTGAAGACCAGAGTTGTCGACGAATGCATCCTGAACCGGCGTCAGGTGGCCGTGATCAGCAAGACCTTCGACCGTGGTGATCTCTCGACCATCGGCTTCCGGTGCGAGAACGAGGCAGGAACACGACGATTTACCGTCGACCATGACGGTGCAGGCTCCGCAGTTACCGTTTGAACAGCCTTCTTTAGTGCCGGTCAGGTTCAGGTGAACCCGAAGTGTTTCGAGCAGTGTCCATGTCGAGTCGACAAGAATCTCGTGCTCAACTCCGTTTACGGTGGTTTTGATCTGTTTCTTGCTCATTTAAGCGAGTCGCTCCAGGCAGATATTCAGGGTTCGTTTTGTCAGAACCTTGATCAGTTCTTTTCGGTATTCGGCTGATCCACGTACGTCGGTGATCGGAACGGTAGCTTCTACGGCAAGGTCGGCGGTTTTGGCTATTACTTCGACATCAATATTCTTGCCTTCAAGAAACTCTTCGGCTGCGTAGGCTCGAACCGGAGTTGGAGCGACCGATGCGAGTGCTATTCGGGCTTTGGTTACGACGTCTGACGAAGGATCGACTTCGATTAGTGATCCGACTCCGGCAACCGCGATATCCATTTCGTTTCGAGGGATAAAACGCAGGTAAGCCGAGGTAGTGTTTGCTGACGGTGTGGGAACGCCCAGTTCTTTGAGAATTTCACCCTTTTGAAGGACTGTTTGACCGGGACCCGCAAAGAAATCGATGAGCGGAATTTCGCGTTCACCTGAAGCGCTTGCGGTGTGGGCAACTGCTTCGTGGATCAGTAGCGACGGGATGGTGTCGGCCGATGGTGCTGCGTTGCAGACGTTTCCGCCGATACTGGCGCGGTTTTGAATATGCACGGACCCGACAAGCTCGGATGATTCAGCCAGTGCGGAGTAGTTACCGTTTTCGGCAGTGAAGTTGTGAACTTCGGTGCAAGAGACCGCCGATCCGATTCGCAGGCCAGATCCGTTCGATTCAAGAACGAGAAGATCGGGTATTCGCTTCAGGTCGACCACAAGATCGGCATTTCGCCGGTTGTTCTTGAGCTGGTCGATGACGTCCGTGCCTCCGGCCATGGGGCTAATTTCACCGGGCCGGGCGAGCAATTCGAGTGCGCTCGCCAGTGAGGTGGGCGCTTCGTAATCAAAGTTCGGCATTCGTTCGTGCTTCTCCAGTATTTTGGCGAGCGATAAACGCTAGGTCGGGCGAGATTGTACGCCTCTATCCCACCCGGTATTCGGCGAGGGTATCCCATTTTGGGGTGAGTCCGAGACCGGGCAGGTCGGGGGCGTAGACGTAACCGTCCTTGATTGTCAACTCATGTTCCCAGACTTTGCCGTGCATCGGGTTCACCGAATCCCGGTAGTACTCCAGAATGAGACCGTTCGGAACTGCCGCAACAAGGTGGATATGAACTTCCTGTGCGCCGTGCGGGGCGACATCGAGGTCGTTTGCCTGTGCGAGCGCGGCAACCTTCATAAACTCGGTGATTCCACCGAGAATCAGAGCGTCAGGCTGCAAAATGTCGACTGCACGGGCGTTGATCATGTCGCGGAAGCCGTAGCGGGTGTATTCGTTCTCGCCAGCAGCGACGGGAACCGAGGTTGCCCGGGTGATTTCTGCCTGGCCGATATAGTCGTCGGGTTCGACGGGTTCTTCGAACCAGAAAAGGTCGTATTGTTCGGCTTTTCGGGCGAATTCGATCGCCTGGTAGTGACGGTAGGCATTGTTCGCGTCGACCATCAGGCGTACGTCGGGACCGATTGCATCTCGGCACACACGCACGCGTTCTATGTCTTCGTTGATCGAAACTGCGCCGACCTTGATCTTCACCGCCCGTGCGCCGAGTTTGACGTTGTCTTCCATCTCTTGAGCGAGCTCTTTGAGGCCCTTGCCTTCCTCGTAGTAGCCACCAGCGATGTAGGTGTCGACCTTGTTGGTGAAGCCGCCGAGCATCTTGTAGACCGGCATATCGGCGACCTTGCCCTTGATGTCCCAGAGGGCGATGTCGATACCGGCGATGATGCGGGTGGATATGCCGCGTCGACCGACCAACTTGGGTCGCCACATCGCGTGCCAGAGAGCCTCGTTGTTAAGCGGATCTTGCCCGATAAGACCCTTCTTGAAGTGCTCTACGAAAGCAAGCCCTACTTCCGGGGTGGTCTCAATTCCACCAGCGAGTCCGATGCCCTGGATGTCGGGATCGTCAGTGTCAATAACCACGATGTTGAGTAGGTTGTGCGTGTAGGTGTACAGACCGTTTGTGATCGGGATTGTTCGCGCCCACTTAAACATTTCCAGTCGTACATCTGTGATCTTCATCGAAAAGTTACCTTTTGAGTTGGTCGTGCACTCGAAGCGTCGAGTAGGCGGAGTGTAGCAATGGGTTGCCGTGCGCACATCAGCTAGCGACCGCGATCAGATGAACATATGCGTTGCACACAGGTCTATTCACTCTGTTCGATTACGAATTATCGTTACAACATCGACGAGGTAAGTGCTAACGTTGATTGGATGGAAAGCACCCCCCCAAGCCCTACATCGTTTCGGCAGAGTTACGTCGACCGAGACCGCGTCGAAAACGATCGTTTTGAAGACGACCGTCAACGTCGGATTGGCATGGCAATTGCGCTGGTGCCGTTCGGGATCGCAATGGCGTTTATCGTCCAGTACATCAATATCGTGGTAGCGATCGATGATGCCGACTGGCAGTATGTGCTGCATCGACCCAACTTCTCGCACATCTTAAAACTTTCACCGGCACCGTTTATTGGCGGTGGTCTGGCAATGCTGTTCGCTGGGTTGATCGCCACTTCGGTTGCTGGTAGGGAAGGGCGTTTCCTGCCGTACTTTATGACGGCGATCTTCTACGCAATTTTCATGCCGTTGCTTGTAAGCTTGCTGCTGCCTGCAAACCTGTTCGTTCTCGAAATTTTAGGATTGACGTTCTCAGAGCGAACGGCTGGTGAGGCGTTTTCGTCATGGATCTGGAGTACACCGTTCTTCGTGCTGACTTACACCATGACGGGCATGAAGCAGGCGTTCTGGGCTGGCATTGGATCGATGTTAATGGCGATCGGTGTGTTCCGGTTCATGGGACCCAACAGCCCGCAGTTCAGCTTGAGCCGAATGACTCTGGCTACAACCGCTATCGGTGCTGCCGTGGTGGTGGTGGTTATGTTCGGCCCGCTCGGTATATTCGAGGTGCTGTTTAATTCGTTCCGCATAACGAAAACTGGCTGAGTTATTTTCGTTCTGTCGATTCGACACTTTATCTTGATATTTCGACCCCAGCGCCATACCTCTGTTGATCGAGTTTAGGGATCAAGTAATCGAGCCCGGGAAACGTGCTGATTACGATGTGTTTCGGCTTGATATTACGGAATTCGCTCGTTTGGCTTCTGCGGTGATTGTTGCTGGAGCCTTGGCGACGTGGAGTGCTGTTTGGGCAGGAACGTACTACCGGCGTAAGTCCATTGCGTCGATGTATGTGTTGATCGGTGTTGGATACGCAGCTCTGTTTACCGTTCTTTAAAGTTTTCTTATTCTCCTGGACGTGTTCGTGCTCGATCAGATCGGCTTGCCGATAACCGACACCAAAATCCTTCATAGCGAGGTACTTTTTTCAACTGTAATCTGGTCGAGATATCACCGTGTCACATGTGATAACCGGGATGGAGTGTGCTAGGTGGGCCGAGGCTGTTCTGGTCGTGTTTGCCCTGATCGGCGTGCGTTTTGCCGGCGGACTCAGGTCTGCTACCAGGACGGTGAAAGCTGTAATTTTGAACGCGGCACTGGCAATCATGGTCCTAGTGGCTCTGCACTTCGGACCGATTAGTAATTATCGGTATTCGTTCGACAGGTTCGTACAGCCGCCATCGGAATCGTTGCTGGAATTCTAGGCGGATGGTAGCGGCTAGGAAGCACTACCCAAAATAGATTCAGTGCGAGAGTAACTAACCATCGAGAACGTCGGCCAAGGTGGTGCAGGCGTCGATCGATTGTTCGCAGAGCAAGACGGTGTTTCCGACGACTGCGAACGCCTTGAACTTCGTTACGGCTCGTGATCCTGCGCCTCGGTTGCTAGAACCGTACTGGCCGCCTTCTCGGAAGCTCTGGTCGATATCTTCGGCGGCATCTTTGAAACCAGCGTTCTTCGCCGAGTCGTGCGAGGCGTATATACGAACCTCGATGTCTTTGGCACTGAAGAAGCCAAAGTAGACCTCGGTAGCTTCCGGGACAGTGCTGATGTCGTCGTACTTATTCGATTGCTTCCAACCGGCAGCCACAAAATCATCGACTGTGAAGGTATTGCCGGGTTGGAGGATTCGCGAGACTTCTGCGAGTTCCTCATCTACCTCTCCCTCTGCCGAGGCAGCGTCGCCAGAATCGGAAGATTTATCGTCCGAAGCAGATCCGCAGGCAATTGCCAGCGCAAGTGCTCCCACGAGTATTGCAAGCATGAGCCAGCGGGAGTGCTTCAGGAATGAGAGATTGAGTGCTACGTGCTTCATGCGTGTGGACCTCATTGATCGTGATTTGAGCCATAACCGTGCCGGATGGTGGAGAGGTTATCAATTGCTGGAATCTCCCACAATGCTGTGAGGCGTGTGCAGTTGAGCGGTAGAAGGGGAGACGGTGGATTTAACGTAGAGTGAATCGTAGTTAGAAAGCACTCAAGTCGAAACCATATGCTTATTGATCTCACCTGATCTCGTGAGAGAATCAATGTTGCTCGTTCGTTTTCACGCGAAATTCGTAGCACTCGTGGGCCCGTAGCTCAGCTGGTTAGAGCAGTTGACTCATAATCAATTGGTCGGGGGTTCAAGTCCCTCCGGGCCCACCAACTTCTACTCGTCACGACGAACCCCGTTCGGTTCTTTGTAATGTAGTCCCAGTCGCTTCATCTGAGCAGCACAACGGCTATGCAAGTCCATTACACGAGGCAGCCCGGGCATACAGCGCTTCTCCAGTCGCTGTAGGACAACTTCAACTTCAAAATTGTCGACTAAGTGTTTCCGCGCTAGACTTCAGCGAGATGAAGACCGCTTTGCCTGTCGAGCCGAGGAAAATATGCCAAAAGGTCCCATAGTCACGGCGATTGAGGTGCATGAGTTTACGTTCGATGTTCGGAACATGGCTCCGCAGGGCCGAGGTGTCCTCCCCCAGTACGTCAAGGGAGAGAAGAGCCAGAGGACCAACATCGCACTGAGGGTTCACACGGATCAGGGGATCACCGGCGAATACGTAAATTCAAGAGTCATCGACGCCGCTGCCATCCGCCTGATTGCTGATCTCGTGATTGAGCGCGACGCGCTTGAGCGCGAAAAGATCTACGCCGATACCAAATGGGCGACTCAGCAGATAGGCCGGCTCGGGGTCGGCTTGATAGATATCGTGCTTTGGGACATCGCGGGTAAATATCACAATGCCCCTATCTATCAGCTCCTCGGTGGCCATCGGCGACGACTTCCCACTTATGCCAGCACCTGGAATGGAGATGACACTCAAGGGGGGCTGAGTTCACCAGAAGCGTATGCCGACTTTGCCGAGCGTTGCCTGGACGTGGGCTATCCAGCCTACAAAATACATCCCTGGCGTCATGGTCCAGTTCAAAGGGACATCGAAACCGCTCTAGCAGTCGCAGAACGCGTCGGCGGCAAGATGGAGCTGATGTGGGATGCCGCGTGCAAGTACGAAACCCTCGCCGACGCGGTCAAGGTTGGGCACGCACTCGATGAGGCCGGTTACTACTGGTACGAGGATCCGTACAAAGACACGGGAATGTCGGCGTTCGGTCACAAGAAGCTCCGCCAGTTGGTCAAAACTCCACTACTGATGACTGAATTTTTACGCATGCTTGAGCCGCACGTCGATTTCGCGATCGCCGAAGGAACCGACTTCCTGAGAGCCGATCCTGACTTTGATGGTGGAATCACCGGAGCGATGAAAATCGCCCACGCAGCCGAAGGTCTCGGGCTTGACGTAGAGATTCACGCCTCGAACGCGTCGAGGAGACACACCATGGCTGCGATAAGGAACAGCAACTACTACGAGATGGCGTTGTTGCACCCCGATGCTGGGCCACATGATGCTCAGGTGGTGCTCAACGGATACGGTGATGGGCTCGAAGCGATCGGACCAGACGGATGCGTCCCTGTTCCAGAAGCGCCGGGTCTTGGAGTGGAGTACGACTGGGACTACATTACGAAGAACCGAACTGGGTTCGTCGTGTACGAGTAGAAGTTGGTGGGCTTGGTGGGACTTGAGCCCCCGACCAATTGATTATGAGAAACCGATTCCACTCGTAGATTGGTGAGAGTGAAAATCACCCTGCCTTTTTGGTTACCTGTTTCATCGCTGTTCTCAGGTGGGTTGCTTTGAGTGAGAATCAAATCATCCAGCTCAGGTCAATCCCTGCGGTATTTTCACCGTCGTTCGGTTCGGACTATAACGGGATTACCTAGCTGTTTAGGTAGTTGTACAAATCTTGCTTAGCTGCGACATCAATAGTGAAATCCATTTTCACCACTGAAACATTCCCCTACGAGATCGAACTTCTGCCCATCAACAACGTGTTCCTCGCAGGACACAGAATCGCCATCCACATCACTAGCAGTAGCTTCCCCATGTACGACCAAACCCAAACACCGGCCACACCCAAGGCATTGACTCAGAACTCCGGGTAGCGCATCAGACGGTTTTTTTCACGACGGGGCAAGGCCTTCGCACGTATCGATGCAGTTATTCAGGAATAGGTTTCCTGTAACTTGTTATTTACATCATCCAGAATCGACCATTGGCGATCCTCACCTGTAACGATTCCGACCGAAATCGGTGCCTCTGGACCACCGTTCACGAAGCTGTCATTTCAGTGATTTTTTTTGCGACTGCGGCACTGGGAGCTTGCGCTCGAATGACGAAGCTGTTGCGAGTTAGTGCAGCGTCTTTACTTCAACTCTATGTACATTTCAGCTGCACGAAACACCTGATACTCCTATCACTATGAATGAATAATGGCATCCGTTATACGATGTCTCTTCGGAGTTACACGACAAATGCCCGATAACGCCTTGACTAGAGGGGGGGGCTTTACCCGTGAGCATCAAGTTAGGAACGTCTCCCGACTCTTGGGGAGTTTGGTTTGCGGACGATTCCAAGCAGATTCCCTGGCAACGCTTTCTCGACGAGGTCGTAGAGGCCGGTTACAAATGGATCGAGCTTGGCCCCTACGGTTACTTGCCCAAGGATCTTGACAAGCTTCGCTCTGAGCTTGATCAGCGTGGCCTAAAGGTGTCAGGAACATTTCTCTTCGCGCACCTTGAAGAGCCGGATGCCTGGCCAGGGTTGGAAAAAGATCTGATGGGGCTCGGCGAATTGCTGGCTGGACTGGACGCGAAGTTTCTCGTATTGATCGATGATCTTCACACGGATTGGTTCACTGGAGAACGGATCAAACCGGAACGGTTGGAAAAAGATGCGTGGAAACGTTTGATCGAGACGACGCACCGGGTTGCTACGATCGCGAAGGAAAAGTTCGATCTCAGGCTAGCGTTTCATTCCAGCCCCGATTCGCATGTTGCTTACGAAGATCAAATCGAGATGTTACTCGAGGACACCGATCCCGAGCTCGTATCTCTTGGCCAGGATGTCGGCCATCTGGCCTACCGCGGGGTGGACCCTGTGCAATTCGTCCGCAAACACCAAGATCGAATCCCATATCTTCACATCAAGAATGTAGATTTTGGTCTACAGAGAATGGTCCAAGCCCAGGAGATCCCGTTTATCCGTGCGGTGGAGATGGGTATGTTCTGCGAACTTTCCCGCGGCGTAGTCGACTATGTGGCATTTCGCGAAATGTTGGAGGAGATCAAGTTTGACGGTTGGGCGATTGTCGAGCAGGATATGTACCCAGCGCCGTTTGACAAACCGCTACCGATAGCGAAACGCAATCGCGAATATTTGCATCGGATTGGATTCGGCTAACCTGACTGGTCTCAGAGTTTTTCACGGACAGAAATCTTGATCGAGAATGCCAAAAATTTCAAAGAGAAGTTGAAGAACGGGCAGATTCCGCTGGG
>CAJXEJ010000057.1 GCA_913052475.1 uncultured Dehalococcoidia bacterium
TCGAGAAATCACCCTTATAAAGGCATTATTTTTAGGCGCTATGTGGCGCATAGTTAAGTGCGTTGTTTGCGGAATGTGCTTGTTGATAACCGCTGATATCTTTGCTTGATGTGACTGGATTTGGAGAATCGTGGTGGAAAACGGACCGATAATTTCAGCTACTGGCGTGATGAAGACTTATCGCTCCCGCGATGTCGTTGTCAAGGCCTTGAACGATGTTGCGTTTGACGTGATGCCGGGCGAGATGGTCGCCGTGATGGGGCCGAGCGGATCGGGCAAGACGACCTTGCTGAACTGCATGTCGGGTTTGGACTCGATTGATGCGGGCGATGTGAGCATTGCGGGTCAACTGTTGCGAACGATGTCTGACGACGCACTGAGCGACTATCGAGCGAGCTCGATGGGTTTCGTTTTTCAGGCGTACAACCTGCTGCCAGTATTGAGTGCACAGGAGAACGTCGAGCTTCCGCTGGTTCTTGCGGGTACATCGCAGAAGCTGGCTTACGAGCATGCGGGCGAGAAGCTCGAACTGGTGGGTCTGGGGGATCGGATGGATCACCTTCCGTCAGAGCTTTCAGGTGGTCAGCAGCAGCGAGTGGCGATTGCACGGGCGCTGGCGAATGACCCGGCGATTGTGTGGGCCGATGAGCCGACAGGAAACCTCGACTCAACGAACGCTGCCGAGATTATGGATTTGCTGGTTCGGCTGAACAACGAACAGGGCCAAACGTTTGTACTTGTGACTCATTCGGAGGAGGTTGGTGGAATGGCTGACCGAATCGTGAGGATGAGTGATGGAGTCATAGTGTCTACAACTGATGCCACCAGTGGTTCGAATTCCTAAGGAGCCGGTGATTTGGAAAAGCTCTTTGGAATGGAGATGAGCCTGCTCGCCAGTTATCTTGCTGGCGGGACGATTCTTGTTCTTGCGGTGATATTTGGGTTGGCTCTGCGCAACAAAGTGCTGTTGAAGCTTTCGCTTCGCAATATTCCTCGACGTAAGGCCCAATCGATTCTGATTGTTGTGGGATTGATGCTGAGTACGACGATCATCATGTCGGCTCTGGCGATTGGCGATTCGGTATCGAGTTCGATTCGAACCACGGTGCTGGATGCTGTTGGTGAGACCGACATTCGATTGCAATCGCCGGTAGTGGAACAGTTTGGTGACGATTATCTCGATGCGTCGTTTGTCGACCGGGTTCGGGATGAGGTTGAGGGTGATGTACGGGTAGACGGCGTGCTGCCATCGATTCGTGAAAAGTTGCCGGTATTGAACGAGACGACCGATAAAACGAACGCCGGAACCTATGTAGTCGGTATCGATTTAAATTCCGTCGCCGGGTTCGAGAATATTAATAACACCGATGGCGATCAGATTGATCTCGGTGCGCTTGGTGCTGGTACGACGATCATCAACCGCTCGCTGGCGGAGGATCTTGATGCCGGGATTGGTGATGAGATCACTCTTATCGCGCCGTCGGGTCATAGCCGATACACAGTTATTGAGATTGCCGACAACAAGGGTCTTGCTGGTGGCGATGGTGACATGCGTTCATCGGCTTTGGTTTCGATTGCGGTCCTTCAGGATGTGCTTGATCGGCCGGGTCAGTACAACTCGATTGAGGTTTCGGCTGCGGGTGGTTTTCGTGTCGACGTTGGTGATTCTGATGATCTTGCCGAAGAGCTTCAGCTCGCTTTCATTAATAAGGATGCTTCGGAGACTCTGTTCAGGGCGCTCAAATCGCCAGTGATTGTCGAAGCCTTACAGGCGAAAGTGGACCAAGGCGCTGGTGCGAGCGGTCCGTTCTCGAGTAATTCGCTGGATGAGCTTGTAATTGAGCTTGAGAACGACAGTCCGACAGATGAGTTCATGGTTGCTGCTACGAACACGGCAACGCTTGCGGTTGTTGGCGGTGTGATCGAAGAAATTGGTGATCCTCGGCTGGCGCAGTCGCTGCTGATCCCGATGTCACAGCTGGTTGAATTGCAGGTTGACGCTATCAAGAATCGTGGCCTGGATATTGCCGAGTTGGTCGGTTCTCAGATCACAATGATATTCAGTATTTTTGGATCGTTCTCGATCATTGTTGGATTGCTGCTGATCTTCCTTGTGTTCGTGATGCTTGCTGCGGCAAGGACGACCGAGATGGGCATTATTCGCGCTGTTGGAACGAAGCGTCGGATGCTGGTGCAGATGTTCACGTACGAGGGCATTGTGTACTCGATAGGCGCAGCGGCGTTGGGCACAGTGCTCGGAATTCTTGCCTCGATTGCGTTGGTCCAAATAATGATTAGTGCAATCAACTCTCAAGATGACTTCACGTTTACTTATTCGGTGACGTTGCAGTCGATTGTCGTGGCGTTCTCGGCGGGATTGTTCATAACGGCTCTAACGGTGGCGTTTTCAGCGTACCGTGTGAGCAAGCTGAACATCGTTGTAGCAATTCGCGGTCTTGGACAGGAATTTGTGAAGGACGAGACACCTCCGACGGGCAGGCGTTTCAAGACGATGCTGCGGTGGCTGGGTGGTCCGGGAATGTATCTGTGGGACACGATTCAGCTGAGCAATAAGCGTCAGGGCATTGTGACGCGTGGTGTTGTTCTTGCACTGTGGTCGTTGTTCACATTGAGCAGTTTTGCGGCGTTTGCAGTTGCAATTGATGAGACCGATATGGCGCGGTCCACCCAGCAGGTGATTATCCCGGCGTTGGCCGTTTGGTTGCTGGTGTTCTGGTGGAAGATCTACAAGCTTGTGCAGCCGTGGCTGGCTTCGGGCTGGCCGTTGTTGCCGGTTGGACTGGCGATGGCGCTTGTGGGATTCCATCCCGACAAGGGTATTGAGGGTGTGGCGATCGATAACGCGTTTTTGTTCTCGGGCGGCACTAACGTGATGATCATCGGGATCGGGTTGGTCATGCGGCGTTTGCTTGATCGTCGTGGTTATCGCGAGGAGTTCCAGAAGCGTGTTTCGATGACGTTTATCGGTGGTGCGATGCTGATCGTCTGGAGCTTGCCGTTTGATGCGCTGGACTGGTTGACGGGCACGCTTTCGGGTGGCATTGAGATGTTCTTGCTTTCGGGTGTTTCACTTGTTGCTGCTGCAGTTTGGGTGGTGATGCACAACGCCGATGTGATTGTGTGGGTTGTTACGAAGATGATTGGTCGCTTTGGTAGTTTGCGTCCGGTCGTGAAGATGGCGATTGCATACCCGATGGCGGCGCGATTTAGGACGGGTTTGACGCTGGCAATGTTCTCGCTGGTGATTTTCACGCTGATGATCTTTGCGATTTTGAGCAATCTCGGTAACGCGATTGAGGATGAGCCGGATCTTGTTTCGGGTGGATTCGACATTCGCGCCGAGATCGATCGTGAGCTGCCGATCAATGATGTGGATGGTGTTATCGCTGGGAGTGACGGGAAGCTTTCGGGTTCCGATTTCTCGGTTGTTACGAAACAGGCGCATGTTCGGGTTGAGGCTCTTGAAGCGGATCAGAATGATCTTGTTTTCAAGGGTGCTCGGATCGTTGCATCAGGCGACGCGTGGCTTTCGAACAATAACTTCAAGCTGACGCATTGGGATCCAAAATACGGCGATACCCCCTCTGAGATTTGGACGGCGGTGGCTGCCGATCCGACACTAGCGATCGTTGCTGGAAATGTCGTTGCTACGGATGATTTCGGTGGCGGTGAACTGGTATCAGGAACCGTCTTCAGCATGAACGGTATCGATGGTTCGGAGAAGGGCGAGATCGAGGGTGTGCCGATCAAGCTTCGTCCGCCGATTGGTCAGGGTAGTTCAGGGAAGACGGTCAACCGAGTAGTGATTGGTGTGTTGGATCAGTTCGCCGATATGTTCGAGCTTGGTCAGGCCGATATCTACATGAATTCAGCCGTGTTGGACGATATTTCCGACAAGCCGGTTCCTTTTACGAGCTACAAGTTCCAGGTTGCTGATTCGGCTCGTGTTGCCGAGATAACACGGGTGCTTGAGACGGTGTTTATCGAGCATGGGATGACGGCTTCGGCGACCGAGGAAGATATCCGCGAGAGCCAGTCTCAGAACAATGCGTTCAACCAGTTGTTCCAGGGCTTTATGGGTCTTGGGTTGCTGGTTGGCGTGGCGGCACTTGGTGTTGTTTCGTTCCGAGCGGTTGTCGAGCGTCGGCAGTCGATTGGAATGATGCGGGCGCTGGGTTACAAGGGTCGGATGATTCAGATTCAGTTCCTGATGGAGTCGGGCGTTGTGGCGGTGTTGGGTTCGGCGATCGGTATCGGTCTTGGTGCTTTGATCGGTTGGAACATTTTCAATTCGATCAGTGCTGATGTTGAGGGTGTGACTTTCGTCATTCCGTGGCTGAATGTGACGATTATCGTGCTTGTTGCGGTGGTGTTTTCGTTGTTGAATACGGTGGTGCCGGCGAAGCAGGCTGCGGGGATTTCACCGACCGACGCGCTGCGCTACGAGTGAATCGACGGTTCGTTTCCTGAGAGATTGAGGCTTCGGGCGTTTTGTTTGGTGTTAGTCGCATTCGTGACTTTGTCACACGGCTCCGCCAAATTGGTTCCGTGGCCTTTGCCAACCCAGTTAGGCGGGCATCAATCATGCCCCCACGCCCCAATTTTAATGAAGTCGTGAAAATATTCACACGGAATACTCATACGTGAAGCTTCGATGCCGTGGCATCCTAAAACAACTCAAACCGAATGCGAGCACATCGGACACAGGTAAATGATCCTCAAGAGCAGAAGCCGAATAACTTTCAATAAAACGATTTTGGTACTTGTATTGGCAGCAGTTTTCACCGTTGCCAATTTCCTTTTTTCGGGCAATGTGATCTTGGCCCAGTCCCCTGATGACGGTGAAGCGGTGTTCAACGCTAACTGTGTTGCCTGCCATTCGACCGGGACCAACAAGCTCGTGGGACCAGGACTTGCTGGCCAGACCGACGCAGACTACATCCGCGAATCGATTGTCGATCCGGGTGCAGTCGTTGTTGAAGGATTTACGGACATCATGCCACCCGATTTCGGGACGAAGCTCTCGCTGGATGACATTGATGATCTGGTTGCGTACATCGGAACACTTTCGCTAGGCGCTGGCTCAGCCGATCCGGCGCTCATCTCAGCTGTGGCAGGTGATGGCGATGCGGGACGAGGGGAAAATCTCTTCACTGGTCCCACCCGATTCGAGAACCGTGGTCCATCGTGTGTTGCATGTCACAGTAGTAGCGGGATCGGTGCTCTTGGTGGAGGCTCGCTCGGGCCTGACCTGACTGGTAGCTATGCCAAGTTGGGCGACGCAATGATGATATGGCCGGAAACGGTGGCACCAATGAGCCCCATTTTCACTGATAGGCCGTTGACAGATCAGGAAAAGGCCGACTTGCTGGCGTTTTTCAAGTCTGCCGATGTCACCGAGCGGGAAGCCGAGCAGATATTAGCGCTGTTTGGTATCTCGGTCGGCGGTCTCGTCGTCATAGCAATATTCACGCACCTTATTTGGCGTCGTCGCCTCAGAGGTGTTCGGAGGCCAATGGTTGGTGAGCCTTCACTGACCAGCGGTCGAACGGGAAGTGTTTGGAAACGATTGCTGACTGGACTCTTGTGGGAACAGTCAGCGCCTTCGTCACGGCGGTAAACACCGTTCGTGATGGTTACCTAGAATTCAAGGAGACTGCACTGTTATGGGATGGATCCAGGACCTAGTAGATCCCAAAGCACGTCGGTGGGAAGAGCTTTACAGAAACCGCTGGCAGCACGACAACATTACTCGCAGCACTCACGGAGTGAACTGCACGGGTGGTTGTTCGTGGGCGATTTACACGAAGGACGGGATTGTTACCTGGGAGATGCAGCAGGTTGACTATCCTGCACTCAAGTGCGGTTTACCCCCTTATGAGCCACGTGGCTGCCAGAGGGGCATTTCGGCTTCCTGGTACGTTTACAGCCCGATCCGGGTCAAGTACCCGTACGTGCGTGGTCCGCTCATGGACTTCTGGCGAGAGGCCAAGAAGCAGCACGCCAACCCTGTTGATGCCTGGGCTTCCATTGTGGAGGACGAGACAAAAAGAACCCGCTACCAGACTGCTCGCGGTAAGGGTGGATTCCGTCGATCCAATTGGGATGAAGTGCTCGAGATCGTTTCCGCATCTTGTCTGTACACGGCAAAGAAGTGGGGGCCTGACCGCGTATTTGGATTTGCTCCGATTCCGGCGATGTCTTACCTGTCGTACGCAGCAGGATCGAGATTCCTGCAGTTGTTCGGCGGTGTGAACATGAGTTTCTACGACTGGTATGCCGACCTCCCGAACGCGTTCCCGGAGATTTGGGGCGACCAGACTGACGTGTGTGAAAGTGCCGACTGGTACAACTCGAAGTTCATCGTATCTATGGGTGCAAACCTGAATATGACGCGTACACCTGATGTGCATTTCATTTCAGAAGCACGAACCGCCGGCGCCAAGTTCGTCGTCATTTCCCCTGACTACAGTCAGGTGGCGAAGTTCTCTGACGAGTGGATTCCGGTAACAGCTGGGCAGGACACCGCCCTCTGGATGGCAGTTAACCACGTCATTCTCAAGGAATTCCATGCCGACCGGCAAGTGCCGTATTTCATCGATTATGTGTCGCGCTACACGGACTCACCGTTCGTTGTCGAACTGGAAGAAATCGAAGGCGGTTACGCTGCTGGCCGTATGCTCCGCGCCAACCGTCTCGGTCGGTACCAGGACGTTGAAAACGGCGACTGGAAGTTCCTAGTTCAGGACGCAGCCAGCGGCGAGCTCCGCTCACCGAAAGGTGCTGTCGGAGACCGTTGGAGTGAAGAGGTAGGAAAGTGGAACCTCAAGATGGAAGACGGGCTGGATGACAGCCCGATCACTCCAGTGCTGTCGTATCTCGATGAGCACGATGAAGTGGTCCAGGTTTCTTACAACGATTTCGAAAGCAAGGACACCAGGCTCCGCGGTGTACCGATCAGGTACGTGGAAACGGCGGATGGCCGCGTGCCAACTGCGACCGTCTACGATCTGACGATGGCCCAGTTCGGCGTGAGTCGCGGATTGGCAGGCGACTACCCGGCTGATTACGACGAGGATAACGGGTACACCCCGACATGGCAGGAAAAACTGACGGGTATAGGCCGCGATACGGTTATCCGCCTAGCCCGAGAATTTGCCGGTAACGCCGAGTCTACTAACGGCAAGTCGATGATCATCGTCGGTGCCAGCATCAACCATTGGTACAACAACAACCTATCGTACCGTGCGCCAATCACGGCGCTTATCCTCACAGGTTGCCCCGGCCAGAACGGTGGCGGGATGAACCACTACGTCGGGCAGGAAAAACTGACCCTCGTCGCTCCGTGGTCGACCCTCGCGTTTGCAACTGACTGGACAAAGCCACCCCGCCGACAACAGTCGCCAACGTGGCACTACATTAACAGCGACCAGTGGCGGTACGAGGGCGACTTTACCGAGTACGCATCGGTGCCACAGGAAACGAAGTGGGCAAAGGGACACGCCGCAGACCTGACGGCCAAGTCGGTCCGCATGGGTTGGATGCCTTCCTACCCGCAGTTCAACCGCAACTCGATTGAACTGGCGGAACAGGCGAGCGCTGCCGGTGGTGACGCTGCACAGTGGACCGCAGATCAGCTCAATTCGGGTGATCTTGAGTTTGCTGTTGACGATCCTGACGCACCCGAAAACTGGCCCAGAACCTGGATTATCTGGCGCGGTAACGCTATCCAATCCAGTGCAAAGGGTCACGAATTCTTCTTGAGGCACTACCTTGGTACTCACGACAACGCGATCGCCGAGGAGCATGCCAAAGACAGCGTGAAGGAGATCAAGTTTAGGGAAGACGCCCCACGAGGCAAAATGGATCTGGTCGTTGATATCAACTTCCGCATGGATTCGACTGCCCTCTATTCGGATGTCGTCCTTCCGACGGCGTTCTGGTACGAGAAGAACGACCTCAACACGACTGACCTACACTCCTTTGTCCATCCTCTCAGCGCTGCGATTCCGCCTGTGTGGGAGTCGAGGACTGACTGGGATATTTTCAAGGCACTTGCTGAGAAAGTTAGCGAGATCGCCCCAGAGGTGTTCCCGGAACCGGTGCAGGACATTGTTGCGACACCGCTCGCCCATGACACGCCGGACGAACTCAGTCAGACCGATGTTGCCGACTGGCGGGAAGGTGAGGCCGAGGCCGTTCCAGGCAAGACGATGCCTCACTTCCAGGTGGCGGAACGGGATTACGCGAATCTTTACAATAAATTCATCACGCTCGGGCCAAACGTGCCTGGTGACGGTTACAACGGAAACGGTGTTTACGTTCCCGCTGAGCAGTCATATGCCGAGCTCATGAAGGCTCCCTCTGGTGGGCCACCTGATTCCAGGCATACCCGCACGACATCGTGGGGTGGCAATAAGTATCCATCTCTCGAAGACGCACTCGATGCTGCGAACGTGATTCTGCATTCAGCACCAGAAACAAACGGTGAAGTTGCCTATCAGGCGTTCAAGCACGAGGAAGAACGGACCGGTCTTGAATTGGCCGACCTTGCCGACGGTGTCCGGGCGACACGTATGTCGTTCTTCGACATCAAACAGCAAGTTCGCAGGACATTGATAAGTCCTTGTTGGACCGGATTGGTGAACGATGGCAACCCGTATACGGCGTGGGCGATCAACATTAATCGCCTGGTTCCATGGCGAACTCTCACGGGTCGGCAGCACATGTACGTCGACCACCCCTGGTATATCGACTGGGGTGAGCAGATGCCGACGTACAAGCCAAGGCTCGATCATTCGAAGACCGGAGACATCGTCAAAACACCTGTCGATGGCGAGAGTCTCGTATTGAATTACATCACGCCACATGGTAAGTGGAACATCCACTCTACGTATAAAGACAATTTGCGTATGCTCACATTGTCGCGTGGCATGGATCCGGTTTGGATTAGCGTTGAAGACGCTGACAAGATCGGCCTCGAGGATAACGATTGGGTTGAGGTCATGAACGACAACGGTGTCGTGGTGACGCGAGCAAATGTTAGCGCTCGAGTGCAGCCTGGAATGGCCCTTTACTATCATGCGGTTGAGCGGACCATTTACATCCCGAAATCTCAGCAGCGGGGCGGACGACGTGCAGGTGG
>CAJXEJ010000058.1 GCA_913052475.1 uncultured Dehalococcoidia bacterium
CTGCGAGCGTAAATATCAGTAGCCTAACCGTGGTGTGACAATGCTTTTTAGTCCGCAGGTCGTTGATCCGTTCATGGCTATTGCATTAAGGCAATAGCCATGAACGGACAGTCGTAAGTATGGTCAAGCTGAGTTCTAATATAACCAGAATAGGAGCGCTAAAAGAGTGATGCTGAAAATCGGTCAGAAAATCCCTGAATTCGAGACGAATCTAGACAATGGTGAACTGTTTCGAACGTCGGAGTTCAAAGGCAAGAAGAATATCGTTGTTTACTTCTACCCTAAGGACTTTACCCGTGGCTGAACACTTGAAGCCCGCTCGTACCGTGATAGCTACGAGGAGATCTTAGGTCATGACGCTGTGCTAATCGGTGTAAGCCCCAACGACGTTGAAAGCCATAGACAGTTTCGTGAGCAGAATGGTCTTCCGTTTAACCTTGTTTCGGATTCAAATGGCGATTTGAGTAAATTATTCGGTGTAATGCGCAGCTGGACTTTAGGGTTAGTTCCGGTTCGGAGAGCAACGTTCGTCATTGATAAGGTCGGAATTTGCCAGGGAGCTTTCACTGACGAAATCAATGTTACGAGACACGTTGATGATGTACTTCTTATATTGCAAAAACTGAGTGGTGTTGACCAGACCATTCAACCAACCTAATGAATTTAAAACTGGAGTCATACATGAGCGCCCGCCCAAATATCCTCTACATCATGTCGGACGATCACGCTGCCCACGCCATTTCGGCGTACGGAAGCCAAATCAATCACACACCGCACATCGATCGACTTGCCGACCAGGGTATAAGACTCACCAATACCTTCTGCACGAATGCCTTGTGCACACCGAGTCGAGCAACGATTCTGACAGGTCAATACAGCCACGTTAACGAGGTTAAAACCCTCGATGACGAGATAGATAGTTCACGTCCGATTCAATCCCAAAAATTGCTCAAACAAGCTGGGTATGACACAGCGATTGTCGGCAAGTGGCATCTTGGAAACAACGAAGAAAGCAATCCTCAAGGATTCGACCACTGGAACATCTTGCCTGGGCAGGGTGACTACTACGACCCGATGATGATCGAGAACGGTGTTGAGAAAAAACACGAAGGATACGTAACCGACCTAATTACCGATTTCGCTATCGATTGGCTCGATTCTCGTGATAGCAAAAATCCGTTCTTTTTGATGGTTCATCACAAAGCCCCGCACTCATCGTGGATCCCCGCCAAGCGTCACGAAAATCTCGGAGTCGAAGGCGAGTTCCCGGAGCCGGAAACCCTAATGGACGACTACAAGACGAGGTCGGAAGCTGTGAAGATCACCTCAATTCGCGTAGAAGACACGCGTAAGCCCAACCTCAAGTTCGATCCACCAACCGGGATTTCGCAGGATGAAAAACGAAAGTGGGCGTATCAGCGATACATCACTGATTACACTCGCACTATTCAGGCAGTAGACGATAGCGTCGGCACGTTGCTCGAGTACCTCGACGAACACGATCTAGCTGAAAACACGCTGGTTGTTTACACCTCCGATCAGGGCATGTTCCTTGGCGATCACGGCTGGCACGATAAGCGATTTATGTACGAGGAATCACTCAGAATGCCGTTCATCGCACGGCTACCAGGGAAAATAGAGGCAGGATCGGTCGGTTCCGACATGCTGTTAAACGTCGATTTCGCACCGACGTTTATGGACTACGCAGGTGTTGAGGTGCCCGACGAAGTTCAAGGCTCATCAGGCAGAAAAATGCTCGAAGGAGCGGCTCCAGATGACTGGCAAGACAGCCTTTACTATCGTTACTGGATGCACACGATCGGCCACAAAGTTATCCCGAATTATGGTGTTCGAAACGAGCGGTACAAACTGATCTTCTACTACGGAGTCACGCTTGAAGACACCCATAATCCTGAAATAAATATCGAAGCCGAGTGGGAACTCTACGATCTTCAGGCCGACCCGCGGGAAATGAACAATGTTTATGGACAGCGAGAGTTTGCAGACGTACAGGCCGTGATGCTGGCTGAGCTAGATCGCCTCCAAGCCAAAGCCGGTGACGTACCTCGACACTGAGAAGCGACCGATTAATTTAGGACTTTTCGAAAACAGTATTGCAGTTTGCGAATTACCTGAAGATCCACAGAAATTGTGAACTTAATATTACTTCGTGCTTCCTGTCGAGACGCTTTCTTTTAATCCGCAGGTCGTGGGTTCGATCCCACAGGGCCCACCAAACTCGGTTTGATTTCAAGGAATGCCCGACATCACCGCGCCATTTCCTGATTCTGTTGCCATTTGAACTCAAACTAAAAAGCTCGGGGAATTCATCGGGGTCTTTTGCGGGTGGGTTTATACGAGTGCTTCGGGGAATTCCATTTGGACTGCTGTGCGTTCTATTTCATCGACGTTCATCTTTACACCGAGACCAGGTTTGTCTGAGAGCGTGATTTTTCCATCGTGGAAGTTGAGCGGCTCTTGCAAGTAGCGGTTGTAGCTGGCGATCCGACCCATGGAGTGCTCAAGTCGATAGAAGTTGGGGAGAGTCATGCAGAGCTGTGCTCCGGAGACGATCTGCAACGAGCCCATCGCATCGTGGGGACTGAACGGGATGTGGTACGCCTCAGCCATGTTGGCGATCTTGCGCATTTCGGTGATGCCTCCGGCCAGGCAGATATCGGGCATGATGTAGTCGGCTAGTCTAGATTCGAAAATTTCGACAAAGTCGTGGCGGGTGAAGAGCCGCTCACCGATGCTGATCGGGACTGACATCTGGGGTCGAATGATTTTGAGTGCGGCGTTGCTCTCGGCTGGCACCGGTTCTTCGAACCAGCCAATATTGGATTCCTCGTATAGTCGATTGCCAAGACGAACAGCCGTGGGAACGTTGAAGTTGCCGTGTGCGTCGATGAGTATTTCGTGATTCGGACCGACGGTTTCACGGATGGCTGCCACGATGTCGGATGCGGCGTCGGCAGCTTCCGGTGAGATTCCTCCGGTGCGAAGGTTGGCTTCGTCTTGACGAAGTGGGGATAGTTTGAGGGCCGTGTGCCCGGCTGCGAGCACGACGTCTCGGGCCGCTTGTGCGTACTGGTCAGGTGTTTCGCAGCCATCGAACCAGCCATTGGCGTAAAGGTCTACATCGTCCCTCATCTTGCCGCCGAGCAGCTGGTACACCGGCTTGTTCGCCGCTTTGCCAGTGATGTCCCAGAGAGCGATATCGATTGCGCTGACCACTCCTGATGCAATACCTCGGGCACCCACGGATGTGTGTCGTCGGAATAGCTTTTGCCAGAGTGGCTCAATGCTGGTGGGATCTTCGCCGATGAGCGCGTCGCGCGCGGCCAGAACACCGAATCCGATCATGTCGGATCCGTGATATGGGTAGGAGCTGCCCTCTCCCCAGCCAGTGATGCCCTCGTCGGTATCGACACGAACGAACATCCAGCGGAGAGGCCTTCGTCGTCCGCTACCGGTCAGAATGAGCGGGTCGACTATGTAGGTACGGATGTTGGTGATTTTCATTTGATCGCTTTATGGGTGGTTATTGGACTTTTAGTTCCCAGGGCAAGTCTACGTCTGGAGTTCAACCGCGGGGTCTGAAAGTCGATGTGTTGAATCACCCAGCTGCGTTATCGGGAATTGGCCTTCCGGTTTTTACCTGATTCCTCCTCTCTGATGGGAGCCTCGAAATTATCTCGTAGCCGTTTTGAAGGTCCTACTCGGGTAAAAATTCTCGTCCTTTTACGAGTCGAGCAAGAGCTCGATACTGTCCGTCAGAGCAAGGCAGGCTGCCACGATGAAATCGTATTTTGGAATTGATCTTGGTTGGAGCGCGAGAGTAAAAGCACAGGCTTGTGCCGAATTGAGATCTGGGATGGTGCATACAAGCTTCAATTCGACCGTGTAGGTACGGACCCGTTGTCTCGAGTGGATCAGGCATGAAGCACCAGCCATTTAACCCACCGGTCTTGGATTCGACCCCCACAGGGCCCACCAAACTCGAAATCGTCAGCAGACTGTTTGTTGAAATCGCTGGATGCTGAATTCTGAAATTCAATTTCGATAAGGTTGGGCCAGATTCGAAATAAAACATCAAGCTGGAATGATCACTATGAAAGCAGCCCTGTACCGCAGCAAACAATTATTCGAAGTGACCGATATCCCAAAACCAGAACCAGGTGCTGGGCAGGTTTTGATCAAGGTCAATCGATCAGCAGTATGTGGGACTGACGTTCACGCATTCATGTACGACCTCGCACCAAGCGGTTCGGTGCTTGGACACGAGTTCGCTGGTGTCATTTCAGCGGTAGGACCCGGTGTGACACGCTGGAAAGAAGACGATCGAGTGGTTGGTGGTGGCGGGAAATGGCCCGTGGGCGAGGAACCGCCTACAAAAAGTCATCCTAGGTACAACTACCGCACGATGGGTTTTTCTGCCAATACTCGTACCAGAGGGTATGCAGAGTACACCGTGCTTGATGACTGGGCACCACTCCCGATACCTGACGGAGTTCCCGACGAGGCTGCTGCTCTGACTGAACCGTGTTCGGTAGCCGTCCACGCAGTACGTAGATCATCGCTTAGATTGGGTGACACGGTAGGAGTATTTGGAGCTGGTCCGATAGGCCTGCTTGTTGCACAAGCAGCTCGCGCTGCCGGAGCCCAGGTGATCGTCTCGGAGCCTGCACCGGGGCGTTCGGATGCAGCGATGGCGGTTGGTGCAATGGCGGTCATCGATCCGTTTGAGCAAGATCCCGTGGAACGGATGGTGGAGCTTACAAACGGTAACGGCCCTGATGTGGTGTTTGACTGTGCCGGATTGAAGAACACGTTACAACAAGCCTTTGATGCCGTTCGAAGGGCAGGGCAGGTCGTGCTGGTTGCAGTTCCTTGGGAGCCATTACCTCTTCTCCCGGCCGAATGGATGGCAAGAGAGATTGACTTCAGGTCGAGCTGGGGAGGGTTGCCTGAGGACTGGAAAATATCGTTGAATCTACTCGCCAACGGGAAGATATCGGCATCAGCATTAATGTCTGACACAAGCATCATCACGCTCGACGAAATACAGGAACATTTCGAAGCTCTGATGAGTCCAACTACTCAATTGCAGACTGTCATCAGGATGTAGAAACGAAAAGACAGGATTTGTCAGATCGCCTGATGAGTTGCATTTTTCGAATGGTCGTCAAGTTCTCAGAATCGAACCATTTTCGCCCTTGTTAATGACGATCCTCAGCTTGCGTTTTCCCTGCGAAATACCTGAGGTTTTGAACTGAAAACCTGACACCATATTTCTACGAGGCACTGTCTTTTAACTCGCAGGTTGTGGGTTCGATCCCCACAGGGGCACCAAACTCATATCCCCTCGGGGCGATGTAAGACCAGAGGGGATATGAGTTTGACTGCAGTTATTGGTCAATATTGTGGCGACGGCTTACAGCCTTACGATCTCCACGTGCTGCGTTCCGCATGCATGCAGTGCCGCCACATCGATTTTCAGTCTAGTAATCAGCCTCTGTTTGTGGCAAACAGCAGTTGTTACGTCAAGTTTATGTCCGACTCACGCCAGCGCCGCCATGTCCAGCGGGTACCGACCAAACTTCCGTGTCGCCTCCACCATCGCCCTGTAGTTTTCAGGCCGAACGCTCGTGTGAATGCTGTTCGATGACATCAACATATACCCACCACCCGGACCGGCCTGCCGGATCGCATCCTTCACTTCCGCTACCACTTGCGAAACCGGCGCCTCGCTCAACGTTTTGCCACAATCGATATTGCCGAGCAGGCTGATCCGGTCTCCGTAGCGTTCTTTCATGGCGGCAATGTCCATACCGGCGGCCGGCTCGATCGGGTTCATGCCGTCAATCCCCGAATCGACCACCATATCCATCAGCGGCCACACGTATCCGTCGCAGTGCTTCACCACGTACCCGCCCGCCGCTTTGACGGTCTGCACCATGTTCCGAAAATAAGGCAGGATGAACTCCTCGAACTTGGCTGGCGACATGAAAGGTCCTTCGTTATACGCCCAGTCATCGCCCAGCATTACTCCGTCAGCACCCCGTTCGATCGCCTGGACAGCGATCCGGCAACAGTACTCGTTCACGACCCGCAACACTCTGTGCGCAAGCTCCGGATCAGCCATCAGGTCCATTAGGAAATCTGCCATGCCCCGCAGCTCGCAGGCGGTCATGAACTCCGCCCGACTGTGCCAGAAGATGAACTTCTCACCCTTGAACCGGCTCACGACATCCCGTAGACCCTCGTAGTTCTCCTCGTTTTCCGGGTCCGGTGGCGAATACACGTCTAGGTCGGCTGCAAATTTAATTGGACCATCGACAGGCGCATAGTCCTCTGTAGTGCGTTGCATAACAACACCCCACTGGTTTGTGAAGCGATCAGGCAGGTTGCTTGCGCCGCCAAGCTGCGCAGGCATCTTTGCGGTGACGCCGTCCAACCCCATCAACTCCGCAAATTCCGGTTCATCGTTGCACCCCGGAAACAGCGCCTCTCTGACATTTGGCGCAATCGACCACTCCATCATCGGAACCATGTCGGGTTCCCGCCGCTCGAGCACCGCCCTGATCCTCTCGTAGCCGTTCATACCTGCTTTCTCCATCTCAGCCCTGACTGTAAAAAAGGACAACCGGTACAAGCTTACCCGCTTGACGTGTCCCGCCCCCCCCCGGAAGACGGAATCATCTGACCTTTTCCCCGAAAACGGTGCCACCAGAAGTGTTAGTTTTCCGGGTAGAGCGATCAAAGCGGAAATTTAGGGTCATTCTGATGAGAAAGGGGCAGGTGTTGACGCTCGGCAGTTTGCTCCGGACTGCCGGGTGAAAATGTTCCAGACCCTTGATCGCATGAAGGTGTGCGAGTTGCCGATGCTAAATGCAGACGGTATTCATCGACGGGTCCTCGACGAGGTGCTCGATGATCACGCTTCGCTCAAACTATTGGTGTCTGAGCGTGATGAGCTAAATCAAATTTTGCACAGGATGAGGACTTGACCAGACGCTGTCGATGCGATTCACAAACTGCGTGAGGCCTACACGACGACTGTATTGACCGTATTGAGCTACGCGATTGCCGTGAACTGCTCAAAATTTAACGGCCTGAACTGGGATGGCATCATGTCGGGCGAATTCACGGATAACTACAAAAAAGATCGAAAGGCGTACCAGAAGGGCGCAAGATTTCTAGGACAAAAACCTGATGAAGTGATGATGGTTGCAACACACGCAGCCGATCTGATGGGCGCCAAGATGGCGGGACTCAAGACAGCGTAATTTCATGTCGAGGAAGAGTGGATCGATATCTATCCAACGCCGGAGCCGTCCACCCACTCGACGAGTTCGACGTAAGTGCATCAAGCTGGGTTGAACTGGTTGAAAAGCTGGCCTGAATTAGGCGAGTTCAGGAGATAGCCGACGAACACGTCGAGAACGTTTCCAAAGCCCGATCCGTCTTTGCCGCTGTATACGGCAAACATCCCCGAATACGTGTCTACAATATCGTCAGCCCATCGTTATCCCAATCGACCAAAGCAACGTGACCAGCGCCTGCTCCTGATACGTTGTCACAGGAATATCGACCACCTTTCTCACGTTGCCAGACGGTTTCTCCCGTTCGCCCATCCAGAAGGTAGAGGTGATCGGTGGAGTACTCGACGAGATTGGATGGGTTCAGCAGGTCATCGTCAATCGCAGCCAGGCCGATTGGTTGATGGTCATCTTCGAGTGGAAGCCGCATGCATCCGCAAGGAATCCGTAGTTCCTGTTCTCTACGTTGAACTCTCCGAATTGCAGGCTCCAGAGGCTGCAATTCAGGAAGATGAGGAACATGCGCGGCCTAACGGTAATTTGAGCTAAATTCCAAATTAGCTGTCTCTACCATGTTGGGTCACCGGAAGGCGCAAAGTTTAGAATAAATCACTGTAGTTACTTTTTTGGCGTTTTTCTGAGGAGGATTCACAGCGATGGTTAGTCTTGCTGGAGCAATAGCTTTAGGATTCCAAAGATATTTCGACTTTTCCGGTCGTTCCAGCAGAGCAGAGTACTGGTGGTGGACTCTGTTTGTAATTATTGCTGGTGTTGTTCTCAGTTATGCCGATATGCTTATCGGAACTTATAACGCGGATACTGAATCGGGCCTGATTGCAGGCATTTTTGGCCTGGTCACCTTGATTCCTGGTATTGCCGTTGGAGTACGCCGCTTGCATGACATCAATAAGACTGGCTGGTGGGTGTTATTTGCAGTCCTGTTCTTCTGGCTTTTGCTTATCCCTGTTTTGCTTCTTCTGTACTGGGCAACCCGTCCAGGTGATCAAGGTGATAACAAATATGGGCCTGAATACCAATCAATAGAATCATAGATTGGTATTACCTTGGCACAGCACGTAAATTGTCAGCGATGCAGCCGACAGAATCTCGGCACCAATACTTTTTGCATTTATTGCGGAATTCGCTTATCTGAACCAGTTTTAGGTGAAACCGAATCAGATCGGTCCGTCGATGCGCCTATGGAGGCCGTTGCGGAAATTCCTGAAAATGACGAAGCAGGTCAGGATGCCTCAACGAAAAGTGATGGCAGTGGTATACCCAAAAGTATCCCTTTACAGTCACGGCTCAGACTGAATCACCTAGAAACCCTTTTTGGCAGTAATTGGCTGGTCAGAATCGGTGTAGTTGCAATTTTCATTGGCATAAGTTTCTTAATGAAGTTGGCCATAGATGAAGATGTTCTTACCCAGGAATTACTTGTTCTTGCCGGCATGATTTCTGGGATTGGATTTTTGGCGCTTGGAGAACTTCTCTGGTTTCGTTACCCGAACTATGCGCACGCTTTGAGCGGAGGAGGAGTAGCCCTTCTTTATTCATCCTTGTTGGCCGCTCTCTCGCGTGGGACGGTTGATGTTTGGCTCGCAGTAGGTTTGTTGTTGTTAGTCAGTCTGATTTCGGTGGGGCTTGCGTTTAAAAGAAATTCCCAACCAATGGCTTTATTGGGAGTTGCAGGTGGGCTTTTAGCACCATTCTTATATGCCGGAATAACAGACCCGGATTTTCAGATAGACAAGCTTTTTGCAGGGCAAAAATACTTTCTGATTATTT
>CAJXEJ010000059.1 GCA_913052475.1 uncultured Dehalococcoidia bacterium
GGGTGGATTGGGCTGTGAAATAGTGCTAATAGAATTGGGTTGTTATATTGTCACTACCCAGATCACCATTGAACAAACATTGGCATGACGACATGCGTATAGCCTTCGTGCTTGATCGATCGGAAAACGCCGGGGCTTGAAGGCGTGGTCGTCTCAAGATCGACGTCATCGCCGTTCATTACGTTCAACACATCCATCAGGAATTTGCTGTTGAACGCCACTTTGGTCTCTTCACCTTCGACTGAAGCATCGAGTTCGTTTTCATTGGATCCGACTTCCTCGGCTCGTGAAATCACCTTGACTGCACCTGTGGCATCGCCTTCACCGGGACTTACAATAATTCGAATGATCCCACTTCCATCACGGGCGAAGATCGATGCCGCTCTAGTCGCCTGGACCATTCTGGCAAGATCGACGGTAGCTTTGGTGCCGTAGCTAGTGGGGATCAACTTTTCATAGTCGGGGAACGTACCCTGCACGAGCGCCGTGACTACTTCGGAAGTGTCTAATCGGAATTTAGCAGAGCGGCCGTTGGCGTCGATCGATAGTTCAACGCTTGACGAGCCATCGCCCAGAAGTCGTTCGACCTCAGCGAGGGTTTTCGCAGGGACAATTACACCAACCTCAGAATCGACCGCTGCTCCGAGCTTTCCACTCTCAACAGCGAGTCTAAATCCATCTGCAGCGGCAAGAGTGAAGCCATCGTCAGCAAGTTCAACTTTCACGCCAGTGAGAACCGGGCGTGAGTCGTCGGTAGCAGCTGCAAATACGACACGTTCTAGCGCTCCCCGGAAAGTATCGGCAGGAATCGTTACCGATGCCCCGCCTTCTACCGGTGGGATCGGAGGGAATTCTTCAGAGGCAATACCGTTTATCGTGCCGTTGAACTTATCGCAAGTGATAACAACGCCAACGGGTTCGTTCTGGAACTCAATATTCACTTCTTGACCGGGAAGTGAGTTCACGAAATCGGTGAGCATCCGAGCTGGCACAGTAACCTTGCCTTCACCTTCAATCTGTGCACCGATCCAGCTGCTAATCGAAATCTCGGTATTAGTGGCGGTCAGCTTCAACTGGCCATTGTCGCCTTCAAGCAACACATTTTGGGTTACTGGCAACGTTGCTCGGACTGCGACCGCCCGACTGACATTGGCCAAACCTCGGCTAAGGTTTTCTCGAAGGCAAGTTACCTGCATACTGATCCTCTTGTCGCTCACTTCTAACGCGCACGGAAATCTACAATATAGGGTGTCGCAGTATAGGTATGACCACAAGCTTTGGTCAATTTACCGGGGCGTTGTTTACGTGAAATTTTATCCCCGCTCGAAATCCTCGATAATATGCCCTCAGAATTCTCCGACTCACCCATAATCTCCACATCGAACTAGAGGTCGCTCGTTTCATCCATGAATAACTCCCGAATAAATGAAGTTTTGCAATTGGTTGCCGAAGGTAAGATGACGGCAGACCAGGCGGCTTCTGAATTGAGTTTGACGGCACCCAGATCAGACATTGATTTCGCCACGCTAGACCATAGCCGAGCCGACAGAATTGGCTTTCCTGAAGTTGTATATGGGCTAAGTAAGACACCAAAGGACACTGCGGAAATAGCAAGTCGAATCTACGAACACTCAGGTGTGGTGCTGGTCACCAAATCTTCCGAAGAAGCGTTCGAACTATTCCAGAAATCGGCCCCTGAGGCAGTCTGGGAAGAAGGTCCTCGAGCGATCTGGGCGGATCGACGAGAAAATAGAGGCCTGATACCCGGAATTGCGGTGGTCGCTGCCGGGACTTCGGATCTGCCTATCGCCCGCGAGGCTGTACTCACGGCGACACTCATGGGTTGCGATGTCAACATGATCACCGACGTGGGCGTTGCAGGGCTGCACCGGTTGTCGGGGCGAATCGACGAACTCGACAGTGCCAGAGTCGTAATCGTGGTCGCGGGCATGGAAGGTGCCCTGCCCAGTGTCGTAGGAGGGCTCGTTCGTGCGCCCGTAATCGCCCTACCTACCTCGGTTGGCTACGGCGTCAGCCTGAGTGGTGTGGCCGCTCTACTGGCGATGATGAACTCGTGTGCGCCTGGCGTATCTGTTGTGAATATCGATAACGGCTTTGGAGCTGGATATCAGGCAGCATCAATTGTCGGCGCCACCTGGTCGTGATCTTCGGGGACCTGCCACATAGACTGGTCACCACGACCCGTCACACCGATTAACCAACAACGCCCCGATTCAGCTCGGGGCGCTACGTGATCCGCTCCGTGTTCTCGAGAACTATTCCAGCGTCTTCAAGTAGGCGATCATGTTTTGAACGTCATCGTCGCTGAAATAGTCGAACTCTGGCATGAGTGCCTGGAAACCATCCACGAGGAAATCAGCCGGTTGTCGGAGTGACTGCTCGATGTATGCATCTGCATCGAGTGTGGTTTGGGAGGCGGCACGGCCGTACACACCGCCAAGACCAGGTCCAACGACCGTGCTGTCGTCAGTTGAGTGACAAGCACTGCAGCTGTCGAAAAGGCTCTCCCCTGCTTTGGCATCCCCGCCGACCGCAGGTGCTTCCACCACTGGAGCAGAATCCTTCGAACTATCAGGTCGATTGACAGATGCGGCGGCTGTTGGGTGGAATTCAACCGGCTCTTGAGTTGGAATAGCTTCTTCAGAGCACGCACTGATCACAAATAGTGTTGCGATCATAGCCACCATCAATAGAAATACGCGTTTACCCGGCACAATCTCGTCCTTATAAATGGTCTGGAGATTCCACATGATGGAAAACAACAGACGGAAAATTCGTTCGACGATTCACGTTAGCAATAGCCAGAATCAGGGTCAATCGAATACGCGTAAGAATTCACGGTCGATTTAGGACGAAAATCACACGTTTGATGGAACTATCCTGAAATACGCCTGATCTCAATCTCCTCGCCAGGAGCAAGCGCAACCCTTCGAATTTCGATCCCCAACTTCAGCAACCAGTAGCTCAAAGTCGCTTTACTAACACCCAGGCGCTTGGCAGCTCCGGTAAGCCCCACCTCGTTAACCAACTCAGGCAACGCCTTCTCGAGCGGTCGTCGCAATTTGCGTTCAGCGAGAACCATTTTCTTCGTTTTTGAGCCTTGCATTCGTTTCCCCTGTGGTTGGGCTTATTCGTAGTTATGAATGTAATAACGCTGAGTTCTAATCACCCTACAAATAGTCAACGGATTCCGACGATTATTTGTGCTAGCGCTCATTCAACCTGCATTAACACGCCCTGAACCGCACCTTGAAATATTATCGAACGCCGCTCGGATTCGTCAAGAACTTGTTCCGTCTTTTTTCCGTATTTATTTTTTATTTGTTCGAAACTATTTCGGAATTAGGCATATTATACGAGTAGTATTTGTTCATGTTTTATTCTTGATCTCAACGTGGGTGCGAAATGCGCACAATTGGCGGCGTATCGTCTACACGAATGCTGATTAGCAACGGTTTGCGCACGTTCGGTGTACGTTTATTGAACCAGGCCGGCGTATCTCTGGCACGACAGCTCTCGGTACTTACACGAACGCGTGTCGGCGTGGGATACGACGTCTGTTTTCCAGACACCCCTCCCCTGCTTCCCATCTTCACACCGGGGAAATAGCACGCTTTCGTTTCTTAAAGCCGTCTCCGTCGATCTCCCAGTTCAAACGGCATCAAGTCGACCAGCGACAAATTTGGTGGATTTCACGTCAAATCTCGAATAATCCCACTGCTAGAATTTATGCTCGATCACAGGAGCCCGTTCCCAAACTCGCAATTCCCGGACAGTTGAGTACTCCCCTCCCGGAGCACTCGTTTCCTTCCCAACCGAGTAGTGTCCGTTCCGGAGAAAAATCCATAGAACCGCTAACCGATCTAATACTCACGTTCGAGACATTCGTTCTCACCTTCTCTGGTGATGTCTATAACTTCATGGGATGGTTCGGTGTAATCGTCCTTATGTCGATCGAAAGCACCGCCATTCCCCTACCTAGTGAAGTGATCATGCCGTTGGCCGGATGGAAGCTCGTGCTCGATAAGGGCCATGGCGTACCGCATGTATTTCTAGCGGGGTTCTATGGCGCAGTTGGGAGCCTGATCGGCTCGTTGGCCGAGTATTACGTCTCGCGTGCGGGCGGGCGCCTGCTCATCGAAAAGTACGGCAAATACTTCCTGATTACCCATAGAGATCTCGAACGGGCTGATAGCTGGTTTCAAACACGAGGTGAACTCACAGTCTTCATCGCAAGAATGATCCCTGGTGTTCGAGGTTTCATCTCAATCCCCGCGGGAATCGCACGGATGAACGTAGTTCGCTTCGCCATATTCACGTTCGTAGGTGCATTTCCATGGACACTCGGTCTGGCATGGGGTGGTTACCTACTCGGTGAGAACTACGACGGAATCCGAGAAGTATCGAAACCGTTCGACATCCCAATCATCGGAACAGTTCTAGTCATTGTGATCTGGTTCATCTGGCGACGAATCAAAGAGATTCGTGCCGAATCAGCGAGATCGGAAATCTCATCCAACTGATTCAACCCTGAATTCCGATCAATATCACGCACTCGCTCCGGTATATTGGATCGTCACTTAGCGTCTCAACTGACTCCCTATCCGAAGCCCAATCACACACCAGCAGATGACTACTCAGATCGAACGAAAACTCAATGTCGCAATAAACGGCATTGAAGTTGGCTGCAACACAGATTCTCGTGTGCTCGACGCCATTCAAACCGCCGGTTTCGATGTTCCAACCCTGTGCTTCGACGAACGAATCGGACCGCAGGGAACGTGCCGAATATGTTTGGTCGATGTTGAAGTCGATGGTCAGACTGAGCAGGTAGCAGCCTGCACCGCCTTCGTTGCCGACGATATGAAAGTCGATACGCACTCGGAGTCGATAGCCAGCTATCGGAAAACGATTCTCGAACTGCTTCTTTCCGAGACGGCATCGCCTGCCAACTGTCCGAAGTGCATTTCGTTCAAGAAATGCGAACTGCATTCGACCGCAGAAGAGTACGGAGCCAAGTGGGATGCATTCCCTTCTCTGGTTACTCGGGAAAAGGCCCAGGATGACAACCCGTTTATCCAACGTGATTACGACTACTGCATCTCATGCTTCAGATGCACGAACATCTGCAACGACTGGGAGCAGGCAAGTGCTATCGCTGTTGAAGGTCGAGGACAGGAAAACTCGATTGCTTCGTACTTCAATGACAACCTTCTAGAATCGCCGTGTACGTTCTGCGGCCAATGCATCAACACATGCCCGACCGGAGCACTAACCGATCGTAAGGTCGTCGGAAAAACCAAATCCGAAAATCTCGAACGAACGAAAACCGTATGTCCGTTCTGTGGAGTTGGCTGTGGAATTCACCTTCTCAGCGAAGATGGCGAACTCAAAGGCACTGAACCTGACTTCGACTCAGCGAACCGCGGATCACTTTGTGTGAAAGGACAATTCGCATCATGGGAGTTCGTGAAGAGTGAAGAACGTCTCAAATTCCCGCTCATCAAAAAAAACGGGAACTTCCAGCGAGCAAGTTGGGACGAAGCGCTCGATCTCGTAACCAGTCGATTTACCGAGATTCGTGATGAATTTGGCCCCGATTCGCTCGTTTTCTGGTCATCTGCCCGTTCTGTTACCGAAGCGAATTACCTCATGCAGAAATTCGCTCGAATAGGTATCGGTACGAACAATATCGATAACTGCTCGCGTACCTGACACGCCCCAACGGTCGCCGGTATGGCGGTCATGGTCGGCAAAGGTGCCATGACTAACTCGATCGAAGAGTTAGCAGGTGCCGATCTACTTCTCGTCGTAGGTTCGAACACAACTGAAGCGCACCCCGTCATATCAATCAGAATGAAACGCGCAGTTAGGAACGGCGCAAAGCTGATCGTCATCGATCCTCGAAAGACGGAGCTCACGAAGTGGGCGACGCGGCATCTTCAGATCAACATCGGCACCGATATCCCGCTGTTCAACGCTTTCGCCAACGTGATGATCAAGGAAGAACTCTACGACCGTGAGTATGTAGAAAGCCGAACTGAAGGTTTTGCAGAACTCGCAAGGCACGTCGAGACATACACGCCCGAGTACGCAGCCGATATCTGTGGCATTCCTGCCGAAGAAATCATTACCGCCGCTCGAGAGTACGCAGCTGCCTCTGGAAAAGCAGCAATTTGTTACACGCTTGGCATTACAGAGCACTCCTGCGGATCCCACAACGTGCAATCGGTCGCCAATCTCGGAATGCTCGGCGGAAATTTCGGGAAACCAAACGCCGGTGTGAATCCTCTTCGGGGCCAGAACAACGTTCAAGGTGCATCTGACTCAGGCGCGCTACCCACCGATCTACCCGGCTATCAGAAAATCGAACGTCCTGGATTTCGTGAAAAATTCGAAAAAGCATGGAACGCCGAACTGCCAAAACGCCGTGGAATTACGAAAATTACGGCGATGGATCAGATGCTCAGAGGTGGGGTCCGCGGCGTCTTCATAATGGGCGAAAATACCGTAATTTCTGATCCAAATACGAACCATGCCCAAACAGCCCTCGAAGCAGCCGACTTCATCGTGGTTCAGGATATTTTTCTGACCGACACGGCGAAGCTGGCTGACATTGTCTTACCCGCCGCGACGTTCGCTGAATCGGACGGCACATTCACCAACAGCGAACGGCGTGTGCAACGGGTTCGACCGGCTATCGATCCCATCGGAGAATCACGCACCGATGTCGACATCATGCTCGACCTAATGAAGCGGTTTGGCATTCGTCAAAATCTGGCCTCCGCTTCCGATGTTTGGGACGAGATGCGGATGCTCAGTCCACTATTTGAGGGCATCACCTACAAACGACTGGATGCTGAGGGTGGGATCCAGTGGCCATGCCCGACTGATGACCATCCGGGAACCGTTTATCTCCACAAAGACCAGATGGATTCGGGAATGCCGGGTTACTTCGCTCCGGTCGACCACATTCCACCAGCAGAACCTACGGATGCTGAATACCCGTTGACGTTAACTACAGGGCGTCGCCGATCTACCTACCACACAGGCACTCAGACCGGTCGTGCCAGCGGATTCGATCTTCTTGTGCCCTCGGAATTCGCCGAGATCAATCCATACGACGCCGATCAACTCGAACTCAAAGACGGCCAGAAGGTGATGGTTAGTTCTCGTCGAGGATCAGTTGAAGTCCCGATCAAGATCACCGACCGATCCCCGCACGGCACCGTATTTATGAGCTTCGCGTTCCCGGAATTGACCCAGACCAATCGCCTGACCTCCGACGCATACGACTTCATCACCGAAACACCCGAATTCAAAGCCTGTGCAATTCGGATCGACAAGATCACGTCGGCGAGTAACGCCGCTGATTAGATCTCTGCAAAACCTCTATTCGGCGGTTCGAATCCGCCCGTCGCCTCCATATTGCAACCGAACTCAACTACGATCTTCAGTGGACCTCGGCGGACGGTTCGGATGGAACTGCGAAGCTAATTCGACTTCTGGCGCGGGATCATCTGGGAGGACCAGAAACTCGGATCGCCTACCGGAGGAAAATCGATCGATTCGATCGTGCCATTGATCTCAGAACCTTCAAGGAACGCATCGATGTTCGCCAGCACGTACTTCGCTATCTCGGGTGCAGCACCGATCTGATTGGGCAGCGGATTTGTCGTGACAATTAGCCTGCCGGAAGAGATCAAAGATTCCTCAGCGTTCGAGACGATCGCTCCGGGGCAATCGGTTGCATATCCTGCAAGAGATCCGGCTTCTAGCGCGGCAACCACAGCCAACTCGTCCACAATCGAAGAATCAGAGGTGTTAATCAACACCGCACTCGACTTCATCAGGTTGAGTTCCCGATCTGAGATCAACGGCGCTGCGGTCGGGCCGGGACGAACGTGGAGTGAGATCACATCCGATCCTGAAACGAGTAGATCAACTGTCTGTCGCCGGATGCCTAGATCTGCGAGTAGACCGGTTGGGGGTGTTCGAACATCGGCAACCATAACGGTGGAGCCAGTAGACGTGACGTTATTTACGACTTCGCATCCTACTGCGCCGAGTCCAATCACACCCCACAAATCTTCTGATTTGACTCCGAGCGATCCACTGAATCCAATGATCCTCTTGGCAACACGCGGAGCTATTACAGGCGAAATCCCAGCTATCACCACAGTAGTTTGTTCGGGCTGGTTGAAGAGTGAATCGGTTGTTCGACAACCGAGCAGCTGGATCAACCCTGCTTCTGGCGGGACATCGATCTTGGATTGCCCATTCGAGAGCTCACCCACCAGTAAGACGTCAGTCTCGCCTAATTCGAAGTCGTCAAGATCGTCTGGTTCCAGACGCCTGAGCCCGTCCTTCCCGGATAGCAGCGGCACAATGGCGTTACCAACTGGATCAGTGTCGGAGGTGAGTAGATAAATATTGGTCATCAAACAGAGTTGCTGAAGATCGCACCATAAATCAAAATTCGAGCGAGACTTCAATCGTATAAGAAGCCAAGGTCAGAATACGATCACCTGAACAGCGATTCAGCGCATATGATTCACATCCGCAACTCTTCCATTACCAACAGAACTGGAATTCCCGAGTGACCAACGCGCTTGCAAACCCACGAACGTTGCTGTTCGTCCCAGGTAACCAACCGAAGATGCTAGAAAAAGCCGCTGGATTCGATACACAGTGGCTCATTCCGGATCTTGAAGATTCTGTACCTGCCGCAGAGAAAGAGGCTGCACGTGGGATCGTCGCTAAACATATTCCGATGCTCGCGCGGGCCGGTAAAACACTAGCTCCTCGTGTGAACTCGATGACTTCAGGGCTGGCAGAAGCCGATATCAATGCAATCGTCTCCAGCGACATCGTCGGAATATCAATCGGCAAAATCGGGAACGTCGAAGAAGTAG
>CAJXEJ010000060.1 GCA_913052475.1 uncultured Dehalococcoidia bacterium
GAACCGGAGCAGGTGGTCCTGGATATACGTTCAACGATGAATTCGATGCCACACGTCGACACAACAAACCCGGCGTTCTATCGATGGCAAACGCCGGAAAAAACACCAACGGGAGCCAGTTCTTCATCACGTTCGTCCCGACACCACATCTCGACGATGTACACAGCGTTTTCGGTGAAGTAATTGAAGGTTTCGACAACGTTATGAACATCTCACTCAGGGATCCCGCCTCGGCTCAGACTCCCGGCGATCTCATCAAATCCATCACCATTACTGAAAGCTAACAATCGGAACTGCGTTCACCGAACGTACTTCCAGCAGGATAAACCATGGCTGATCTAGCACCACCATCTGGCGATCTCGATAACTCGAAGTCGTACACCGCAACGTTCAAAACCGAGCGCGGCGAGTTTGAAATCATGCTCTACGCCAACGACGCACCACTCACAGTCGAGAACTTCGTGAATCTCGCACGAGCCGAGTTCTACAACGGAACCACGTTCCATCGCGTCATCCCCGGATTCATGGTTCAGGGTGGCGACCCCACCGGAACTGGCACAGGTGGCCCAGGCTACCGCTTTGGGGATGAATTCAACCAGCGATTTCGCCATGACTCCGAAGGCATTCTCTCAATGGCGAACGCCGGACCTGGCACAAACGGTAGCCAGTTCTTCATCACGCTTGCACCGACACCCCACCTCGATGGTCGACACTCGGTGTTCGGCAAGATCATCAGCGGGATGAACGTCGTAAAGGCGATTCGAGAACGCGATCCGATGAACGATCCAGATCCCGGTGATTTCATCGAAACGATCGTCATCAATGAAAAGTAGTTCGTTACCACTCGAAATAAAAACAAACGGACCACTCGTGATGAGTGGTCCGTTTTTGGTTCCAGACTAGTTCTGTTTAGTCGCCCGGTGATGGAGCGGGAGCAATTTCACCAACTACGGTGTCTCCTTCGGTGGGAGATTCTTCGTCGGCGGTTCGTCGGCTTTCGAGTTGAAACGTAAGAAGACGACCACCGACACCCAACCAAACGTTCTCACCAAGATCAACTTGCGGACCAACCGGTCGACTGTTGACCCGCATTGAAGGATCGCCAACCGCGCGCTTATGAACCAACTTGATCTTATCGCCACTGAACTTGAACGCCCCCCCGCTGAATGGCAGGTCAGCAACCTCCGACGCGTCCACCACGTTCTTCGCGAACAGACGACGGAATAGGCTTCGGTTCAGTCGTGAGAAATCAACGACCACCCGATCGGCATCGTCCACGATGTAACCGAACGGTGAGGTTTTGCGCTGAATCCACAGAATGAATCCGGCCAGAACGACCAGTGCTCCACCCAGAGCGGCTATAACCCATATCGGTAGTCCCAATATCAGTTCAGGTTCTTCGACGATCAGCGCTGAAGAAGTCGCTACCGGAGCCGTACGTGAGTACGGACGGCCTTCAAAGATGCTGTCGAGTACGACTGATACTTCGTAAGCACCGGATTCGGGGATGATCGCAGCGATGTCGAATTCCCAACCTAGTCCTGGCTCCGGCTCATCGACGGTGAGTATGACTGCGTCTAGCTGCCCACCAGTACCGGTCAGAACCGCTTTGATATCGCCAGAACTGGTCAGATACGGGTAGTCGCCTACTCGAACCTGAACTCGGGCAACAGTTGAGTACTTGCCAGGTGCATTTTCGACGTCGTGGACCTCGACGAGGCTCAACGTCGGGAACGATTCGCTTCGGAAAACCGTCTCGCTTCTAAAAATTGCTGCGTAATCAGTCCACGACAGCATAAGCGAAACGCCATTGATTCCCTGCGACTTTGGTGCACTCAGCTGAACCGAGTAAATTCCGTCGGCAGCAAATTTGTCACCGTTCTCTCCTCGGTCGTTCAGTGCGACGACCTCAGTGGTGCCACTCGCTTTTGCGATTGTGGCAGTAATCTCAGCACCAGAGAGAAGCTGTGCTGATTCGCCATTGAATGCAGCGGCCTCAATGATCGCGGCTTCACCTACCGGCAATGGAGGTTGTTCGATCAGGCGCAGTTCGAGCGGGTTACTAATATCGACGCTCGCAACCAGCTTCGAAGCCGGACCAACACCCTGAAGGGTCCAGTTCCCAGGAACTGGCGAAAGAATACGGACAACTATCGCGGAAGGAGTAACACGTATTTCTACATTCTCCATCTCCGTTCCAGCACGTGTGCCGGTTGGCGAGAACACAGCAACGTCAACGTCTTCATGTTGGCGTACGAATACCGTGGTGAATTCGGTCGTGTGCGGTGCGATATCGAGGGTCACGATCGAAGCCGAGTTTTCATGCATCTCGACATCCATCGCGTTCTCAAGCGAAAGCTGGGAATAAGTTTCAAAAAGGGCTGAGACACCGGCGGCTGTGCCTGTGTCGTAGAACACGCCACCGGAACCGGCAGCCAGTCCACTCATAAGTTCGCGAAGCACTGGCTCGGTTGAAGGCAGTGTCACAACGTCGATCGACCAGTCTTCTGATGCAAATAGGTCCGCGACGCTGCGAAGTCGTTCTCGGGTGTTCTCTGATTCACCGAGGATTCGACCTGAAGTTACAAATGCAACACTCGATCCCGGAACTGCGTCGATTCGGGAGAGAAACGCGAAAGTTTCGGTAAGTGCAGAAAACTGATCTGAACGAGCAGGACCGATGTCCATAGCCCGTACGGAAGTTAGGACATCGTCGACTAATCGTGTGCCTGCGGGTCCGGCGTCAGCAGTGACGATTTCGTTAGTTTTGACTCCGTACGATGCGGCCGCAATCGTACCGGCTGACGTTCCACGTGCCATCGTGAGTACCACCGTTTCGGCAGTATCAAGATCACGCTGAACAGGGGATGCTCCTTCATCTAGAAGGATGACCATGACACCGTTTTCACCGATTGGATCGGCGGCTCGAGCAGGCAAAGCTGCTCCGACGAACAACACAGTGATGGCTATGAGAGCAATCAGAGACGGGCGGCGCATTTCGAACTCCGAATAAATATGCAGTGTCTGGGATTCTGGCGTACCAGTCTCCCAGACGGCTTCGATCAGTAGATAAACGTTACCGATAAGTCTCGATTGACGGCAGATTGGGCTTAGTGCGGATTTCGAGTGATTTTCAGAATGTGCCCGTTATCGATGCCTTCCACGGCTCAAGTTCTCACAATCTGAGCCGTTGACCGCCCAGTGTTCGATGCCTAAACTCGGGCTGCTAATTCGATTAGTACGCCTCGCTGAACGACTCATATCGAATGGAAATACGATGAAGATCACTGGATACGCCCTAACCCTCTACGAATTCCCGCTGACTCGACGAATGGGTGACGCAAACTCTCCCTCTGGTCGAACCCGTGGTAGTTCAAATCTTCTCGAACTGTTCACTGACGAAGGTCTAACGGGTATCGCCTTCGGCGGAGGTGGCGCCGGTCCTCAGATCAAATCGATGGTCGACGGCATGCTAATGGGCGAAGATCCTCGGCACGTAACTGGCCTTTGGAAACGCATGGTCGACCGAGCATTCAAAGCCGGTCATGACGGCATAATCAACGATGCCATTTCCGTTCTCGATGTCGCACTTTGGGATCTCAAAGCGAAAGCCAATGACGAGCCGCTTTGGAAAACCCTCGGCGGTTCAAACCCGAAAATCCATGCCTACGCCTCCGGTCTCGACTCGCCACTCTCGGACGACGAGATCGAGGACTGGTACGGCATGATGGCCGACGACTACGGTTTCAAGGGTGGCAAGCTCAAAGTCGGTCTCGACCAAGACGCCGATCTTCGCCGAATTGGTCGGATGAAAAAAGGACTCGAACGAGCGACCGACAACCCGATTCTCTATATCGACGCAAACGAGGTGTGGAATCCTAAGATGGCGATTCGAAAAGTGCGTGAGATAGAGGAACAGTTCGACATCGCATGGGTTGAAGAACCAGCACGCCGCTGGGATTTCCTCGGGCTTCGCAGGATTTCCGATCAGATCAAAGCACCGGTATGCGCAGGTGAAAACCTGGATTCACTAGGTGATTTTCTCCCCTACTTCCACAATCGTTCAGCCGACGTTGTCCAGGTCAGTCACGGAATGACGGGCATCACCTGCGCACTCCAACTCGCCGACGCAGCGTACGGATTTGAGCTACCGATCACACTTGGTGGATCGGCAGGAAACATGAACGCTCAACTCGCTCCAAGCATTCCGAACTTTCTCACCCTCGAAGCACAAAGTGCTACTCCCGACGACGGAGTTATGACGTCCAACATCAAGATCGTCGACGGATGGGCAATCTGTGGCGATCAACCCGGAACAGGTGTGAGCTTCGATTCTGAGGCACTGGCAAAACAGAAGGTCGAAAAAGTAACGGCCTCTGCGGGTCCCTCACCTTTCGGTCGACGCCCCGGCGCTGGTCTGTGGGATAACCCGCCAACCGCTGAAGAAGCCGCCGCTGCCGCCACCGGTGTCAATGGCGAACATTACGTGCCCGCCCATGGATCAAAAACGCAGTAATTCAACAGCCATTACATCCCATCTCAACCCGAACTACCAAGAATTAAGAAAATGAAAATTACTGGATATAGATTAGAAACGTTCGTCCAGAAGCTCGATAGGGCAATTGGCGATTCAAACTACCCTGCGGGCGACGACCTTATGGAAATGGCGATCCTCTGGATCGACACCGATGAAGGAATCAGTGGAATTGCCCCGGCAGGTAACAGCACCGTCGAAAGCCTGTTTCACGTCATCGAAGGAAAAGACCCACGCGGCGTTGTCGGACTGTGGAAAGACATGGTCGATTGGGTGCACAAAGGAAACAACGAGGGTGCGGTAAACGGCGCCATCGCAGCGATCGATGTCGCACTGTGGGATCTCAAGGCCAAGATCGCCGATGAACCGCTGTGGCAAACGCTCGGTGCACGAGAAGGCCGCGCCAAGGCGTACGCCTCAGACATCGGCTACAACCTGTCGGATGACGAACTTCACGCCTTCTACTCCCGTATGGCAGACAAGGGCGTCGATGGTGGCAAGCTCAAGATCGGCCTGAACATGAAGGACGATCTACGCAGAATCGGAATCATGAACGATGCTTTCCGCAAGGTGAAAGATCGCCCGTACCTTATGGTCGACACCAACGAATACTGGTCGCCAAAACAAGCTATACGGTACATAAACCAGATCGAGGAGCACTTCGATATCTTCTGGGCTGAAGAGCCGGCACGTCGTTGGGACTTTGATGGTCTCAGGCAGGTTTCTCGAAACGTTTCAGCTGCGGTCGCTTCCGGCGAAAACATGAACGACATCAGCCAGATGTACCCTCTGATATCGCAACAGGCGATCGATGTCGCGAACGTTGGCGTCGGCCACTCGGGTATAACTGGCGCGCGCCAGGTCGCAAATATGTGCTATGCCTACGAAATTCCCGTAACGATGATGAACTGCCCTGCCGAGTTCATGGCTCCGCTCGCGGCTGCACTTCCGAACCACAACATGATGGAAGTAGTGGATCCCGGTAGAGAAGGTGCCTTCGAAAGTTGGGACAGTCATATCGAAGACGGTTGGATAACGATGGGTACCAAGCCTGGCCTTGGGATCGAAATCAGTGAAGAGAAAATCAAGAAGTTGCAGGCTGTAGATTTCGGTCGCAAACCCGGGTTCCCATTCCCCAGGCGAGAAGGGGCAGGGCTCTGGATCAAAGATATAGAACCCTGTGAAGTGAACTGGAAATAGGTCCATTTCACAACTCACAAACACTAATCTGTTAACCCTTGCGTCTCGCGCCCGGAACAGATCCGAAACATCAGCGCTTAGGCTAGAACAGTAATTAACACGTCAAGTAAAAATCAGGGAACATATTGGCTAATCGATTAGATGGGAAAGTTTGCCTTATCACCGGGGGCAATCGCGGGCTAGGAAAAGCGATGGCTATTGCCTTTGCGAAGGAAGGTGCCAAAGCGGTTGGCATTACCTACGTCACACGGGAGGAATCAGCAAAAGAAACATACGAAGAAATTACCAGTTTTGGTTGTCATGCCTACATGCATCATGTTGAAGTCACAAACCGTGAGTCGATTAAAGATTGGCTAAAACAGATATCTGGAGCAGAAGGACGGGTTGATGTCCTGGTCAACAACGCGGGAATAAACCGACAAGGGCCGATTGACACCGTCACTGAAAAAGACTGGGACGACATCATGGCCGTCAACCTTAAAGGTCCGTTCTTGGTATCTCAGGAAATTCTCCCGATAATGGTCGGCATGGGCGGAGGAAGGATCATCAATGTCGCTTCTGTAAGCGGATTATACGGGGGGCCAACGACGGCACATTACGCTGCGTCAAAAGCAGGTCTGATCTCATTGACTCAAGTACTAGCTCGATGGGGAGCGGGCCACAATATCCTCGTCAACTCCATTTCACCAGGAATAATAGAAACCGACCTGACTAGAGAAGAACTACGTGGTGGAGGCGGAAAAAACGTTTTAGGGCTAACCCTTCTGAAACGTCCTGGGCAAGTAGAAGATGTCTCCTCGATTGCCGTAATGCTCGCATCGGACGAGCAAAACTACATGACTGGTCAAACAATCTCACCAAACGGTGGCAGTTATTTCACTGACTGACCGACGAAGACTAGGTATCTCAACCTAGGAAAACAATCAAACTTAACCGCAGGTTAATACTCTGTCAGATTGCATTAAAAAGAGCAGGGTGTGCAAATATGCACACCCTGCAAAAATCTTTATCAAGAGACTGTTTAGTCGCAATCTCCGCTAATCATGATGATACCAATCACCAGAGTGACAACTGCCCAGATCATCTGCAGGATCCCAAGAATCAACGATCCTGTTTCATCATTTGTACCGAAAATTAGCGCCGTCAACAGGCCGATTATTGCGATAGCAAATAGAACCCAACCAATATTCTTATTGACAAGGCCACCAGCGGCAATGCCTCCAGCAAAAGGTATGAGGGTCAGGAAGGCAAGAATCGTACCTGCTCCACCAATTCCCAACATTACTGAACCAGCGCTTGCCGCTGCTGCCGGGTTTTCAGCTATGGCCATTCCAACACCAGATTGAACAGTCCACACAGCTAGGAGAGCTGCTACACCAACTACCGCAACACGCATACGAGCTTGAGCGTTGCCGGCCTCAGGAGTAATTCGAGCAAGCCCCATAATCCCACGCGCATACAGCGTGATACCTATCACCCCTATTACCAAGCCCCACTTAGCAGTATCACCACCTGCGGCAATAGCTGCAACAAGCTTTTCACCGTAGTCTGCGGGATCAAGGGTTACCATCGCACCGCTAATTACAAAAAGTATTGGGCCAATGATCAATGACCATTTCCCCACGGCGTCTAGCCCAGAACGGCCTGCACCTGTAATTAAAGACATAGTTTCTCCTTGTTATAGATGATCGTTAGAACTTTGACGGATACGACACATTTACGGCATATCCTCGTTCACTTTCGACTCTCGCCAGACGTTACCATATTCCAGAATCTGGTGCATCTTCGATATTTTGCATCTAATCACCGGTTTGAAATCGTTACAAACGACAATATGTTTGATTTTACGAAATATCTACATAACTAATGAATATATGGTGATTATCGTCACCACGGTGGTTCTAGCGTTAAACCGTAAAACTTGATTCCAAATCAAATTAGCTCACTCTTCGGTATACATAATTACGTATACCGAAGAGTTACACTGCCGGCGATTCGATGACGCAAAAATTAACCAGCAATCCGAATTGACGATCGTTCTGGAGTTCAACACATATGAAAGTCACACAGATCAGAAGTTTCTCCGTACAAGATGAAGGCGGCCGCGCCTACATGATCGTGAGGGTCGACACCGATGCCGGATATCACGGACTCGGGGAAGTCGGTATACGAAACTGGGGTCGTGCGATCGGTTCAGCAATCGACCACCTTGCGGAACTTGTAGTCGGGGCCGATCCATGGGAAACCGAACGACTCTGGCAGGAAATGTTCAGATCCGGGTTCTTCCCAGCGGACAAGGTCTATACCTGTGCAATTTCCGCTATAGATATCGCTCTCTGGGACATAAAAGGCAAATCGGTAGATTTGCCAACCTATAAGCTCATGGGCGGTCCCGTTCGAAACAAGGTCATCAGCTATCCCCATACTCAGGGCAAAACAATAG
>CAJXEJ010000061.1 GCA_913052475.1 uncultured Dehalococcoidia bacterium
GATTATGCCCGGATTGATCTTTGCATAGCAGGTGGCTTGACTGAAGCTCTCAAAATTACTCATTGGGCAGAAACTCATTACATCGATATCGTTCCACACAATCCCCTTGGCCCGGTCTCGGCCGCTGCATGCGCAGCGCTTTGCATGGCATCCACAAACGTAGGTGTCCTGGAAATGCCAAGGCGTCCCGGATCTTACGCCACTGAATTGTTCCCTCAGCAAATTGAATGGGCTGACGGCTACTCGTGGTGCCCAGACACTCCGGGACTCGGGGTCGAATTCGACATCGATGCAGCCGAAAGTGCCCATGTCGAACCGCACGGCTGGCCGCCGCGACTGCGTCGGAACGATGGGGCAATTACAAACTGGTAACCGAATCCGCGATTCAATAACAACGCAAATAGCACTCAAGCCGAAAGCTGAAGCTACCCATGCCATTCATCTACACACCATCGATCTATGGATTCGCAGGAGCATTGATTTTTCTGATCCTCGCTTTGATTTCACTCAATGCCGAAGACTGGATGAACACTGCCATGTGGGGTTTACTGGGAGTCGCCTACCTGCTGAAACACATTCCAAAACTGATCGTGTTCAGCATGCTGAACATGGTCGCGCTTGCGCTGCTGGCAATAGGATTTGTGCTGTTCCTGATCGAACATCTGCCTAAAATAACCTGATGATGTAAAGGTTGCCGCGCTAGTCGATCGTCGCACCACCATCAATTACAATGTGAGCACCGGTCATAAACGAAGCTTCGTCCGATGCCAGAAACAACGCACCGGACGCAATCTCCGACGGCTGCCCTACTCGTTTCATCAGCGAACTCTGCCCGAAATCGACAAGAGCCTCCTTGGGATCGAGACCCGCTGAGGAAATGTGTAGATCGGTCGCCCGCGTGTGAATCGTTCCCGGACATACCGCGTTCACTCGGATATTGTCGACAGCAAGGTCCATAGCTAGGCATCGCGTCAATTGCGCGACGGCTCCCTTAGAAGAGTTGTACGGAATGAATTCGGGCTGAGCAATGAATGAAGAGACCGACGCGATATTCACGATCGCTCCACCGTTCTGTTTGCGCATCGAAGGCAGCACTTCTCGGACGCAGTTCGCATAACCAATGACGTTCACTCCGAACACTTTCGCCCAGTCATCTGGAGTAACTTCTTCAACCTTGCCGAATACAAACGCGGCTGCGTTGTTTACGAGCAGATCAACCTCGCTATGCGATGCGACAGTCGCTGCAACCGTCGCTCGAATCGAATCGGAATCAGTCGTATCTGTCCGGCTGAAAATTGCTGTTCCACCTGCCTGCGAAATCAACTCGACTGTCTCCCGCCCGGAGTCTTCCTCGATTTCTGCCACTGTAACCTTCGCACCCTCGGCAGCGAACCTCACCGCGATGGCTCGTCCGATGCCGTTACCGCTCCCGGTTATGATTGCCGTTTTTCCATCCAATGCATTCGCCAAACCCATAGCCATTTCTCCGTTTTGTTGCGATCTGATTGCATCGTCGATGCGTAATGCCGTCAATATACTGTGTGTCGCAAATGCGGACGATGAGTAAACTTTGCCTGAAACTACTTTTCAAGCTGAAAACATACGCGCTAATGGGCTGAACCTTGATCAACAACAGATTCTTCGGAAAACGACGACCAGACGCTCCCCGCCCGATACCGCCCGGCCAGTATCAGGAAGACGGCTTCCCAGTTTTGTCTGCAGGCCCAACACCAAAAGTCGACACGGCAACATGGGAATTCACGATCGACATTAAGGGCAGCACGGTCGCTAGCTGGTCATGGGATGCCCTCAATGCCCTGCCCCAGACGGATATCCACACCGATATTCACTGCGTAACCAAATGGTCAAAGCTCGATACCGACTGGTGCGGTGTGACTATCGACACCCTGCTAAAAGATGCTGGAATCGATCCACCCGCCGGATTTGCAATGGCAGGATGCGATGGCGGTTACACAACGAACATACCTGTGGCCGATATCGTCGATGGCAAGGGTATGTTGGTACACACTTTCGATGGTCAACCTCTCGCTCCGGAACACGGTGGCCCCGTCCGCTTGCTCATCCCTCACCTGTATCTATGGAAGTCGGCTAAGTGGGTTCGCAACCTTAGATTTATGGATCAAGATGCGCCAGGATTCTGGGAAGGCTACGGTTACCACATGTATGGCGATCCCTGGCGTGAACAGCGCTACTCGAACGACTAGCCGTGAGTACCGATACGAGCCTCGATTGGCAGATCGCAACCGTCACGTCGGTTCATGACGAATCGCCGCGAGTCAAATCGTTCAGATTCGATCTCCCGAAAGAAAACTATCTCAGCGCAGGCCAATACTTTGATGTTCGCCTCACTGCGCCCGACGGTTACCAGACGCGTCGCAGCTACTCGATTACTTCCTCGCCTGAGTCCCGAAAATCGATCGAGCTGGCGATCGAGTTAATCGCCGGTGGCGAGGTTTCGAGCTACTTCCACGAGGTTGTTCAACCCGGAGACAAAATCGAAGTTCAGGGTCCGATCGGAGGTTATTTCACGTGGGATCCGTCGCAGACTGAACCGATACTACTAATCGCCGGTGGAACGGGAATTGCGCCCCTAGTGTCGATGCTCCGCCACCGTCAATCTTCACCAACCAAAGCACCAACTGTCCTCATGGTCAGTGCTCGCACCGAGCCGGATTTACTCTTTCGAAAAGAGCTGCAGCTGATGGAGGAAGAAGATCTCAATTTCGATTCAATAGTCACACTTACCAGGAAAATGCCGAAAAACTGGTTGATCGAAAACGTCCGTGAAAATCGCAGAATCGATCTCAAGATGATCGAAACCGCTATCAACAGACTGGGTGAATCGCCCAGTAGCGCCTACGTCTGCGGAGGGACCGGTTTCGTCGAATCGATTGGCAACCACCTCCTCGAAATCGGTATGGCGTACACCGATATTCTTACTGAACGATTCGGCCCTTAGTAGCCAGCATTCACATTGAAGCACGCAAACGAGACTGCGGATTTCATGTACTGATATCCGGGTTTCCACGCATTCGTCGCAATCGGCTAACCCATATTCTGAACTTGATGTTTCGCATAGGTGTCACTAACCACTGATAGTGATGGCTCCTAAGTGTGATGTTTTCGCAGGAACTCATCGGACGGCATGGTTCCTTGCTTAGATGTGGTCTGCCTAGTTTTCAATGTTTTCAAGTCAGAGAAAGAAGAACAATGAATCAATGGACCTGTCAAAGGTGATTTCGGAAATAATCGATTTTCGTGCGCACGATACGAAAAAACTGTTCCTAGGTTCACTTTATCTAGGAAATTTACGAATCTGGCGATAAAAAATAACCTGAACCGCTCGAACTCCTCAGTCATCAGCAGAGCTATACTCGCTCACCACTGCATCACAACTCGGAGGAAATCCTTCATGTCCGCGGTATCTCACCAACCACTGGATCCCGAAAATCCCGACATTCTGTACGGCTCCACCAGTTCCCTGTGGGACGGTCGACACTCGATCGAGTGGGGCATCAAGCGGATTGCCGCCCTCGGCCTGCAAGGGATTGAACCGTATGCGAAGCAGGTCGAGAGCCACCGTGGCGATCCACTTGCACTCAAGGAGAAATTCGATGAATCGGGTGTGACATTGATCGATGTATCGAACGGTGCGAAAGGCCAATCGACAAACTTCATCGACCCGGAGCAGATACCGCAGACGATCGCCGACCACGTGGCATTCGCCCGTGACTTCCTTCAGCCGTTCGGCTGCGATATGTACAAGTGCAATATGGGCAGGCGCCCTGAAGGCGGCACTACGGACGACCAGTTGAAAATGGTTGCCGACACGCTAAATGAGATTGGTCGACAGACGATCGAGATGGGTATTCGTGTTGCTCCACACCCGCACATCTGGGGTCCGGTAGAGCGTGAACACGAGGTCCGGGGAATGCTCGATATGACCGATCCGAACTACGTGTGGATGACACCCGATACAGGTCATCTAACCCTTGGTGGCATGGACGCTGTCGAGATCATGAGCGAGTATCTTCCTCGCATCGCTGAGGTGCACCTGAAAGACACGTACGCGAAGTATCGCGGAATTCCGGAAACTCCCTCGCGGGAACAACACGCAAAGGCCAGCGTCTATCACAACATGGGTGGCGGAGGCGTTGATTTCCCGGCGGTGATAAAGCTACTAAGAGAACGGCATTACAAAGGTTGGGTCGTGTTCGACATGGATGGTCCACGAGAGGGTGACGATGGTTTCGACGCAATCGGTGGAAACCTCGATCTCGCTGTCGATGACTACCTAGCACACAACGTCAACTACCTACGAGTAATTCTGGGTGTGAACTTGCCACCACTCGACTAAGGATTTCGCCTGGCTTTAGCTACCGGCCGAGGGGTTTACGAGCTCAACACAAATATCGATTGATAACTCGCAAAAAAAACACCGTGTTACCAGCTACGGCGAACGTATCGAACTGCGTGGTGCTCCGTAATTTCTCGGTTCGAGCGGAACGCTCGAACCGGGAAAGATGTGTTGCTTTTAGATCTTTCGTTGCGGCCTAGCGGCATCGCACATCCAGCGCGTCATGTAACGACGATCTGCGACAACCCATTTTGTTGCTAAACCTAGTGGTACCGTGTCACTTGAGTAGTACGTTCTAACTGTTGTTTCTCAAGTGAAATCATACTCAGCAAGGCGAAAAATGAAAGTTACGAAGATCACGAATTTCCCAGTCCAGAGCAAAGAAGGTGGCGTCTACTACATAGTGCGAGTCGACACGGACGCCGGTATCCATGGTCTTGGAGAAGTCGGTATCCGCAGCTGGGGTCGAGCCATTGCAAATGCGGTCGACCACCTTGGCGAATTGGTAATTGGCGCTGACCCTTGGGAAACGGAGCGACTCTGGCAGGGGATGTTCAGGTCAGGCTACTTCCCTGCCGACAAGGTGTACTGCTGTGCCATCAGTGCCATTGATATTGCGCTATGGGACATCAAGGGCAAGTCGGTGAATATGCCCACCTACAAGCTGCTTGGCGGTCCAGTACGTGAGAAAGTGGTCTGCTACCCACATATTCAAGGAACGACCAAAGAACAAATCGTCGAAAACTGCAGAAAAGCCGTGGACGAGGGTTGGAAGTTCGTGCGCTGGGGTCAGCCGGATCCCTGGGGAAGCTTCAAACCCGGCGGAATTTCAGTAGTTGAGCCGGACAAGTCGATGCGGCTGGCTGTCGATCTCATGGGTGAGGTTCGGGAAGCGGTAGGACCCGAGATAGAACTTTGTTTCGATGTGCACACACAGCTCGAAATGCCTCAGGTTGTCCGAATGTGCAGGGCCATGGAGGAGTTCGAACCTTTCTTTATCGAGGACCCAGTACGTTCTGAAAATCAGGGCAGCTACCGTAACCTGCGCCAACAGGTTAACTTGCCCATCGCCGCGGGTGAGCAGTGGGCTTCAAAGTGGCCCTTCAGAGAGGTGATCGAGGGAGACTTGATCGACTACGCTCGGATCGATCTGTGCATCGTTGGCGGCATCACCGAAGCGGCAAAGATCACACACTGGGCAGAAACACACTACATCAACATCGTCCCTCACAATCCCCTCGGACCGGTAAGCGCCGCTGCTTGCGTCGCTTTGTGTATGGCATCAACAAATGTGGGAGTCCAGGAAATGCCTCGTAAGCCAGGCTCCACCGCAACTGAGTTGTTCCCGCAACAGATTGAGTGGGAAGAGGGATTTGCGTGGTGCCCCGATACACCGGGGCTGGGTGTGGACATGGACATGGATGTGGCCGAGCGGAGTGTGGTCGACCCGCAAACTTGGCCTCCCTTCCTGAGGCGTGAGGACGGGTCGCTCACAAACTGGTAACCAGCTCCACCACAAATGCCCTATTTGAGGTCAAAGCTGCTATATCTGAACTTGGAGTGGTGCAACCACGACCGGTTTTAGAGCAGTTGACTGTTAATAATCGTCACCTAAGCGCTAAGCTCCCACTATCGGCATTCCAAGCGGAAACGTAGGAATCAGCTGCTGTAAATAATCGGTCCCGATAGTTCCTGCCCCCTTACTACGGTGAAACAGACTCAAATTACCAGATGCCAGTTTGCTATCTCTCTGGGCAACGAACCCTCGACCGGGGGATTACTTCCGTGGAGGAGAGAAATCTTTTCATCGGTGGACTTGAGATTTCTGATGGCTATGCCAGTTTGCCGTCCGGGCCAGAACTTGGGATCCGTCTGAACGAGAAGGTGGCTGCAGCTCATCCATACGATGAGGTGCTTCAGAGGCGGCGCGGGGGTGGACACCAGCGTAGCGGATTGGGCTTACACTACGACCCGAGGCTCGCAACTTCCGGGCCAGTGTCAAAATCCCCGACGACTAAAAGACACGCGCCAACACTTCTTCACCGCGAGCGTAACGGTCCAGGTTTTCCGCGGCGAATAGAGCGCGCTTGCGTGAGGTGCCATCTGTAGAGCCAACGGTGTGAGGTGTTACGCACACGTTAGGCAATTGGTAAACCGGCCGAGTCGGGTCGGGAGGCTCCTGCGCGAATGCGTCAAGTCCCGCACCTCCGATGCGTCCGTCCAACAGCGCACGGTACAACGCTTCTTCGTCGATCAGCTCACCACGAGCGACGTTGATAATGCAAGCTGACGGCTTTATCAACTTTATGCGTCGTTCATCAATGATGTGTCGGGTTTTTTCAGTCAAATGCAGATGCACCGAGATGAAATCGCTCTCGCCTATGAGTCGGTCAAGAGCATCCGAACCGGTCAGAATATCGGGTTGAATTTCGTCTAGAACTTCTGGTTCGATGGGACGGACGTCTACCGCCATGATTTGCATGCCGAACGCTTTGGCACGGCGGGCTAACTCCTGGCCGCTTGCGCCAAATCCGACAATACCCAACTTGCGATCCACCAACTCCAATCCCATAGGGAAGAAAACTTTTCCGGCCGCAAAATTGCGCTGTGCGTCACCATGGCGATGGGCGAGCATGAGAATGAACATCATGGCACCCTCAGCAAGGGCCACGCTGCTGAGTTCGCCCGGACAATGTGCCAGCATCATGCCGGAGTCTCGGATCTTATCGACCTCGACGTGATCCAATCCATTCGTCTGAACCTGAAGGAATTTGACGCCCGCATTTTTCGCGACATCCACCCATTCAGCACGGATGTTGCCACCCACGTCCACGATCGCCTCCGCATCTTCAAACTGCGGTTCAGCAGGCAGATCGCGATCGAACACGCGAATGTCGTGATGATCTCCGATGGCCGCAAGCAAATCACCGCCCCAGGCTTCGTTGACCTCATCCAGCGGGTGAGGCAGATACATGACGTTCAGTTGACGCATTGATCGGTCATAAACAACAGTGAATGAGCGGAGTGCCTTCGTTCGGACTCAAGACGCATTACGATTCCCACAATTAGATCCTCGGTTTCATGAACTCTGCTGCTGGGTTATGTGATCTCTCAAGCGGCCAACTGAGGTGTCGATCGCTCTCGTGAGATGTGCCCAATCCACCCCGACTTGTACCCACTGGATGCCTTTGCTAACCCAGGCCATGAGCGCCTCGGGATCATCGGCCAGGCCGATTCCAGGGTAAATACCTCCGTCACTGGCTGTCCTAACCACCGTTTCGATGGCGCTCTGCACTTCATGGTGTTGAGGATTCCCCATGTGACCCATTGAACCCGCAAGATCATTGGCTCCAATTACGATGCCTGTTAAACCTGGAACATTGATGATCTCGTCCATCGCATTTACTGCATCGATGTGTTCGATCTGCACAATGACAATCATCTCTTCGTTGGCCCGATTCACATAATCGGCATCGGCAATGCGACCATATTGAATGGGTCGTCGTGGACCGAAACCACGAATCCCATCTGGTGGGTAGAGACATGCCGCCACGGCAAGCTCGACATCTTCTACGGTCCGAACGAACGGAGCGATGATTCCGTCCGCACCCATGTCCAATACGGGCTTGATCAGTACCGGATCATTCCACGGCACTCGGACCAGTGCTGCCGTGTCGCTCCCCTTCGTAGCCATGATGTGAGCTTGAACCGTTTCCAGCGACATGGCGTTGTGCTCCATGTCGATCCAGACAAAGTCCAAGACATAGGAGAAC
>CAJXEJ010000062.1 GCA_913052475.1 uncultured Dehalococcoidia bacterium
TTCCATGATGAGAGTGATTTGCTCAATATCGCGTCTTCTCCAATCACTTCCTCGACATATTCAACTCCGCTGTCTAGAGCTAGTTGGTGAGAAGGATAAGTTCTTATTTCATAATCAAATACGATAGATGTATTGGAATCATTTTTCCAAAAACCAAACCAGGCACCAGAGGAATCTTCCAGTTCAGAAACATCATATTCTTTGACCACTTTGAATCCAGTATTGTTGAAATCTCCGATGGAGTAAATTCCACCATCATTGGTGATTTTTTCTTGAGTCTCATTGTCAGAATTTGCAGTTCCCGCCTGATTTGAACAACCAGCCAAGACTACAACCAGAACGAAGCTAATAGCTAAAGCTGCCCAGAAAATTAGAAACGTTTTGGTACACATAATGCCAGCATTATGCCAAAACTGAGCGCAATTAATTTCTGCCCAATACAAACCCTCTACGTGCGTGAGGAAACTGGTCTTGAGTGTTGAAGTCGGTCTGTTGGTCTGGTGTTGGTCTATAGGGGACAAGGAAGACTTTGAGCAGGTACGAGAGGCTATGACGAAGTTCGCGCAATCATCATGAATTCCCGCGTTGAGCGCAACTCCATAGCGATTGGATTGCTCAGTTGGTAACCGCGCTTGGCGTGCTTCCCGAGCAAATCGCAGCGGGTTCGATCCCCGTCTCCCGCTCCACATGAGATACAAATCTTTAGCATTCGCTCAGCAGCGGAAGTTTTTTGATAATGTCGGCCAGATACAGTTGCTTTTATTGCTCGATCACTGATGCATTCGGAGTTCATTGTGAAAATCACCAAGGTCACGCCGTGGCTGATCTCAGCCCTTCAACCCTACCTCGACACAGCAAACGACGACCAAAATCCTAGGATGCGGGAGTATATGTTCGTCGAAGTCAGTACCGACGAAGGCATCACCGGCTGGGGTGAAATTACATGCACGCGGCCAGTCGCGAACCGGTCGGTTTGCGCAGCTATTCGACACGTCAGTGATCTGATCGAAGGTGACGATCCTCGTCTGATCGAAATGATCTGGAACAAGATCTTCAGGGCGTATACGTACATGGGTTCGCGTGGTTTGACGACCAACATGATCAGCGCCATAGATATCGCCCTCTGGGACATTCGGGGTAAGGTGCTTGGCCTTCCGATATCCGAACTCTTCGGCGGACCCGTTCGCGATGGCATTCCGATCTACTGCCACCCCAACGACGGCTCATCGGTCGAAGACATGGCACAACACGCCAAGGCAATCGTCGAAACCGGTCAGAAGTCGATGAAAACCGATCCATGGCACCCGCATCATGAAGAGGAAAAGAACGGTTACCTGACCGGCAAACTAAGCGCAGAAGCTGAAAACCTGGGAGCTGACCGAATCGCCGCCATGCGGGAAGCTGTCGGACCCGACATCGAAATCCTCATCGACTGCCACGGCAGGTTCGACGCACCAACTGCAATCCGATTGGCGCGAACTCTCGAGCCGTACGACATCTTCTGGTTCGAGGAACCGGTTCCCGTAGAAAGCACACATGCCCTGAAACAAGTTAGAGAAAACGTGAATGTTCCGATCTGTGTCGGCGAGAGAATCCACACCCGCTGGGAACTCCTCCCGATCCTCGAACAGGAGCTCGCTGATTTCGTCATGCCCGACGTCACATGGTGCGGCGGCATATCTGAGATTAAGAAGATGGCAACGATGGCAGAAGCATACTACGTTCCGATCTCACCGCACGACGCAAGCGGACCCATCAACGTCCTCGCCGGAGCGCACGCAATGGCATCAGTGCCCAATCACTATCGCGTCGAGACCTTCAAGGCTAAGTTAAACGCCTATGACGATTTCATCGACCATCCACTCGATATCCGGGGAGACAAGATCTACCTCTCCGGTCGTCCCGGTCTCGGAATCGAGTTGGACAAGGATTACATGCGAGGGCACATCGTCGCAGGCTACGGTGGGTAGTTACTTACTTCTGAATAGTACGAACCGCTCTTAGTGGCTTGTCGTAGGTGATGACGGCTGCGTTCTTCCAAAGCAAAGGGTCGCGGGTTCGATCCCTGTCTCCCACTCCAAACTGAAGAAGTACTTGCAGAAATACAGGGATTTTTGGGTAAATTGTTGTAACCGCACTAGATAAATGCCTTACAAAGTGTCATTAATGCCACCCCCGACACTGAGTTCTGACAGAACCGAGCATTCGGTTGTCTTCGGTGATATAACGCATCTCACAGAATTGATTTCAACGAACATCGGAGGATCTAGACCATGACTCGCATCAACCGCGTGGTTGAATTGCTATTGCAAGATCAACCTGCATTTTATTTTGGAAGTCACTCGGGTTTTGAACTCACCTACGAAAATGGCAGAACCCAATCCGCGACCGAGGCTGACTACATCAACATCGGTATGGAACATGGCTCCTTTGATATGGCCGGACTCGATCAGTTCATGAAAGGGCTTGTTGATGGTGGCCCAACTCGATCAGGTCACAGGACCCCCGCTGTCATCGTGGAAGCACCCGTAATCGGCGAAAGCGCGCAAGCCATCCGCTACAACACCTGGCAGTTCCGCCAAATACTTGGGCGCGGCGTACACGGCATTTTACTTTGTCATGTAGAAAGCGCTGCTGCAGTGCAGGCTTTCGTGGAGGTTTGCCGTTTTCCACGCAATCAAATAGGAGTTGGCAATGGGCTCGGTACAGGCACCCGTGGTGTCGGTGGCCAGGCCGCTCCGGCGGAAATCTGGGGGGTCACCAGCGAGGAGTACATCGACAAGGCCGACGTTTGGCCATTGAACTCTGGTGGCGAGTTGATGCTCGGATTAAAAATCGAGAATGTTCGAGCTCTTGAAAACGCAGAAGAATCACTTGCAGTACCGGGTATCGCATTTGCCGAATGGGGCCCGGGTGACATGGCGATGTCGATGGGACTCGACCGCTGGGAAGGCGAAGGCTGGCACCCCCGGATGTTCGAGGCTCGCGAACGTATCCGGGCCGCCTGCAACAAAAACAACGTCGCGTTCTTAGAAGGGCTCAAACCGGGACAAGAGGTTCAACAATTCGGCGAGGGAGTCCGAATCTCTAACTACAATAATGCCACGAGCGCGGCCGTAGCGCGGGAGCACGCCGGACGCACAATGCCAGTCTAGGTGTGCTGTAATCCTGTGGGGGAACCACCTGAAGAAATTGGAAAAAAGCAATAGATGAAGCTTGAAAATTGCTCGCGGAACTTTAGCGGGTAGTACCCAAGACCAAAGTCATCGAGCGAGCGCTGAGTTCTGACAGAACCTTCCATTTAAACGCCTTTAAACCTAATTTCCTGATACAAGGGGCATTCCTGGTATCAGGACGCTGTAGTGGGCGACTTTCCTCAACAGAAAAATGGTTTCCTTCCCCTGCCAGAGGGTACGGGTCTGGGTATTGCTATCGACGCGGACTGGGTTTCTCAGAATCCGTGGAACGACGTGGGTATTTGGGCTTCGACACCCGGTGCAATCACACCTCGACATCAGGTTGCCTGACCTTGGGGGATCAGCCGCAACAAGGATTGAGACTATTGGAGGACAGTGGTCTCGTTTCGCTTGATGAGATCGAAGTCGATCTTTGCACCGTAGCGCGCCCGAATTTATCAAACTGCACGAGCGCTAAGACGGTTTGCGGGCGTCGTTTCGCCTTGACACCGGTGCGGTTACGCGCAGTAAATAGCTGGCAATTTCAACGTTTTTGGTCGGTCCGGTGATTTCGGCCATTACTACTACCAAGGGATTGACTGATTGGCGTCAACGTCGACACCACGAATGCAGCTTATATTGCGAGGATCGATCCCTGGGATGTTGGCAAGACTCGCGGTGCCTAATATTCTGGCGGTAGCCACGATGACAGTGGTGACATTTGCCGATGTCTACTTTGTGGGCCATCTGGGCACAACCGCACTGGCGAGTCTGGCGGTTGTTTTTCCATTCCAAACCCTGCTGGGAATGACGTCGAACGGAGCTATCGGAGGGGGTGTTGCGTCTTCAATTGCAAGAGCCCTTGGCGCTGACCGGTTCGCTGATGCTGAGTCCGCCGCGTGGCACTCTTTGCTAGTCGCTGGCCTGATGTCTGCGATCTACGTCGTCTTATTGGGCATGCTCGCCAGGCCAGTGCTCAGCATGTTGGGTGTGCCAGAAAACGTCCTGGACGGAGCGGTTGAGTACTCTCGAGTTCTGTTCCTCGGAGCTCCAATTGTGTGGTTCGCCTTCATGATGTCTGCAACCCTGCGGGGTATCGGTGAGATGGCGATAGCGGGGAACACGATTGTTGTCGCAGGAGTCGTTCATATATTCCTTTCAGGTGCTTTGACGCTGGGTTGGGGGCCTTTTCCGAAAATAGGATTGATAGGCCCTGCGATTACCTATCTCACGACCCACGGATTCATTGCCGCTTACCTGTTGTCGAAGTTCTGGGGTGCCGATTCCAAGTTTCGTTTGCGCCCCCATCGGTTTTCCTGGAAGCCAGTTCGAGAGATCTTGAGCGTGGGTGGCCCAGGTCTGGTGAATAGCTCGGGTCTGGTGCTCACGGTGATCGTCGTAACCGGGTTTGTGAGCAGATTTGGCGAGGAGGCCCTCGCTGGGTACGGGCTTGGCAGCCGTCTGGAGCTAACGCTTGTTCCCCTCGCTTTTGGGGTTGGTGCAGCGTTGGTAACCGCTGTGGGGGCCAACTTTGGAGCTGGTCAGTTTTCGAGGGCTCGTCGTATCGCCTGGGCAGGTGCCGGATTTACCTTCGCGGTAACAACTCTTGCAGGCCTGCTGGTAGCGATATTTCCCGAACTATGGCTGGATCGATTCACGTCGGATCCCGCTGTGTCAACGATTGGAGCGAAATACCTACAGATTGCCGCGCCTGCGTACGGGATATTTGCCGCAGGACAGACTCTGTACTTTGCGAGTCAGGGAACGGGGCGAATGGTGTTGCCGGTAATCGCAACGTACTCTCGACTGTTGGTAGTCGTGATGATTGGGCTACTTGCGCTATCACTGGACAGTGATCACACCATTTTGTTCATCGGTGTTGCGGTCGGATTAGCCGTCATGGGTTTGGCACAAATGCTCAACGTATTCGCCAGTCCCACCTGGAATCGCGACATCGACGTCTGATCAACGACCGGACTATGTTGCTTTCTTGGCATTTTTACCCCTTTCAAAAACTAGAGTTTCTAACAATTACCCAAGTCAACTTATTGGGGGCAGGTCACAGGGCTTTTCGCGTGTTTACACCATCTTTACACCAATAACGCGAAATAAATACCCATTGAGGTCGCATTCAAAGGGTCGCCGATAGCTGCCTCGCACTAACACAAATCAGTGGGTAGGGGTCAGGGTGCTGAGATTACTTAACAGGTTTTAGTTCCAAAGGAAGTCGTTTTGGGTCTCGCTCATAGTGTGATGGACACTCACGCTGCCTGTACAACTGGCGGGAGCACCCCTAGACCGGTTACCTTCGACGGCGCACGCGGTCGACAAGCCCTAGCCCCGCCTCGTAAATCCCCTGAGCGTCAATTCCGTAGTGACGGTATAGATCGGTCCGCGAACCCGACTGGCCGTAACTCGTCACACCGAGTGCGGTTGATGGCGAGTCTAGTGCAGCACCGAGGAACGAAATCGAGTGTGGATGTCCATCGATCACGCTGAGCACCGGCTGGCCGATCTCACTATCATCCAGCAAACTCGTCGGATCCCACCTGCCGGCGTCTCGTCCTGTCTGTTCATCCATCCAGGCAACGTCCATCCGGCGGAAGAGCAGGTCTGGGCTTGTCACAACGAAAAGACTCACTCCAATCCCCTCACGTTCGAGCGCATCAACCGATTCGATCGCCTGCTCGATCATTCCACCTACCGCAAAAATATTGAGTAGCGCCTCACTGTCAGGCGTAGCGCTTCGAAGCCGGTAAGCGCCGTTCAACACTGCCTCGCGCAAACCGCCCGACGCCTCAGGAAAATGTGTTTGGTCGATCGGCTTCGTGCTGAGCCGCAGCATGTACGACTCACCCTCTCCCGATCCGATCGAACGGACCGCATCGAGAAGAATCCACTCCACTTCTTGAGCGAACGCCGGTTCGAAGTACGTAATCCCCGGTGTGTTGATGCCCAGCGACGGCGTGATCAATCCCTGGTGAGCGCCCCCTTCAGTACTCAGCGATATTCCGGAAGGCGTTGCTACGAGTATGAACCGCGACTCCTGGTAAAGACCGTTGATAAGCGCATCGGTTCCCCGTGCAATAAACGGATCGTACACAGTGCCGATCGGTATCAGCCGTTTGCCCGACATGCGGTCGGAAAGACCAAGCTGCGATAGCAGCAGGAACATGTTCATTTCGCTTAGACCGAGCTCGATGTGCCGTCCTTCCGGAGTGGGTATCCACTTCAGCAAGCGCTCGCCGAAACCAAGGTAGTCAGGGTCTTCATTGCGTGACCACACCGCCGAGCGATTGATCCACGATGAAAGCCCGGTTGAGGTGGCTACGTCAGCTGATGTCGTCACAATACGGCCCGCCGACTCTGGTGAAGTCCGATCGAGCTCTAGAAGCATCCTGCCGAACGCATCCTGTGTGGATGCGACGTTTGGTATCGACATCTGCGTATCAACGAACCCAATTGGCGGTTCAACGGTCGTGTCGCGAATACCCAGCCGACGAATGGCATCGTCGATGTACTTGTGTTCGGCACTGCTTTCCGAAAAACGCTCCCACGGATTATCGGGATCTCGGCCAGTGGTCTCGGCCAGTTGGTCGAACTGTTCGAGTGTGAGCGTGGTTGCATGGTTACGCGGATCGGCGGCGCTATGCAGCCCCCAGCCTTTGACGGTATACGCAAATACCGCAGTCGATCCTGGAGTGTCAGTCGCCTGTTGCAGGAGACGTGACAGATAATCTACGTCGTGCCCACCGAGATTTATGATCCGCTCGTATAACTCGTCGTCGTCAACGTCACCAACGCATCGTTGGAGGTCACTCCTGCCTTTACCTGCACCATCTAGCAGTCGACCCTTCAACTCGCCATGATCGGATACGAGCAGCCCCTGATACTCCTCGTTCGACATGTCATCGATGCGTCGTCTCAGGGCCTCGCCTCCGGGGCGATGCATCAACTCAGTCAGCCGGTCACCGTACTTCGCGGTGAACACAGTCCAGCCGTTGGCAGTTAGCATGTCCATGAACTGCCGCACACGTATTCCCGGCACCACCCTGTCCAGACTCTGACGGTTTACATCGACCACCCATGTGCATCGATCAATACCGTTCAATGCAGGTTCGATCACTGCTTCCCACATCGAGCCTTCGTCCATTTCGGCGTCGCCGAGGTGCGCATAAAAACGCCCGGAGGTTGGTTCGAGACTGTGGGTCTTCAAGTAGTCTCGGGTCAGTGCTCCGAACAACGCAGCGGGACCCGCGAGCCCGACCGATCCGGTCGAAAAATCGACTATTTCTGGGTCCTTTGTACGGCTCGGGTACGCTTGCAACCCACCGTACGACCGGAATCGCTCGAGATACGACTCGTCGAGTTCGCCCAGCAGGTACTGGATCGCGTGAAACACCGGCGATGCGTGCGGTTTGATAGCAATACGATCATCGCTTTTCATCGTCTCGAAGAACAGGGCAGAGAGAATTGCGGCCGAGGAAGCAGAAGAAGATTGATGTCCGCCGACTTTCGTGACGTCCGAATTGGGTCGAACATTGTTGGCGTGATTCACTATGGCAGTCGCGAGCCACAGGACCCTGCTGTGCACGCTGGCTCTGATCTGGTTGATATTGATAGCAGCGTCGATAGCCAACACCAGACCTTTCTATGAACTTCGATGGTTGGTTCGGATACCACTAGCTTTTAATCCGACTGCTTCACCAATCACAGCAGCACTGAATTCGTTGGAATTTCCAGATTGGGTACCCATGCAGAAATTATGCCACAGAGAGGGTCGCCGGTAGGCGCACGGCACTAATCGAATCAGCAGCTGACTTCAAGCCATCGCTCAGAAAGAGCTACGAGGTAAGCGTCGAAGAGGCCGTTATCTACGGCACCGGAGGAACCCTCGACGGTGGCCAAGTCGAGCTCCTGTTGGATCTGGCCATTCCCGACACCGGAACCGACGGTCCTCGAC
>CAJXEJ010000063.1 GCA_913052475.1 uncultured Dehalococcoidia bacterium
GCCTAAGTTCAGTCCGTTTCCAGAGAGTGATATTCGTGAGTGATAGATGTGTCGTTGACTTTGACGATACGGAAGCCCGACGGGTCGTTGCCGAGGGGGTATCCAACGGGTCCAGAGGCAACGACTTCGATACCTTTATCCGAAGCGATATTATTTCTGTGCCAGTGTCCTGCGAAGTTGGCAACGATGCCGTGATCGATTGCGATCTCTATCAGAGGTTTTCGATATTTCTGATTGATCGACCACGGGTTGTTGCTTTCGTTCGCCGATTCAATAAATAGGGGATGGTGACTGAGCAGAACGATTCGCGTGGCGTTTTGTTTTCCTGTGCTTTGCTGACTGGCGATGATCGCTTCTGATTCGATGAATGCCAGTTGATCTTTTGCTTTTGCCGACATCGTTTTGGGCGAGGTTAAGACAGTTGAGTTGATGACAATGAATCGAACATCGCCTTCGGAAAAAGCGTAGTAGTCGGGGCCGAAGTTATCTCGGTAGCGATCAACATATTCCTGGCTAGGGATTGTGTGGTCGGGTGCCACGTCGTGGTTGCCGGGTACCCAGTGGAGGTCGATTGAATCGTCGAGCAGCGCGCCGATTCTTTTGACTTCAGCTATCTGTTCATCGCTGTCGGCTTCGTTGATCATGTCGCCACATACGACCACGAACGATGGTTTTAGCCAATTTGCGCGATCGATTGCGCGAGTGAAGAAGGCGACTTCGGGTGCGAATCCTTCGATTTTGTTAGCTTTGCGAATTATGATGCCGCGCTCAGCAAAAGCAGCGATTTCTTGATCGGTTTTCGCGCTTAATGAAGCGAACATTCCGAATTGTGGATCGGCTAATTGAATGAACGAAAACTCACTCATCGACTGATTGTTGCTCCCAGAGTTCCTACGGTTCATTAGCGGTGATTACCGGCTTGTAGATCGAGTCGGAATCAAGTATTGGGCAAGATACCTGCTTAGTGTGCGAAATGTCACGCTTAATGATGGAATTTCTCTGGATGCGGAGATGTTTGCAACTTCGTCGACCTTTCGGAGAGGCTCAGGATGACATTTATCACGAAGATTCCACCCAGAAGCTCCGATGCCACGAGATGGACTCAATCATCCTATCTCTCCGGAAAAATGCAATGGCACCTACCAGAGTTGCAGGGAGTCGGTGAAGAGCTGGGTTAATTCTTCGGCGCCGGTTGGGCGGGGGGCTAGTTTGGTGACTCGGTGTTGGGGGAGGGTTCCCTCGACAAGTGCTGGGACATCATCGACTGTATAGCCGACTCCGCTGAGGCCGTTGGGGATTCCGATTTTTTTGAGTATGAAGACGAGTCGCTCGGCGATGAGATCGCCAGCATCTTCGGATCCAGCTCCCAGGACATCCGCTCCCAGCAACCGGGCGGCGCGCATGTGGCGTTCGGGATTTGACGACGCGGTGTAGCGGAACACTGCGGGGGCGTTGAGGATGACCGCCATGCCATGGGGAACGATGGCTTTGTCTGCAGGGTAGCCTTCGGGCGTGTATTCCTTCACCAGTCCGGAAACCGAGTAGGACATGCCGTGGGGAAGATGGACGCCGGCATTGCCGAATCCGACACCGGCGAAGGTTGCTGCCATCGCCATATTTGTTCGGGCGTCGATATCGTCGGCATCGAGCACCGCGAGAAGAATGCTACTGCCAACCATTTCGAGCGCGGCGAGTGCCCACACATCGCTGATTGGATTTGAACCCTGATAGGCGGGTCGGTGCGCGGGTGAAGACGGTGCTTCGCGTTGCGAAAAGGGCAGGGCGGTGTACGACTCGATGCCGTGGCAAAGAACGTCGAATCCGCTACACGCCGCTACCATTTTGGGAAGCGAGCGGGTGTTGTTGGGATCGACAAGGCCGACATCGGGTCGAAGCGAGCGGTGTGCGATACCTGTTTTCGCACCAAGGTCTTCGTAGTCGAAGATGGCAACACCTGTGGTTTCACTACCGGTTCCGGCTGTGGTGGGAACTGCGATCAGCGGTTTGAGATCGCCAGGGACGGGCGTACCTTTACCGATAGGTGCGTTGACGTATTCGAGGAAGTCGGCGGGATAGGTGGAGTAGAGATTTGCGGCTTTGGCAGTGTCGATGCTCGATCCGCCGCCAACGGGTAGAAAGCCGTCGAATTCGCCGTCGACGGCGAATTGGATCGCTTCTTTAAAAGAGGAATCGGTTGGTTCGACACGCACCTGATCGAACACGGTGAATTCTATGTTCGCCTGCTTTAGCGAATCGGTGGCTGTGCGGACCGCCTCACTGGCTGTCAGTTGTTGATCGGTGACCACCAGCACGCGTTTCGAACCGAGTCGGGCGAGTTCGTAGCCGGCTTCTCGAGTGATTCCAGGTCCGAACTTTATCGACGAAGTGTCGATGGTGAAGGCTGTTTCGGTTGGAGGGTTGGTCATGGTCAGATAGCAGAGCAGGTGAGGTATTGGTGCCGAATCGCGATTTGATGAGAAGGATAGCCGAAATTTTCGTATGACCAGAGCACTTCTGGAGCGTAGTATCTCCTGTACCTAATTCCGAACGAATATTGAGATACGAGAGTTCAATGCGTGTAGTTCAGTTTGTTATTCCGGGTAAAGGTCGCCGAGTTGGAATTGTCGAAGGTGATGAAGCTGTCGATGTGACGTCGTCGGAAGGATCGTTGAGTTCGGTTTTCGATGTTTTCGAGGCGTCGCAGGCGTCGGGGGCGTCGTTCGATGAGACTCTGACGGGTGCGGTGGGCGATAACGCATCACGTTTGAACTACTCGGAATTGTTAGCAGCGGAAGTCGGCGGGGATTCGGCGTATCTGCTTGCGCCGTTCGATCACCCGGACACGCATCGCGTTCTCGTTTCGGGGACCGGCTTGACTCACACGGGAAGCATGAAATCTCGGGATCAGATGCATTCTGGAGACGAAACTCCTGCGGAAGAGCCAGCAACAGATTCGGCCAAGATGTTCCAGATGGGGATCGATGGTGGTAAGCCGGCACCAGGTGAACGTGGCGTTTCGCCGGAATGGTTCTACAAAGGGAACGGGACGATTGTTCGAGGGCCGGGCGAAGGTCTCGAGATACCAGCATTCTCGCTAGATGGTGGTGAAGAGCCCGAACTTGGCGGCTGTTATTTCATTGATAAGTCTGGAGTTCCACACCGAGTCGGATTCGCTCTTGGCAACGAGTGGGCGGATCACGAGACCGAGAGAATCAATTACCTCTATCTGGCGCCATCAAAACTCCGGCCATGTGCTTTGGGACCCGAGTTGGTCACTGACTTCGAGTTCGACGAGTTGGAACTCGAATGCACGGTTGAGCGAGACGGCAAAATGATCTACGAAAGTGGTCCTCTCTACTCGGGTGAGAACTACATGTCCCACAGTTTGGCGAACTGTGAAGATCATCACTTCAAATACTCGCTGCACAGAGTACCCGGCGACGCCCATGTTCATTTCTTTGGGACGAGTCAGCTCAGCTACAGCACTCGTGACTGGAAGTTCCAACCAGGCGACGTAATAACAATCTCCGCAGAGGGTTTTAGTGCGCCTTTGTCCAATCCTGTTGTTGGTGGTGATCCCTCAGAAGGGCGAGTTATTCGGGTAGTAAAGGCATAGTTTGGATTCGGCAGATTAAAAGGGCGATCCTTTGCAATAAATCATCGAACCAGACTAAAATCCGGGCCGATGGTTAATAAGTAAAATCCCCTAAGTACATGGAGAAAAATGTATGACTCAATATCTATATCAGGCCGCATACACACCAGAATCTCTGGCAACGCAAATAAAAAACCCATCAGACCGTATTGCTGCGGTCGGTGCAATGATTGAACATTCGATCGGTGCAAAGATAACCGGTGGCGGCTTTGCGTTCGGCGAGTACGATATCGCCGTTATAGTAGAAGCATCAGATGATACCGAAATGGCTGCGGTCGCAATCGCGATTGCCTCAGGTGGGGCTATCCGATCTTCAAAAACCACGCGGCTTCTCAGCGGCGATGAGTGGATTGCCGCCCTCGAAAAATCATCCTCGGTTTCTTACTCTCCTGCTAGCTAGTAGGCATAATTCATCGTTTTAAAACAAACGATCCTTAGCCCGTTACCTATATGTTGGGTGTTTAGCCCGGTATCGGCTTTAGGTCGTTGCCAGCAGGTACTGCCAGCGCCTGAAACCATCAGGTCGAAGCAGGCCGTAGGACTAACATATTCTGTTCTTGCCGTTTGACCAAGATTGCTCTGCAATCCACTCGATCGTGTCGTAACCATCATCTCCATCCCACGGATTGCACGTGTGATAATCGCGGGTGTCGCCCTCGGAACCGTATCGCGATCGAAGATCCTATATGACGTAGACATATCCTCTTTGCACATGCCACTCAGGCACATCCTTCCATTCAGAGGCGGTTTTGTTGTACGAGGTTCGTACGAGGATTACTGGGCATGTCCGGTCAATGCGGTTATCGTTTGGATCAACAGGATGGGAGATGTCTGTTGCCAGACGGACACCGTCACGCATTGGAATCAGGACATTAGAATCCAAATACACTGAATACACACCTACTGCCCTCGAATTGGAAACTTCACTCGTGGCATTAGAGTCCGGAAGTTCCGGTTAGGCCTGTATCCACATTCAATCAACATCTACGGATGTAGCTGTGACAACGGTAAAAAAAGAAGCTGATCTTTGAGATGTTACAAGAACAAACTGATACGGTGTCCGGACACATTGGATTGAACAGATTATAGATCAAGATCTCAGCTTTATTGGCTTATCGAGTCCGAATTTAATTGACAGACGAATCAACAGCTGACGTTCTGATCGTTGGCGCGGGTGTGATCGGTTGCCTGACTGCGTATTATCTTGCGAAAGCCGGGATAAAAGTCATCGTTGTAGAGGCTGATGCCGTCGCCAGTGGCGCCTCCGGTACATCGGGTGGATGGCTGACACCCTATTCACATACCAATGATCCCGCGATGCTGGCCCTGTCTTCGAAGAGCCTGTCACTTCATCGTGAACTCTCGATGGCGCTCCCGGAAGAAACGGGGATTGATCATGGATTTCAAGAGTCACCGTACTTGAGATGTGCCTTTACCGAATACGGAATTTCTGAGTTGCGTTCCTGGCAGGCGGATCGCGCCGCGGAAGGCAATGTCATGGAGTGGATATCACCCGCTGACATTAAACAGATCAACCCGTGGATAACCGCAGAAATCTCCGGTGCGTTGTTATCTAACAGTGAGCCGACGCTTGACTCTTACAGGCTAACACTTTCGGCGATGGAAGCGTCGGAAAAATATGGGGCCAGCGTAGTGACGGGACGGGTTGTGGGGCTTACCCGTGATGGGAGCAACAGCCGTGCACTTGGGGTGGACATGGAAGACGGATCGAGGATTGCAGGTGGAGCTGTGTTGCTGGCGATGGGTCCGTGGACCGGTATCGGAGCCGCATGGATAGGATCACCGCTTCCGGTGACGCCTCAGCGTGGGCAGCTGGTTTATCTCGCCGCACCGGCTGCCGGTGAAGGTCCCGAGTTGAGTTCTGGATTTTCCGCTATTGAAAGATCCGGATCCGTCATAAAAAAACGACTTACCGATAACACCGTCGGTTCAACGCGAGAGCATGTTGGATTTGACCGTTCGACGACCACTGAAGCCCGCGATCAGTTGTTGATCCAGGTGGCAGCCTTATCAGAACGGGTGTTCAGTGCACGAATTTCCGGTCAGACAGCGTGTCTTCGACCCATTACTCCTGATGGGCGGCCTTACGTTGGCAGGGCTCCGGACTGGGACAATGTGTATGTGGCCGCAGGCCACGCGTCAGAAGGAATTCACTATGCACCGATAACTGCCACAGCGATGGCCAACCTGATTGGTGACGGAACAGCGAAGATAGAAATATCTGCGCTCAGTCCTGAGCGGGCCGGCAGTCAATGGTCGGCGGATGGAAACAATACGGATCAATAACGCATACATGCTTGTCGATTACCGGTAAATGTTCTTCCGCAGCGCCAGAGGAAAAAAGATCCCGCGAATTGAAAGCGAGACGTTACAATGGAGGACGGTAAAGAGCGCTTGATCTTCAACAGTCAGCTAACCAGACTTATGGGGTCCGGCAGAGATAAAGGGAGAAATGGCTGGAATGAAAGGGTTCCTGATTTTTCTGTTTGTTCTGGCGGGAATGTTGACGGTTCTCGGTTGCAACAGCGGAAACCGGGTTGTTAATACCCCTGCCGTTGAGAGCGCTGTGACCGCTACGTCAGAAGTTGCTGCCCCCCCCTCGAAGGAAGCCCCTGAGCCGTCACCTGACCCAACATCTACCCAGTTGCCGCCTGCATCGACAGTTCGAAGTGACCCGACTGTGCTGCCCGTCCAGACGGTATCAGAGCCGACACCAGGGCCCACACCGGCGCCCGCGCCTGCACCAACAACAGCACCCACTCCGGCACCCACGAACGAACCTACTCCTACTGTTGCCGCACCCGCTGCCCCTGCTACTGCCACTATGGCGATACCAGCGCCAACGGAGACTTCAGTCTCAACAGAAAGTGTGAAAGTCACCAACCCATTGCCGGCACCAGTTTTTACCAAACTCACATCCGACGGTGAATTCAGTGAGGAACTCCAATCAGCATTCACAGGGATACTGACGGGAGAATTTGGTGCACTGAGAGAGAAAATGGGTCTGTCAGCGGCTGTGTACCAGAAAGGGAAGGTTTGGTCTAAAGCTCTGGGTATGGCGAAAGATTCAGTGCCGATGGAAACAACGACTCCGGTGGGAGTCAAGAGCAGTTCAAAGACTTTTCTCTCGGCGTTGGTTCTTACGCAGATCGAAGACGGCCTCTACGGGTTGGATGATTGCACCTGTGTGCTCCTCGCCGACCATCCCGGCTACCAGTCATTGAACAAATCGCTGATCCCTGATCGCACGGTCCGGCAGCTTCTTACAATGACTTCTGGATACGCGGACCAAGAAGCCGGCTCCCCAGAATCCTACGCGATATTGGTCAGTCCAGGCTGGGAGCCTGCCGACTCGCTCGCGTTGGTGACGGATCCGCCTGATGAGCCGGGTGAATTCAGATACAACGGTATCGTAAACTCCTACCTGCTTGGGATGGTGGCAGAGCACATGAGCGGGGAAGACCTCTACACGCTCTACCGGAAGGAATTACTGGATCCCATCTCTGTTCAGGCCACCCTTCTACCGGTGGTTGGGGTACCTCCAGGGATGGCGCACCCGTATGCTGAAACTGCCAACTATGGTGGATCCGGTGGTTTTGGGGATCTCATCCAGATCGGGATATGGAGTGACGTTAATTTTGTTGAGGCAGACGGGCGTCATGCGTGGGCAGCGGCAGGAATGGTTTCAACTGCAGAAAACATGGCCCGCTGGGCTTATGAACTCTATAGCCCTCGGGGTTCAGCCGTTTCCGG
>CAJXEJ010000064.1 GCA_913052475.1 uncultured Dehalococcoidia bacterium
GCTTGACTCACATTAAGGAATCATCTACCTGGTCTCGGAGAATGCGGAATCCACTGTTCGATTGTAAATGTACGCGCTACGACCGCTTTGAAACGACCGGAATTCGCCGCACAAGCGTGGCTTGCGTTTGGGCGTGAGAACAACTCTACCTCGTCAATTTCCATACAGTCAACCAAATAATGGCGGAATTTTCACGGCTATTGTTCAGCAGCAATACTCCGCTCATTTAATACAACCCGATTTATCCCTTTCTGACACCCACAAATATGGCCACCAGATAATAGCTAAAACAAAAGAATTTTACTCAATTTCGCCTCAAAGAGATCGGCTCCATTCCTGCACCAATCCCTTCAAAATCGCTCAATTCAGCAACACCCGCAACGGGCGCGCACGTACGCAACCCTGATATAATTCATCGGCAACAACCTATTGCATAAATTCGCCGGTCCGTCCGCCTTCCCCAAAAAGGCAAAACGCGGGCCGGTAGCGCGTAGCAAGGGAGTTAAAAGATGCCGGCATACGCCGTCATCGGCGCCCAGTGGGGCGACGAGGGCAAAGGAAAGATCATTGACTTCCTTGCCGAAAACGCAGCGGTCATCGCACGTTACTCTGGTGGCAACAACGCTGGGCACACCGTCATAAACGACGCAGGCACTTTCAAGCTTCACCTCGTGCCGTCTGGAATTTGTTGGCCACACGCCATGAACGTCATCGGCAATGGTGTTGTTGTCGATCCCGATGTACTGCTGAAAGAGATCAACGAGAATGATCTTGATCCCTCACGGCTGGCCGTCAGCGATCGCGCCCACCTGATAATGCCGTACCACATCAGCCTTGATCAACTTGAGGAGCAACGACGTGGCGATGCCAAAATTGGCACCACCGGTCGCGGTGTCGGTCCGGCGTACATCGACAAGGTTTCCCGCCAGGGTTTGCGCGTTGGAGAATTGCTCGATCCGGAAGATCTGACTCTTCGCCTTCCTGCGATCGTTGCCTTCAAAAACGAGATCATCACCAAAATCTACGGTGGCGATCCGATCGAACTCAACGCTGTATTTGAGAAAGCAAATATGTGGGCCGGCCAATTGGCACCCTATATCCGACCTGTCGAGAATTTGATCGCAGACGCGCTCGAATCAGACGGAAAGGTTATCATCGAAGGCGCACAAGGCGCCCTGCTCGACCTCGACCACGGAACCTATCCTTACGTCACAAGCTCGAACCCGACCGTTGGCGGAACGCTAACCGGCTTAGGCATGGGTCCACGGTCGTACGGCGGGGTGGCTGGTGTATTCAAGGCTTACTGCACCCGTGTCGGAGAAGGTCCGTTCCCATCCGAGATTCACGGTGAAGAAGGCGACTCGATTCGCGAACAGGCTGGCGAATTTGGTACGACGACAGGCCGTGCTAGGAGAATCGGTTGGTTTGACGCTGTAGCAGGTCGATACTCGGCGAGAGTCAACGGCTTCGATGCCATGATAATCACCAAACTCGACATCCTCGACGGCTGGGAAGAGGTCAATATCTGCGTGGCGTACGAAATAGACGGCGTACGAACCGAGCAATTCCCGGTGGACGCTGTGACACTCGACCGAGCAAAGCCGATCTACGAAACACACCCGGGCTGGACGGAGTCAACGCGTTCGATCACCAAGAATTCAGAGTTGAACGACGGCGCTCGTGCCTACATCCACCGGCTCGAAGAGCTTATTGGGGTTCCGACGAAAATACTTTCGACCGGGCCGAGGCGTGAAGAAACTCTCGTAATCGAAGACTTCCTAGCGTAACACCTGAAAGTCGGTCCCTCGCGGGGTACCGGGCTAATCTAGTCCGATGCCTTGCAGGTTTGTCGCAGAGTTCTCGACAGCCGCCATCACAATTCTGGCAAGTTTTGTTGAGTTGTGCTTGACTGCCAGCCCATCAATGTAGGCAAGGTCCTCAACCATTACATGGTGAACGTACTTCTCAGCGGCGGCATTATCTAGTTCAACCGGTGCTGCGCCTTCGGCAGCATACACATCCAGCACGTCCTCGGTGAAATCCGTGTGATTGACGAGAAGATAGTCGAGCTTGCGTCCACCGATATACCTGACAATCTCTGATGCAAACATCGACGCACCGTATCCAGCCGTCTCGCCGAGTTTAGTCATCAAGTTACATGCGTAAATTACGGGGGAATCAGTACCTCTGATAGCGTCGCTGATATCATCGACCAACAGATTCGGGATTACGCTGGTGTACAGATCACCGGGTCCCAGAAGGATCGCATCCGCATTGCGTATTGCTTCGAGTGCCCTTGGGTTGGCACTGACGTCGGCGTCGAAAAATACCTCATCGATTCCAGGTCCGTTAGCACCGCGTAGATCAATCGCCGATTCTGTGCGAATAATTTCCCCATTTACAAGGCGTGCGCACAGGTGCGCACTGTCCAGCGTAACCGGTGCAACCTGATCTGTGAGCTGCATCATGCGCGACAACTCATCGATTGCACCTTGTATGCCGTTATAAACAGTAGTGAGTGCAGCAAGAACCAGATTGCCGACGCTGTGGCCCTTCAGGCTTGAGCCAATGTCGAATCTGAAGTCGAGTGCGTTATTCAACACAGCAACTTGCTTGTTGTCTTTTGGACTCAACGCCACCAGGCACTGCCGTATGTCTCCAAGAGAAGGGTACCCAAACTCTTCGCGAAGAATTCCCGTGCTGCCACCAGTGTCGAACATAGTCACTATCGCTGTGAGATTGGTGTCGAACGATTTGAGCCCACGCAGAGCCGTAGAGGAACCATTGCCTCCACCAACAACTACAATGTTTTTGCAATTATCACCCAAGTTAATAATCTCTTTTCTACTCGTCGATTTGGTCCGATGCAGTCAGACTGCCAAATTCTTCCCTCACAGGCGTTCGTAGGAATGTAAAGAATCAGTGTAATTTATCGTTGCGTTCCGCATCGAAATCGCAGTTGAGTGTGTTTCTGATCGAAGATTGGCTACGAAAGGTCAATGGAATACTGATCCATGATCGGGTCGAATCGCCTACTGAATGCTTCTAGTTCTGCCGGTTCGGGGACCATTGGCAGCCTGGGTGGGCCAACATTGAAACCCGAGCGGTTCATCGCATATCGAACTGGTATCGGATTCGTGATGAAGAACAACGCGTTGAAAATCGGAAGCAATCGGAGGTGCTCCGTGGCTGCGGCTTCAACATCACCTTCCAGAACCAATCCGATCATTTTCTGGATCTGACCACTAATGATGTTCCCGGCAACACTAACAATTCCATAACCACCAGTTGCTAGCGTTGCGAACAGCTCGTTGTCGTTACCGCTCCACACATTAAAATCATCTGGTGAATCCTTGATGACGTATGCAATTTGATCGGGATCGCTCGATGCCTCTTTGACTCCAACGATGTTTGGTACTTCGGCAAGTCGCAACGTCGTAGCCGCATCCATATTCAATGCGGTACGTGAAGGAACGTTGTACAGAATTCCGGGAATTGAAACAGAGTCTGCAATCGCGGTGAAGTGCTGATACAGACCACCCATTGTCGGCTTGTTGTAGGCGGGGACTGTAAGCAGGAGTGCGTCAACGCCAACATTCTCTGCCTCACGCGAAAGCGTGATCGACCCTCGAGTGTTGTTGTTAGTGGTACCAGCCACTACCGCACCACCGTCCCCAATAGCCTCTTTAACCTCTGCGAACAACTGGAGAAGTTCATCATCGCTCATCGATGGAGCCTCACCGGTTGTACCACCGATTACAAGTCCGTCCGATCCCGACTTTAGGAGTGCTTTTGCTAGATCTCTCGCTCGTGGGTAATCGACGTCGCCCTCTTCAGTGAAGGGGGTGACCATAGCTGTTAAGAGTCGCCCTAATTCTGCCATTGTTGACCGGCCTCTCGCCGGTAATCTCGCGGGTGTTGAATATCTATGTAGTAGTTCGCTGGGCCGCAGGTTTGAATGCATCGCGGCGCAGTGCTTCGTCCATTATCTGAAGCGCGTTCAGTGCAGCGCCCTTGCGCAAGTTGTCACATGCCAGCCAAAGCGCAATGCCGTTCTCGTGAGCAATATCTTTTCGAATTCGCCCGACCAGCACTTCATCACGCCCTGCAGCACTGAGTGGCATAGGATATTTATTCTGGCTGGGATCGTCTACAACCATCACGCCGTCATAACTAGCAAGAACCCGCCGTGCGTCATCCACACTGACATCTGATTCAAATTCGATTTGCACCGATTCGCTATGTGAAATTTCAACGGGGACACGAACGCAAGTCGCCGATACCAACAAATCGTCATCATGCAGTATTTTCCGCGACTCCTTCAGCATCTTTTGCTCTTCTTTTGTGTAGCCATCTTCGAGGAAATCATCGACGTGAGGCAGAACGTTGAAGGCAATTTCATGAGGATAAACATCAGGTTTCGCCTCTCCGCCTGCCAATACGGTTCGGGACTGTTCAAGCAATTCCTCGTTCGCCGCAACACCCGTGCCAGTGACCGACTGGTAGGTAGCGACAGTAACCGCTGAAATAGCCGAAAGCTCTCGCACCGCATCCAGAACCATAACGAGGGGAGTGCTGGTGCAATTCGGGGTTGAGACGATACCGGGATGCCAATCGATATCATCACCGTTTACTTCAGGAACGACGAGCGGGATCGTTGGATCCATTCGGAAGATCGAACCTTTGTCGATCACGAACACCCCACGCTCAACGGCTTTGTGAGCCAGGCGCCTGCTTACGTCCCCACCAGCAGCAAACAGAGCCACGTCGATCCCTTCGAACGCGTCAGCCTTCGCGTGAACGACGATCAATTCAGTGTCGTCATACCGCAACTTCCGACCAGCCGAACGCTCAGATGCCATCAACGTAATTTTGTCAGCAGGGTGGTTTCGTTCAAGAAGCAGTTTGAGTGCAGTTCCACCCGCCGCTCCGGTTGCTCCAACTATCGCAATATTTATTTCGCTACTGTTCATTTCTTAATCTCGAAACGCTGCGCGTATGAGGCGTTCTGCCTGACGCACCGAATGACTCTAGGCGATTAGACAATCTTAAGAATATTTGGAAGGAAAGGGATGTGCACCAACAATCCGCAGTTCACGGGCGTCGGCTACGGCTTTGACTTACCAAGCCCAAGCACGTTCGCGAGGCCGATTACCAATCCCTGCTCATTGACGACGCTTTTAACACCAAGCATTACGCCCGGCATGAAACTATCGCGATTGATCGAATCATGGATCATCGTCAGTGTCTGACCCAGTGCTCCGAACACAACTTCGTGCCTAGCGACACGGCCCGGCATCCGAGCGCTGTGAACGTTGATTCCCTGAAAGTCGCCACCACGGGTTCCATCCAGAGTCTGCAGATCAGCGACGTTTTGATCAAAACCTGATCCTCGACCTTCGATCATCGCTTCGGCGATCGAAAGTGCAGTACCCGAAGGCGCATCGACTTTGGCTTCGTGATGGCTCTCAAGAAGATCGGCGTAGTCGAAATATTTTGAGGCTATTCCAGCCAAATGCATCAGCAACACCGCACCGAGTGCAAAGTTTGAAGCCGAAATGACTCCAATCTTCTGAGCCGCCGCCTGTTCTCCGATCCCATCAAGGTCCTCAGGAGAAAGTCCTGTTGAGCCAGAAACGACGCGTACACCAGAGTTGATGCAAGTGAGAATCGCCTCATTGGCCGCCTCACCGTTCGTGAAATCCACAACAACGTCGGGTTTCACGATCTCGAAAAGTTCAATGAGGTTGGGTGCGAGAGGGACCGACAGCGACGTGTCGGAAACTGTTACCGAATCGGAAGAAGCTACTATATCCGCTCCTCCAACCGGCATCACTCCGCCTTCAGCTGCGGCCGCTGAGAGGACGGTTGAACCCATCCTCCCAAGCGCGCCATTTACTGCAACTGTTATTTCCGGTGACATTTTGTCGTTTATTTCTACTTAACGTTAGTGAGCAGCCTAGCGTCGGCGTGGCGGACCAGATCGTCGACCACTTCCATCATAGCCACCGGCGGGACGCCTCGGACCACGATCTCCGTCGCGTCCACCACCTCGGCCTCCGCGATCGCCACCTCGGCCACGTGGACTCCGGTCACCACCGCGATCTCCCCGGTCGTTCCTATCATGGGATTCTCGTCGATCGCCTCGGGGCTCACCATCGCCGCCACCTTCGTTGCTTTCTTCAAGCAATGCGCGGTGTGAGAGGTCGATTCTACCCATTCCATCGATATTTATAACCATGACCTCGAGTTGATCGCCAATACTGACAACCGACTCGACATCAGGTACCCGATGTTGGGCAAGTTCGCTAATATGAACCATGCCATCTTTGCCCGGCAGAATCTGCACGAATGCACCGAAGGGCATGATCCGAACGACTCGACCGGTGTACTTATCGCCAACTTCAACATCCTTAGTAAGGGCGTTGATTGCAGCTTCGGCTTTATCGGCGTTCTCACGGTCGGGCGATCCGATAACGACCGTCCCGTCATCTTGGACGTCGATCGTTACGCCGAATTCGTCGATCATTCCGCGAATGACCGATCCACCTGGTCCGATAATGGCACCGATCTTGTCGGTCGGAATCTTGAGCGAAAGCATTCGTGGTGCGTATTCACTCAGGTCTTCACGGGTCGAAGAAATCGTTGCTTCCATATTGTCGAGAATTTGCAATCGGGCTATTCGAGCTTGCTCAAGCGCCTGACTCATGATCTCGAAGGTAATTCCCTTGACCTTGATGTCCATCTGCAACGCAGTCACGCCTTCGCGCGTACCCGCCACTTTGAAGTCCATGTCACCCGAGTGATCTTCCGCACCCTGAATGTCGGTAAGAACAGCGTATTTGCCTTCCTCACCTGTGATCAAACCCATGGCAATACCGGCAACGGGTGCCGAAATCGGCACACCACCGTCCATCATCGCCAGCGAGCCGGCGCAGACACTCGCCATCGAGGTCGACCCGTTCGAAGCGAGCGCTTCAGAAACGAGTCGGATTGTGTAGGGGAAGTCTTCCTGGTTTGGAACAACTGGCTTGAGCGCACGCTCAGCGAGCGCACCGTGCCCAACTTCACGACGACCTGTGAATCCAAATCGCCCAGCTTCACCTACTGAGTAAGGGGGGAAGTTGTAGTGATGAATGAAGTGCTTTTCGGTTTCGAGACCGTATGTGTCCAGTCGCTGACGTTCTCCAGCAGAAGCCAGAGTAAGCACACCCATGATCTGGGTTTCACCGCGTGTGAATATACCTGATCCGTGTA
>CAJXEJ010000065.1 GCA_913052475.1 uncultured Dehalococcoidia bacterium
GCGACGTACTTGCCTTCGGGTGCTGCTGAACGAGCGTGTTCGGCAGCAAGGCGATTCAATTCGAAAAGACGGTCATCTGCACTGTACTTTTTCAACATGAACTTGTTGCCACCAAAAGTGTTGGTCTGAACGATGTCCGATCCGGCGTCGAAATATTGTTCAGCCATGCCTTTGATCGTTTCAGGATCGTCGGCATTCATTAGCTCGGGGCTGGCACCTGACTCAAGTCCGTGGTCCTGAAGGTAGGTCCCGGTGGCACCATCGAGTATCAGCATATCGCCAGCCGCAAGTCGATCTAGAATGCCTGGTTTTACGTCAGAAACTGCCAAGTGTTTTCTCCAAAAGAAGGCGAGTCGTGATCGGTTGTATCGGAATTCGGTTCAAATCGATCTGCTTACGATTCAATCCAGTGATCGATAGCACCGGGCGTAGGAACTCTCGATCCATTTCTCTGCATTTCAAAGATGCGTTTCACGAAATTGGACGGCATCTTCTCCAAATTAATTGCTATTTTCTCTGCTGAATCAGCTGCGTTGCCTTCAATTTCGCTGAAGGAGCCAAAGTCCCACGCATCGAGATATGCGTCTGTACCCTCACTGCCGTCCTTCATCGCCACGGCATCGATGGCCTTTTGGAATCGCTCATCCAAGGGTCGCGAAAAATTGCCCTCTTCGTCTTCAGCCTGAACCTGAATCGGTATTTCTTTCCAATACATAACGCGTACACGTGCCATAGTCCACCTATCCATCAATGCCGGAGGAGCAGACTCGGAAGAGCCTGTTTTCGAGTTGAGTCATCGAACCGGGCAATTATCGTAGCATCGAGATCACAGGTATTCTCTTTAAATAGAGGCGGAATCTGCGCTACGCCTATATGCGCGCAGTGCTTCCTCTATTATTTTTGACAGCTACACCAAACGACTGGCAACCATTTGAAATCGGATGAAACAGATAACGCTTTGCAGATAGTCGTTCCCGATGACGATCCACCTGTGTTCGCCGATTCAGCTGCGATGGCTCGACTCATCCGCCTGCCGGGTGTCACGGTACGATCATTCACAGAGCGACCGAGTGGTCTCAACGATCTTATAGACCGAATTTCAGGCGCCCACACTCTCATCGTAGCGAGAACCACAACGCGCATTACCAGCGCGATTCTTGAATCCGTTACTCCCGATCTCAAGCATGTGGCGATCTGGGGAACGGCAGCGGACCACGTCGCGCTTGAGGCTGCCCGCCGATTGGGCGTGGCGGTGACGAACACACCAAATACTGCGACTGTCGCTGTTGCAGAGCACGCCTTAGCGCTCCTCTTGGCGTTGGCGAGGAAGATACCTCAGCTAGATTTACGGGTGAGAGAAGGGGAGTGGCCAGGCGGACAACTGACTCAGCTTGCTGGAAAAACTTTGGGAATAGTGGGTACGGGCGCGGTTGGTATTCAACTGGCACGGATCGCCGAAGGAATCGGGATGCGGATTCTTATGAATTCGCTGAGCGAGACTGAAGATTCGGGAACCAAGGGAGATAACTCAAATTGGACCGAAGTTAGTTTCACGGAACTCCTTGCTAATTCTGATGCGATTTCTGTTCACGCCAGATTGAACGCCCAGACTCGATCGATGTTTGGTGCCGCCGAGTTTTCTCGAATGAAACCAACTGCGCTGTTCGTCAATACTGCGCGAGGTCAGCTGGTGAATTCGCGTGCACTCGCAGAGGCACTTGCAAACGAAACGATCGCCGGTGCCGCACTGGACGTTTTTAACAGAGAACCGTTTGATCGTAGTTCGGCATTAACAAGGCTTCCGAACGTGATACTCACACCTCACATCGCTTCCAATACGGGCGAAGCGTTGACGGTTTCGCTGAACATGGTGGTGGACAATGTGGTGGATTTCCTTCAGGGCCGTATACGCCACAAAGTCAGTTAATCGACCGCTACTGACTTTATAAATGAGCCGGATGTCAAGTTTGAACGTTGACATCATGAAACTGCTGTTCATATAATTCCACCGCTACGTTCTAGGGTGCACATTAGGCATCCCTCTGCTTCTGCGCCTTTCTAACTTAAATGCGCGAGCCAAGGGATCTATCTGAATGATCACTTCCGAACAGCTATACGACGTGGTGGCCAGACTTTCGTTTGGTTTCCTGACAAAGGCCCAAACGTGGGGTCATTGCACGTCTGAGGAGGAATTTATTGTTTAAAGCAAACAAGTGGAAGCTCATTATTGGGCTACTGATAGGCGCAGCAATGACAGCTGTCATCGCCTGTGGCAGTACAGAAACTGTCACAGTTGTTGAGACTGTCGTTGTTGAAAAGCAAGTCAAGGGTGACACAGTTGTCGAAACCGTCGTAGTTACGGAAAAAGGCGAGACTGTCATCCAGGAAAAAACAGTCAAGGGTGACACGGTTACAGTTGTTGAGACCGTCGTAGTCGAGAAGGTTGTTACGGAGAAGGGCGAGACGATTACCGTCGTCGCCACCGCAACTCCTGTGCCTGTGGTAGTTGAAGTGGAAGAAGTGATTACAGCACCCACAACCAATACACCAACAGGAACTGTTGTTATCGCTACCGGTGGAACCGGCCTTGGTGCCGAAAACGGACGTGGTGCAAACCAGGCTTCCGACAGTTATAAAAACTGGGGTGTCGCCGAGACTATGTTCCGACGATCTCCTGCTGACAAGGCGCTGCCTTGGATTGGCGAGAGCTTCGAGATTGCTGGTGACTTGTCCAGCGCAACCATCAAGATCCAGCAGGGTATTCCCTTCCAGGTTGTGGACGGATTCGACGCTGGTGACCTGACTGCAGCCGACGTTGCGTTCTCGATGAACGACCACAACGGTGCTACAAACCCTGAGTCCATTGGTGGACAGGCTGGTGACTTCGCCGGTCTCTGGGGAGAGTGGATCGCAGTTGACGATGAGACCATCACATTCGACTTTGTCGCTTATGACGGGACCTGGCAGCTTGACTACGCCAACCAGTCCGGACAGGCGTTCAACGTCTTCTCCGAACAGGCGTTTATTCAACAGGGTGAAGACTGGGTCGCAGACCACGTGGTCGCCACCGGTCCTTTCCAGATTGAGGAGTGGCTCCGAGATGAGTCGTTCACACTTGTGAACCGAGAGGGTGAGCACTGGCTGCCCGAACTCGAGCCCAAGTCGGATCGTCTTCAGGTTCTTCAAGTTTCTGAGCCTGCAACTCGACTAGCGCTTCTGCGTACCGGTGATGTCGACATGGCATCACTTGAGCCTAAGGACGCTGCTAAGCTCGACATGTCCGGCTTCACGATGAGTTCCGCTGGTGGTTCAACTCAGCACGGACTCTTCTTCTCAGGAAACCTCTGGGAAGACGTATACGCTGGTGGCCCCAACGAGGGCAACGAGCTACCAACGAAGGCAACCTTCGTCCACGATCTTCCGTGGATCGGTTCGCCCGGTAAGCACGGTGACGATGACCTGGACCAGGCGAAGGCAATTCGCCGAGCTCTAGCTCTCGCGATCGACCGTGACATGGTCAACGAATCACTCGTTGCTGGCCTCGGTAACGTGGTACACGTCATGTACTTCTCAGCTTTGCACCCGAACTGGGATTCAAAGTGGGAGTACGCCTACGACCCGGACGAGGCTATTGCGTTGATCAAGGCACAGGACCCCGACTACCAGAAGGGTTCTGCGTCCAAAGACGGTATTCTTGGCGAACACGCCTTTGAGATCTCCGTCTACGCGCAGGGTGGTTCTCCAATGCGTGACGCAATTGCGGATGCCGTTGCTGGCTTCTGGGCCGACATCGGACTGCAAACTTTCGCATTGCACTTCTCGTACCAGACCTTCCGACCGACCGTTGTAGGTCGAACCAACACTCACCCCTGGGTAACAGGTTGTGACAAAGGTAAAGAGTCGAACCCGTGGTACTTCCCGAAGGGCCTCGTTCAGACGACTCTGACACGTGGTGGTTTCGGTTGTGGTTTCGAATCCCCAGTGATTCTTGACCTCTACACCCAGATGGCCGAAGCTCCCGACGAAGCATTGGCTACTGCAGCTGCAACGGAATACCTCGACTACGTATACGACCAGAACCTCCAGCCCGGAATTGTTGCCGTGCCGGACGGGTTCTACTGGAACAACAGCAAGGTTAAGTCCTTCGAAATGGATATTGCTGCTGCGTCCGGCTTCAACTCACTCTGGAACATCGAAATCAAGTAGCTGAAGAACTAACGAAGTTGAGCTGTTTCGACAGTAAAACGAAAATAGGAAAGGGCTCGCATTTCTGCGAGCCCTTTCTTTTTGTCTCTAGCTTTTGTTGACCAACGCTCAAATTGCTCTGCGGCACCGGGCAAGGGTTAGTCGATAAGCAATACTCAGCCACCTGATATGTCTTCGATATGATCCGCTATCTATCCGTCGACACCGCTTGATTTATTGCCTGAACCGCATGAATTCTTTTGTTCACAAACCGAATTGGATTATCAACTATCGATAATCGATAATTAAATTGCTGTTGCAACTAGCCGTTCGCCGCGAATACTGGCAATTTTGTGTTACCCTCGCAAATCCGAAACTGGTCTGAATTTCGTGCAGCTTTTTGCTCGTCACAGGGAACACAATGCGGCGTTTTATTATCAGAAGATTTCTGTTCGGTCTTTTCAGTATCGTGCTTGCGACACTCGCGGTATTCTTCATCTCCCGAGCAGCCGGTGATCCACTGGAACTCTACGCCAACTCAGGGTACGGCATCTCTCCCGAGGGCGAGATCGCAATTCGAGCAAGACTGGGCTTGGATAAACCCGTGGTTGTTCAGTACATGCTGTGGCTTGGTCGTGCTCTAAAGGGCGATATGGGAGAAACCCTGCTTGATCGCAAGCCGGTATTTCGTGTTGTAACAGCAAGACTGCCTGCCACCGTTGAACTTGGTGCTACCGCGTATTTCCTGTCTTTCTTTGTCGGAATACCACTTGGAGTCCTCTCAGCTGTCAAGAGAGGCTCAGGCTGGGACTATATGGGCAGATTTTTCGCGCTGTTGGGTCAGGCGGTGCCACAGTTCTGGCTCGGTCTTGTATTGATTTTGTTGTTCGCCGTCCAATGGGAGATATTCCCGGCCGCACTGAGAGGCGATAGCATCTGGGATGTCAAGCACCTTGTGCTTCCAACTATTACTTTGGCATGGGGAGGATTCGCGTTCTACACCAGAATCACTCGATCTGCAATGCTTCAAATTTTGGACTCTGAGTACATTCGACTCGCTCGAGCCAAAGGTGTCGGAAGCCGCACGGTTATCTGGAAGCACGCGTTCAGAAATGCACTTATTCAACCACTCACTGGAATGACACTGGGATTGGTAGGCCTGCTTAACGGTGCGGTCCTAACCGAAACAATTTTCGCATGGCCTGGGATGGGCGATATGGCGATTACAGCCGTAAACAACAACGACTTCCCGGTTCTCCAGGCAGTTGTTTTCTTCTTCACGGTTTTAATTGTGGCAATGACATTCGTCTCCGATCTTGCATACGCCGTAATCGATCCCAGGATTCGTTACGACTAGTCGTTTCGTCGTCGAAGTTCCGCTATCAACAAGGCTTAGTGCAGACACATGGCTCAACAGGCTGAAAATCAACCAACAACACCCGCAGTCGAATCTGGTGCGAGCACCGAGCGCCGGCAGCTGGAAAAACGGTCGGCTCCAGGCCAGATCTGGTACTTTCTTCGAAGGTGGCCGGTGATCCCGCTGATCCTCATGGTAACGCTGGTAATTTCGGGTATTTTTGCCCCGGTGATCGCACCTGTTGATGAAATTGAACAATCGCTGGCCTTCCGTAATTACGGTCCAACTTGGGGCAAGGCGACCGAATTCAACGTAATACCTGATCCTGCTGACTACGACATGGAAATCACGAAAGAACGCTCCGCATATAACCGTGCGAAGAAAAATTCGTTCCCGAGGAAAAAATATATTCTTGGTGCTGACCAATATGGCAGGGATATATTGTCCAGAGTCGTTTGGGGTGCTCGAATATCTCTCAAGGTCACCGTTTACGCCCTTACAAGCGGAATCATCATTGGCTCGTCGTTGGGTCTTGCAGCCGGTTTTTTCGGAGGCTGGACCGACGAGATATTGATGCGGTTAGTTGACGTTTGGAATGCATTACCGTTCATTCTGATAGCACTTGTTATCGCTCAGCAGTTCCTTCATCAAGGTGGTGCCGCAGAAGGGGTCGTGATTTTCCTGATCGCCCTTGTCGCGTGGACCCCGTTCGTGAGACAGGTAAGGGCTGATGTACTGACAATTAGAGGCCTTGATTACGTGATGGCGGCACGCACGGCCGGAGCTTCGAACCTCAGGATTATCATTAGGCACGTCGTACCAGGGACGTTCAGCACAATCCTCGTCGTTGCTTCCCTCCGTGTTGGCCAGTTGATCCTTACAGAATCGACCCTCTCGTTCCTTGGTGCCGGTATTCCTGACCCGATTCCCGCATGGGGCAAGAGCGTGAGTGACGGCCGAGCTTTCATCGAGGAAGCATGGTGGATCTCGTTCTTCCCGGGCATGGCAATCTTCCTTGTTGTGATGTCGCTGAACTTCTTCGGTGACTGGCTGCGAGACCGACTCGATCCGAGGCTGCGTCAGCTCGACTAGTTTAGCCAACCAAGAACGTGCGATCGAAAACAAAGAGGCGCCGGATGAATCCGGCGCCTCTTTGCGTATCCAAGTTGGTTTGCGGCGAAATTCGGCAGGTATCTGGCTAGTGAACCTCAGGTAGTGGATATAATCGCTGCGCCCGTTGAGAACGCAGTATTTCACTCCGGATTATTCGTTCATCGCGCCAGCTGAAAATCAAAAATTTATTCGAGGAGTTCTAAAACAATGTCTGTCGGGTTTGTAGGTCTCGGGAACATGGGCCAGGGGATGGTCGACAACCTCCTCGAAAAGGGTGCCGATCTTACGGTTTTTACCCGCACTCAATGGAAAATCGAAGCCATGATCGATCGCGGTGCTAAAGGCGCTTCATCTGTCGCAGAGCTTACGCAAAACGTCGACGTCGTTCTGGTGTGCTTGCCCGACGTACAGACCTCGCACAACCTGCTTATAGGTGATAACGGTGTCTTTGAAAACGCACGT
>CAJXEJ010000066.1 GCA_913052475.1 uncultured Dehalococcoidia bacterium
TGTTCGGCCCCACCGGGCACATCGACAGCCATCAGTGCACCGAACGACCCCGTCATTGGGATGAGCGCCATTGCAACAGCCAAGATCACGAATGCCGGGATTCCGGTCGATTTTCTCCCCCAGCGATCCATAGCAATCCCAACTACCGGGAATAACGCCGCATCGATAGCAGACGAGGCTGTGAGGATGTACCCAATGTCATCCTTACCGAATCCCTGCTCGCCACCCCAAACCGGAATCAGGAATTCTCGGGCGGCTCGCATGAACTGCAGTACGATCGCCGCGACTCCGGCGGTGGCGAAGTCACGTCTGTGCCGTGATACAACTCCGCCGATCTCCCGAATCATCCCATGTCGTGCACCGGTGATGGTGGGTTCAATCATGTTTCTTGTCGACCATACGATGACGACGAGCGTCAGGAGTGCGACTGCGCCCTGCGCGTAGAACGGAACCCTGATTCCCACGAACTCAGCGAGCAATCCACCGATCAGAGGACCGATAATCGTTGCGATCCTGGAGATACCTCCGAAAAGAGACAGCACTCTCCCCCGTACGTCGATCGGAACCTCAAACGCGATGTATGACTGCCGGGAGATGCTCCATAGAGCGAACGCGACCCCTGCGGTTACACGGGCGGATATCAATGAAGTGAGATTGGGAGATACACCGGCCCAAATCGAAGCTAGTCCGAATAGGACTACTCCGGAATACATCGTTCTACGGAGACCGACACGGGATACCAAAATTCCGGCTGGAACATCGAACACCATCGTGCCGAAATGGCGGGCTGCGACAGCCACTCCAACGAGGGCTGCAGTGGCGGCCATTTCTTCTTTGGCGAATCCGGGCAGTACAGGGATGAGAATTCCCTGACCCATCGACAGCAGAAACGATGGTACGTAAACGGACCACACGATGGAACGTATGGTAGAACGGACTGAACTACGACCCTGGCCGGTCGGCGGCGCTTGGGGCGTCCCTGCTGAAGACATATTCATCAATCCTAGTCCTGAGGTTGTCGGTACGTGGTGCCGGGATGGATTGAATTGACTCGAATCTGGAGATATCGTCGGTGGATCGGTTATCTCACCCGTTTTGCCTGAAGAAGATCATCACGCTTGGAATTTGATTACAAAAGATTGGTTGCAGCTCCGGTCTCTACCGTTTGGGACGTGTTGACCGACCCAGTGGCAATGGAGCCGCACATGCCTGGTACGGCGAAAGTCGTTTCTACGGAACAAGATGGTTATCGGGTGTCGATGAAGATGCCCATGGGATTCTTGCGCCCGACCATAAATGCTGATGTTCGACTGTCGGATGTCGATAAACCTCGCTCGTTCACGATCGGACTTTCGGGAAAGGCGATGGGAGCGGGTGTAGCGGGGAGCGCAGAAGTTTCGCTGAGTACGACGATTGGCCAGGACTCTTCGACGCAAGTTGCAATGATCGGAGTGGTAACTACGTCCGGGTTACTTGCAAAAGTTCCTGATTCCAAAATCGAAGCGGCTGCTGCCGGTTTCCTCGAGTCGTATTTTTCGAGCGTAGAGCGAGCGGTCGCAGCGAGCTAGAGTAGCTCACCGTTTTCACTTGTGTAGCCGTTTTCGTCGGCAGTTCGAGGCGTATTTGAGTGATCGCCTCTTGTCGCAATTTCGAGTCGATTGCCATCGGGATCATAGATAAACAAGTACTGCTGACCGTCGTGACGTGTCCCAATCCCATCGACAATCTCGACATCGGCTTCAATCAGTGCCTCGGCAGTTGCTTCGATATCAGCGACTTCAAATGCGACATGCTGGCGACCATCTCCACGGGGTCCGATCAACTTTGGAGGATCGATAACGTGGACCATCGAGCCGTCCGGCATTTCGGTCCATGTGAGAGTGTTGCCGTCGATCTGGTGAGGAATTACCTCGATGTTGAGCAGGTCGCGATACATGCCCATGCATTCTGCTCGGTCGTTGATGGGGAGTCCGACGTGGTTGATTGTCAGGATCTTGGTCTTGGAATGGGAAACGACGACTTCGTTTTTACCAGATTTGGTGGTGTAACCGAGTGCGTCGGCGACTCTCGTTGAGGTGCGCAGCCCGCTTGCAGTTGCGAATTCGAGACGATTGCCATCATTGTCGTTGATGAATATGCACCGTTGGCCGTCGTGACGCTCACCAGGGTCGGTGATCTCGGGATAGCCGGAACCTCGCAACGCATCAACCGCTGAATCGAAGTCTTCTACCTCGAACGCAATATGAGGTGACACGAGATTTTCGCCATCTGTCGGCTCGATAAGGTGAACCATCGTTCCGTCGAGAGTTTTGGTCCAGACGATATTTGGTGAATCGACCATCGAGGGAATGACCTGAAGGCCAAGAATATCTCGATAGAACTTGAGGGAAACTCGCCGGTCCCAAATTGGAATTCCGACGTGGTTGATCGTTTTTATTTTGACGGAGCCGGGCATTTACAAGCTCGTTTCTGTCACTTGAGTTCGACAATCATTTCGATTTCGACCGGGATTTGGTTAGGCAGGCTTCCCATACCGACGGCTGATCGGGCGTGCTTGCCGTTTTCACCGAATACTGCGACGAGCAGGTCTGAGCAACCGTTGATTACCTTGGGTTGTTCGCCGAAGTCGGGTGTGCAGTTGACCATTCCAAGCAGCTTTATGACCCGGCTGACGCTGTCGAGACTACCACCGAGGTGCTCTCGAAGGGCGGCAAGTAGCTGAATGCCCACAAGCCGTGCCGCGTCGTAGGCTTCATCGACATTGAGATCGGCGCCGACTTTGCCCAGTACCAGCGTTCCGTCTGGGCGGGTTGGCCCCTTGCCAGAGAGGTACACCAGCTTGCCAGTCGTTACTGCGGGCACATAGTTGGCTACGGGACCTGCAGAGTGTGTGAGGTCGAGTCCGAGTTCTTTTGCTTTGCCGTCGGCATTCATGTGCTAGTTCTCCGGAGTTTGTGGTGCTATTAAATACAGTGAGACCGGCGACAGTATGCACCGGTCTCGCGTGAATTTCTATTCGTTCACTCTATTTCGACGAGTCGCTTTCGCTGACTCGATCAGCAGTGTTATGCCTTCGGTTCGGTCATCGAGAGCGGCTCAAGGACCTTGTCGAGCTCTTCATCAGAAAGATCGGTTTCTCGTAGAGCAACCTGTTTGATCGTCTCTCCGCTTTCCGAGGCGACGTGGGCGAGACGTGCAGCTTCGTCGTAGCCGATGATCGGTGCTAGTGCCGTGCAGATCGCCAGACCCTGCATGACCATTTCGGGGCCTTTGCTGGTTGCGACTAGGCCGTTGATGCACTGTCGTGCGAAGTTCTGGGCGGCCGCTGCGAGTAGATCGATAGATTCAAGCAGGTTGTGGGCTGCCACAGGCATCATCACGTTCAATTCGAAGTTTCCTGATTGTCCAGCGATCGCGATCGTGGCGTCGTTTCCAATTACCTGGGCAGAAACCATCGTTACCGACTCGGCGATAACGGGATTCACTTTACCGGGCATGATCGACGAACCGGGTTGCACTTCTGGGAGGGAGATTTCACCGATTCCCGCTCGTGGACCGGAACCCAGCCATCGGACGTCGTTGGCTATTTTGAGCATGCCAACGGCGATCGACTTGAGCTCACCTGATGCCGAAACAGCGGCGTCGAGTGTGCTCTGCGCCTGGAAGTGGTTTGTGGTCTCTGAAAGATCGAGACCGGTTAGTTCACGCAGTCGAGTGATCACTCGACTGGCGAATTCTGGGTGCATGCCGATGCCGGTACCAACTGCCGTACCACCAAGTGCCAATACTGAAAGTTCAGCAAGTGCTTTTTCGGCTCGCTTGCCGGCGAATTCGAGTTGCCCGGCATAGCCAAGGAATTCTTGACCGAGTCGGATAGGTGTGGCGTCCTGCAGGTGGGTTCGACCGGTTTTCACTACGTTCCAGAATTCTTCTGACTTGACTCGAAGCGAGTCTTCAAGTTCTTTCAAGGCAGGGAGCAGGCTCTCTTTGATTGCACCGGCTGCTGCAAGATGGATGGCCGAAGGGAAGACGTCGTTGGATGACTGCCCCTTGTTGACGTGGTCGTTTGGGTGAACAGGAGTGCGGGAACCGAGTTCACCACCTAGTGCTTCGATAGCCACGTTTGATATGACTTCGTTGGCGTTCATATTGGTCGATGTGCCAGATCCGGTCTGGAAAATATCGACAACGAACTGGTCGTCAAACTCACCGTCGATCACCCGCTGTGCTGAGGTGATGATGGCGTTGGCGATCTCTTCATCGAGAGCGTTTAGATCGAGGTTCACTACAGCAGCCGATTGCTTGATCTGGCCGATGGCTTTGATGAACGAACGCCCCAATCGAAGGTTGCTGATTGGAAAGTTGAGTTCGGCTCTGCGTGCGTTACCACCGTAGTAGGCGTCTGCCGGAACTTTCAATTCACCCATTGAATCGCGTTCGAGCCGCATTTGCTGCGAAGCCATCATTCACTCCTGTTATTGTGGATATCTCGTTCGTATTGGTAAAGCATTTTCGTCAATGCTCAACGAAACGAGCGCAAATAATGATAATCCCGAGATGGCGTTACGGACCGCGCGATTCTTATGAGCGTGGGAGCGGTTTGATGACTGCGATTGCGCCACCCAGAACGGTTGCAACTGCGGCTGCCCAAAAAACCATCTCAATACCCCATTCAGTAGCGATCGGGCCAGACGCAGCGGGACCAAGAAGCATGCCGATTGAGTAGAGAGCTTGATAAGAACCCATGGCGGTCGCTCGTATGGCGACAGGCGCTGATGCGAGCGCCAGGCTGATGAGCACGGTGTTCATGACGCCTCGACCCGCGCCATTCAGTGCCTGGAGTGTGCCCAGCGTCATCAGATCGGTCGTGATTGTCATTGCGATTAGCGACAGCAGCGTCGCAACTACGGCAATCATCACCGCAGCGGTAGGCCCATAGCGTTGGGCGATCCATGGAGAAATAGCCGTGCCGATGACGGCTGCAAGAAGTCCCGCGGTGGTTATGTATCCGATCTCAGACTTCGACGCTCCGAGGTTTTCGGCGTGAATAGGCAAGAACCCAAAGTTCACACCGAACGTCACGAACTGAAGGGTTATTGCGATTGCGGAAACCCGGAGCAGTAACGGGGTTTTAAGAACATTGAACAGGGTAAAAAACGAGTATCGGGTAGTAGCGATAATCCGAGGTTCGGGAGAAGAAAGTAATAACAGTGCACCGGCGAATCCGATTCCTGCCGCACCGTAAAAAGTGCTCAAGTTACCGAAGTAATCGGCGACGATGCCCCCGATGAACGTCGCAGTTACCAGCGCCATCGTGTTGACCGACATGATGATCGCCATCGCCCTCGATGTATTGTTCGCAGGGTAGTACGAAGCGAACAGCACACTTATCGCGACCCAGCCAGCAGCGGCGACACCGGTGAGAGTTCTCGCAGCGAACAACGACCACGGATCGGGCGATAGTGCCAGCCAGACAGCACCGAGAGCACTGAGAATTAACGCACCTACTGCAAACGGTTTCCGCCCAACAATGTCTGAACCGGCACCTATCGGAATTCGCAGTAGCAGTTGACCGATTGCATACGAGGCAATGACGATGCCAACCATTTCGAGATTCGCGCCGAGTTCTTGCGCGTGAAGAGGAAGGACGGGGACGTACAGGTAGAGTGAAATCCAGAAAAAATACGTGGCGACAGCGACTGTGATTATGTAACGCGTCATCGATTGTTCGTTCGGTTCATCGACCGTTGCGGTATTTGGTTCAGCGGAAGATGCTTCGTTGCCAGTTGGAGTCACTTGTAAAGGCCCCCAAAGGCGGCTTCTCTTCTTTTTGAGATTCTCATGCGATTTAGTCGTATATCACCTTGAAACTAGCTGTTAATAATTGTCACCCAAGCGCTAAGCTCCCACTGTCGAGACATCAAGCGGAAACGCACGAATCAGCTGCTGTAAAATTCGAAAGTCGTCGACGTTGAGCACCTGCGTCATGTTTACAGGTTATTGACATAGCGAACCCACCCGGCGCTATTTGCCTGGTTCATGTTTCATTCAGGCTTTGGGAACTTTGGCAGATTCTAGAAGCTCACGTAGCTCATCGAGAAGGTGTTCCGGCGGTCTGACGGATGGTGGGCGTGGAGGACCGACCGGCAAACCTACAGCTTCCATGGCCGCTTTAATGAACGGTCCTTCACCACCTGTAACCTCTACAACCTTGTTGCGCCACAAATTCCACTTCCACTTGAACGAAGCCAGCTTGGCTTTAGCCGCAGAGTAGTCACCTTGTTCAAGCAATTGCCATATCTCTAGCGGGTACTCAGGCCAAAATCCGCTCAGATGGGTGATAAATCCTCGAGCCCCCAGAAGGTGACTCGACGTTTGCTCGCCGGAGTTGTCGATCATTACCAGCGTGTCTGAAAGCGCCAGCAGCACCTGTCGGTAGTGCTCAGGGTTGGATGAAGACCACTTCAGTGAGCGTACAGACTCCATATCCGACAGACGCTTGAGAAGGTCAAGGCTCATGGTGAGACCTTCCCACCACGTGTGGTAGATCATCAACGAGACGTCGGATTCCTTCGCGACCATCTCGAACAGGCGAAGGACATCCCCCTCAGTTGGGGTGTAGTAGTAAGTTGGGCCCAGTTGTGCACCGTCGAGGCCCACGTCAGAAGCGTGGCGTGCCAGTTCGACGATAACCCGCGCATCAGTGTGCTGGATGCTTGATAACACTGGGACTTCACCCCGAGCCGCTTCGAGTGCTGTGGTCATGACGAGCTTCCGCTCTTCTACGTTGAGTGTCGGATGTTCTCCTCCGGCTCCTCCTACCAACAAGGATCCTTGACCCGTGCGAACTCCGCGGTCGATCATGAACCGTATATTTTTTGTGCAGAGC
>CAJXEJ010000067.1 GCA_913052475.1 uncultured Dehalococcoidia bacterium
ATCGATCAGACCACCGCGGGAGCAATTCACAATGATCGAACCAGATTTCATCTTTGCTAGCTCGGACGTACTAATCATATTTTCTGTCGCCGGAATCAGCGGGGCGTGTAACGAAACAAAGTCTGATTGTTTCAGCAGCTCATCGAGTGTTACCGCGCTTGCTGCGTCTACATCAGAACCCGCATCGAGAAGCGGATCATAAGTAAGAATGTTCATTCCGAAGCCAACTGCTTTGGCTGCGAGGGAACGACCGATTCTCCCGAAACCGACAATACCCAATGTCGCACCTCTGGTCCGGTGCATCGGTTGGTTGAGCACGACATCGTTCCACCCACCCCCAACAACCGTACTAGTGTGGGGCACCAATCGTCGGTTCAGTGCGAGGATCATCCCGAGTGCATGGTCAGTCACTTCGTCCATACAGTAGTCAGGGACATTAGTGACGACGATACCTAGTTCGGTGGCTTTGGCGATATCGACGTTGTCAACACCTATGCCGTATCGTGCTGCGATCTTGCAGTTCGTAGCGCTTTCCAGAACTTTGTCTGTTACCTGAGCAAAACAGAACATGATCGCGTCAACATCTCGTGCCAATTCGGTGAGTGTTGATTCTGAAGAATCTGGAGCAATTACGAGCTCAATTCCTGCTGCTTCAAGAACTTCTCGTTCCGGATCGGTTGAGGGCCAGACGTAGTCGGTAATAAGCGCTTTGGTAGTCATGGCACAGAATGATACCTACCATTTGCACAATGAACTGGCTAAAACACGCTCGATCTACCGAATGTCTCAAACACTCCGAATTTTCCACTTCTCTGAAGACCCCACGATCGAACGATGCGTGCTACCCCCAGACCACTAATGCCGATTCCCGATCGACCAGACGCTGAATATCTGGTCTAGCCATTTATGAATGGCACTCTCCGATGTACTTCTTTTCAAGGGAGTGTCCAAGATTACTGCTGCGGGCGATTGAAGATTCGACAACGCAAGATGTGAGGGAATGGATAGGCAGCAGGCCTTCGAGGATGATTGCCTACATCGAACGTGAGTGGATTGATCGATTCAACGAATGTGCCCTGCATAGATACGCGTTCGATTCTGTTGGGTTTGGGTCGCTGAACGAAGCAGGCATGCACCTTTATGCAAAAGAGATCACGATGTTCAAACTCAGTCATATCGACACACTAGAGTAAGCATTGGGGAATGCTGGAGTTGAAAACAGATATGTTAGATCGATGCAGGAAGTTTCGCAGGCACGCTCCATTTCTCTGCGATTCGAAAGCGGAACGCAAAAGAGTGGAATCCACCCATGTAGACCAGAACTCTATAGAGCATCCATCGGTTTGAACTGGCAACCCTCGACAAAGAAGTCGAAAAAGTCAGGTGCGGTTTCAAGTTCTACGTGCTCGATGGTCGAAGTGAGTTTCTCAATCTCTTCCCGCTTTACGGTCGACAACAGCATGATGACCGCTCCCTCCAGCGAGGCGTTTCCAATCTTCTCGACCTTGTCAATTGGCATGTTTGCGATGAAGCCAATATCGATCGCATTAGATTCATCGACGTAATTTGCAAACCCACCGGCAAGATACAGTTTCTCGAACTTAGCGATCGGTAACCCATATTCTCGGAGCACTATCGCCTGACCACAGAAATTCGCGGCCTTCGCCTGAGCAAGGGCAGAAACATCTGCTCGCGATAACGTCAGATTGTTCTTACTTGAAAATTCATAGGATGACGTACCATCGGCAAATTTACCAAGATCGTCCATCAACTCAGTTCGCCGAAGCTCAGCAAGAAGATCAATCAATCCAGATCCACAGATACCAACCGGTTCCGTATCACCAATTACGTGCGAGTCGACGGTTCCATCATCATCAATGGTTACTTTTTCGACGGCTCCATCGTACCCAGGCATGCCAAATGCCACTTGCCCGCCTTCAAACGCGGGCCCGGCAGGACAGGAAGCGGCGAGGAGCCTCTCGTTGTTCCCTATCACGACTTCAGTGTTGGTTCCCACGTCAATGAGAATGATCGGCTCTTTCTGGTTCTCGATACCGAGTGCAAGAAGGTCGGCCGCAGTATCGGCACCCAGATGCGAAGCGATCAATGGACCGCCGTAGACCGTCGCCTTGGGATGTATACGCAGTTCTAGTTCGGCTGCAGTCCGAACCAGCGCCGTTGTAGACCGTTTCGAATCAAGGAATTCGTATTCGATCAGTGACTTATACGGACGTTGGCCAATGCTTTGCACGTCGATTCCAAAGAAAAGATCCCGCATGGTGGTGTTGCCAACAGCGACAATTTCAAATATCTGGCGTCGACGTATTTTAAGCGAACGAACCATCTCGCCGATTTCAAAATTAATCGACGAAACCATTACAGCTCGTAATTCTCCGGAATCAGATCCGCCGTCGTACGAAATGCGGTTCATGATGTCGCTACCACCAAATCGTTGAGGATTCTCGAACGATGCGGTGTACTCAATTTCGCCCGATTCGAGATTCACTAGATTGAGAACAACAGTCGTCGTGCCCAGATCAGCTGCAATTCCGTAGATGGCTCCACGGTAAACGTCCACGATCACATCCCCGTCGACACCGTGGTACACCACATCATCGTCAACCCGTGAATAAGCAGGGGACAACGCCGTATCCCGTTTCGTACCAGAAGTTAGAATGCGCGGTTGGCGGCGCAGTACGGCGAAATCGATGTCTGCCTCAGGATCAGTGATACAGGCCTGGCAAGCGAGTCGGTAATCACCCCTCAAGAACTGTTCTTCGTCAGTTAGAGGCGTTAGTGCGTTTGCTCCTTTTCGGATCTCAACGATACACTCATGGCACTCACCGGTTCGCCCACAGGATGTCGGCACCCTGATCGAAAGGAAATCGGTGAAATCGAAAAGAGAATCGTTCTTTTTCGCATCGAGCTTTTTTGAATTGAGATAGACGGGACTCATGTGGTGGGTGCCTCAACGAGCATTTATAAGGTGGACTACTCTCTACTTCCCCAGAAATCGACGTTGTCTGTTCTGTGGTTAAGAAGTCGAATGTTTATTGATGCCAGGCATCTCGATAGTCGATTTCATCGCTACCGGAACAGGCGGGTAGAGACGTCGGATTGAATGTGGCGAATTGATTTTGGCAGCTAAACTTAGCGTTGCATCGACTCGAAGCGTCCTTATATGGACACCTCGACTCCATAACACGATCTGCTGTCAACGCTATATCTCTATAGATATCGAATAGCCGTTCAAGACTGGCACGGGCCTTCTCGGAATCGAGCTTGGGATTGTAGCGTCCCGCCAACTCATCTGCCATAGAGCATCCCTCAATCGTCTAACTGGACTTCAACTCTTCAAGAAGCACGATGAGTTCTTTGGCCTTGTCGACGGCATCGACCGCGTTCTCGCCGTAGGCATCGGCGCCCATCTCATCGGCGAAATCCTGGTTGACAGGTGCGCCACCAACCATGATTCGAATTTCGTCACGAATGCCCATATCTTCGAACGTTGCGATAGCCCGCCCCATATTTGGCATCGTTGTGGTCAACAGTGCCGACATACCGACTATTTGGGCTTCGTGTTCTTCAACAGCATCGATGAAATCTTCCGGAGATGAATCGACTCCGATGTCGTGAACTTCGAATCCCGCACCTCGGAGCATCATGATGCACAGGTTTTTACCTATATCGTGCAAATCGCCTTTGACGGTGCCCATGATTACTGTGCCAGCCGGTTTGGTACCCGACTCCGAAAGGATTGGCTCTATGTGCACCATTCCGGCTTTCATTGCACGGGCGGCGACGAGAACTTCTGGAACGAATATCAGATTGTCGCGGAATTTCACTCCCACGATTGCCATCCCATTCAGCAGACCATCATCCAGTAGTTGATTGGCAGTAAAACCTTCAGCGAGCGCTTCCTGTGTGAGTCGATCGACATCAGTGTTGTTGCCCATGATCAACTGGTAAGCGAGTTCCTGCATAAGTGGGGCAGTGCCATCGATCAGATCAAAAATATGCTTCTGCTCAGATGGATTGGATACGAACTCGAATTCTCGTGCAAGGCCTGCGTGCGTAATGGTCATTAGTTGTCTCGAAATATATGGTTACAGGTTCTGGTGAAGTCGGATCGTTCGGGCAGTAATACCTGACTCCAAGCAACCAGTGTCTCATCGGAGCAACAGAAAATATATCGGAATATTTTCTCCGTCGATTCAAACACTAGTTTTGCCCGCGCTCTGCAAACCAATCTTCTATAGCAACGGGGATTTCCATCAGGTTTTCTAATTTGGTTTTGAGCGGAATAGCGCATTCTGGAGCGATCAACTGCACACCAGCGTCAAGTGCTGCGTTAACCTCAGCCCGAACTTCTTCTGGTCCCCGTGCGTAGAGAGTTGTTGGATTGTTGATGTTTCCGACGAGTCGGATTTTGCCGTCGACAGCCGCCATTGATTCAACTGGGTCGTTTTTCGAATCGAAATGGAAAGCCGCCATCCCCGTTTCGGCAATGTACGGCATTCGGTCGATCGTTGCTCCACAGATATGAAGCATCAACGGAACAGACAGCTCTTCTTTGATTTCCTGATGCAGATCCATCAGGAATCGCCTGTAATACTCACCACTAACGAGATCGCCGGTGGCGTGATCTGGGATGGTGAGGACGTCAGCACCGGCATCGATCTGAGCCTGGCCGTACAAAATCGTTATCTCTTTTAAGGCCTCAAGCGATTTCATCGTTTCGTCTGGATCGTCAACAGTTCCCAGTAAAAACGGCTCAACCCCGAAAACGTGATACGCCAGAGTCCACGGTCCCATTGTTTTTCCAACGATTGCGACCTCGTTACCAAATTCTTCTTTTAGGAGACGGATCGAATCAGTGATTGCCCGGGTGTCTTGATGCTCTAAGAAATCCGAAGGAATTTTTACATCTGCGGAACCATTCCAAATCGGGTTGGTCATCCTGACGGTGGGCCAGTTGTCCTTTTGCTCCCATTGCATGTCGCAACCAAGAGCCGATGACTCTTGAATAATCGAGAAGTAGGGCGCGATTGTGTCGAATCCAAGCTCGGTATAAGCAGTCGCTGCAAGGCGAGCGTTCATCTCAGGATTTCGATTAGCCTCCGGGAACGGCGCATCCGCCAAATCCATCAGCTCGACAGTTGCGACGTTCGTCGGTGTGCAAACGGGAGCGCGATCGACTAGATCGCCAGCGAGTGCTGCCATTACTCGTTCACGTGAAGTCATTTTTTCTATTACAGGCGACATGTTTTTCTGCTGTTAAGTGTTACTTGCGAGCGGACTAGCTCTGGGCGAATCCAAGTGTTTGTGTGTTCATCTGACCAGCCATCTCGGCCTGCTCAAGCTGTGCTTCGACCGCACTGACATTTCGTGCGAGAGGAAGAATCAGGCGGATGAAGTTGTCATACCTTTTTCCATCGGAAAAGGCGAATTTGTTTTTATCGATACGCACACATCCCGAGTAGCGGATGAATCCACCAACCGCCGCTCTTACCCGCATTTCGGCACGTTCGGATTCGCCTTCTGTCGATACTGTGTAGACGAATTGCCCACCTTCATATGCACCTTCGACAACAAACGTGAGTTTGGTTTTCGTATCAGGCGCAGTAATCCGGCCTGAAGGTAATTCGGAGGATGGGTCTTTCTCGACCGCCGCAATGAACATGAAACGCAAGGCTCGATCTAGGTACAGATCAGAAATCAGTTTCAACTGATTCGATGTACCTTCAACAGCTTCTACATCTCCAAGCCGGGTGCAGCGGTCTCGGATCTGTTCGATTCTTTTTTCGACACCGTTAATCGTGCTGTAAGACGAGATTGTCAGCACTCCATCCTTAGAGAACAGGCCGACAGTAACATCATGGAAGTACGGATCGATTGCGACCAATTCGATACAACTTCCCAGCTTTTTTATCTTTTCAGCGACTCGACCCGGTTGTCCCAACGAGGGCATTGATCATCTCTCCATACGCCAGCGTGTTTCTTACTTGACTATTACCTGCGGACCGCTTGAATTAGAGCACGTATGTGATCAGCAGTCGTTCCGCAGCAGCCTCCGAGAATATTGATTGGAAGTTCGGCGAGTTCGCGATAGTACTTCGCCATGAATTCCGGAGTTTCCAGATAGCAGGTTTCTCCATCACGAATTATCGGCAAGCCAGCATTCGACTGAACGACGAGATATTGGTCGGTCACAGCCCTCATTCGTGTGGCGATCTCAACCATCCGCTCGATCCCGTTGCCACAATTGGTGCCGACAATATCAGCACCGGCGTCTTGCAAGCCTTCAACAGCCTGCTCAGGAGTTGTGCCCATCATCGTGAAATAGCCGCGAGGACCTTTGTCAAAGACCATCGTGGCCATCACAACTAGATCGGTACTCTCCTTGGCCGCTCTAACAGCGATCGAAGCCTCATTGATCGCTAGCTGAGTTTCGATCATCACAGCGTCAGCACCACCCGCTTCGAACGCTTTCGCCATCTCAGTGAACGTGTCGTACAAGTCGTCTTCGGTAGCTGTTCCAAGCGGTTCGATAAATTCGCCGGTAGGA
>CAJXEJ010000068.1 GCA_913052475.1 uncultured Dehalococcoidia bacterium
GAACTCGCATCGGTCAAATCTAGAAAGAACTATCGCTTCAACAATGAAACTCGGAATACTCTCTCGAGGGCCTGGCCTATATTCAACCCGACGTCTTGTCGAAGCTGCACAGCAGCGAGGTCATGACGTGCGTGTTGTCGACTACCTGCGCTGCTATATGAACATCACCTCCCATCATCCGCAGGTGCTTTTTCGGGGAGAAGCGCTGGATTTCGACGCTGTTGTGCCACGGATTGCTTCGAGGCGAACGTTCTACGGAACATCTGTAGTCAGGCAGTTCGAGATGATGGGCGTGTACACCGCCAACGAATCGCAGGCGATCAGTCGATCTCGAGACAAGCTGCGTTCGTTACAGATCCTCTCGAGAACAGACGTCCAGATGCCACACACAGGCTTTGCAGAGGAAACACAAGACATCGACGGTGTCATTGACGCAGTAGGCGGGCCACCGCTCGTTGTGAAGCTCTTGCAGGGTTCTCAGGGCGTTGGCGTTGTGCTTGTCGAGTCGAAATCTGCGGCAAGATCGGTGATCGACGCGTTCCGTCAGGTCGAGGCGAACATCTTGATTCAAGAGTACATTAAGGAAGCAAAGGGTCGGGATATTCGCTGCATGGTTGTTGGTGATCGGGTTGTCGCAGCGATGGAACGGGTATCGGATGGAACTGAGTTCCGAGCCAATTTGCATCAGGGCGGTTCGGTACACGAAGTCGATTTGGCCACAACCGAGATTGAATATGCCCGCATGGCGACAAAGGCGCATGGGCTTGAATCTGCCGGTGTCGACATACTTCGTTCTGACCGAGGACCGCTGGTTCTCGAAGTCAACTCGTCTCCGGGATTCGAAGGCATCGAAACTGCCACCGGCGTCGATATCGCTGGTTTGATGGTCGACCACATAGAGAATCAACTTGAATCGTTGAATCCTGATGGACAGGTTTCAGCCTGATGATGACCTCGAGACCAAAGCGAAAAACTCCAAAGTCGATTGGCTGGCGCGAGCGAGTATCGCTCCCCGATTTCAACGTGATCGGTGTGAAGGCGAAAGTGGACTCCGGTGCGCAGACATCATCGATCCATGCTTTTCGACCTCGATTTAGTCAACGGGATGATGGTGAGTGGGTGTCGTTCGAGATCCATCCACGTCGGCGCAGTCGTAAAGATGCCATTCGAGTAAGCGCCATAGTGAAAACGCACAGGTGGATCCGTAGCTCGAACGGGAAGCGAGAGTTGCGCCCGGTAATTGTGACCACAATGAGTTTGGCCGGAGAGGTGTTCGAAGCAGAATTGACTCTGGCTAACCGCCATCTCATGGCGTACCGGATGATCTTAGGACGTTCGGCAATGCGCGGTCGATTCACGATCGATCCCGGCAAATCGTACTTGTTTGGCGAGTAGTTTTCGCCGCAATTTTTCGCTGCTAACGCTGTGGACATCCGGTAAGAGCAGTATTATTCACCGTCGATCTTGATTTGTGACCAGCTATCGGAGACCAAACATGCCACAAGACGTCGTTCGCTACGGGCTGCTTTCAACTGCTCAGATTGGGTTGAACGCCCATCTGCCTGCCTCGTACGACTCAAAGAACTCGGAGATCGTTTCGATTTCTTCTCGTACTGCGTCAAAGGCCGAGGCTGCCGCGAAAGAGCATGGCATCGAACGCTGGTATGGCTCGTACGAAGAGCAGCTCGCCGATCCAGGTATCGACGCCATTATCAACTCGCTTCCAAACAGCATGCACTGCGAATGGACGATCAAAGCCGCAGAAGCAGGGAAGCACATCCTGTGTGAAAAACCTCTCGCTGTATCGACCGAAGAGTGTCAGCGAATGATCGACGCTGCCAATGCCAACGACGTGGTGTTGGTCGAGGCGTTCACACATCGCTGGAATCCGCACATGCGAAAGGCGCGCCAGCTGATTGCAGAAGGCGCAATTGGGGACATCCAAACGATCGATGCTGCACTTTGCTTCAACATCGCCGTACCTGATGGCAATGTGCGCTTTTCACAACAGCTTGCGGGTGGAGCGTTGTGGGATGCCGGGTGCTACGCCGTTTATGCCACGCGGTTCGTGATGTCAGCAGAGCCGGTGCAGGTGGTTGGAATGTCGCACGACTCGGGCAATTGGGGCATCGACACAACGTTCTCGGGCACGATGAAGTTTGCGAACGGTGCAATCGGGAATATCACTACTAATATGGAGCAGCCGTTCCGATGCTATATCACGGTAGATGGCTCGAAAGGACGCATCGAGATTCCGGGAATGTTCGATGACTCGGGACCGATCATCATCAAAACGGGTGACGGTCGAAACGGTGAGGAAAATCAGATCATTTCAACACCAGCACCGTACCGATTCGTTGTGCAATTCGACGAATTCTCCGAATGCATCCTGAGTGGCAAGAAACCAGAGTACCCGGCGGAAGACGGCCTTCGCAACACAGCAGTTGTTGAAGCCCTGCATAAATCGGCAGAAACTGGTAGTTCGGTTGATTTGAGCTTGTAGAGACTGCGTGCGGACGCTTGTGGCGAGTTTCCCCGTCACGAAGAATACATGGCGATTTAGGATTTATTCACCGTATTGGTGACACACGTCTTTCGTCAGGGCGTAAGATGCGCCCGCTACTCGATATTGCGTAGCTAGTTTTCAGGTGTAATTACGATGTATCCAAGCGACGTTCGACAGAAGTTGGCTTCCGGAAATCCTGTTCTTGGAACCAGCATGTTCACACGTGAGCCGTTCGTGGCTCAATCGATTTATCAGACTGGTGCCGACTGGGTTTGGATCGATCAGGAGCACTCCCCGGCGGGATTTGAGTCAGTTGGAACGATTGCAGTCCAAGGACGTCAGAACGGCAGTGCCCCGGTTATTCGAATTCCTTACAACAATCCCGGCGACATTAAAAAGGCGTACGACGTTGGGGCCGTGGGAGTGATGGTTCCACAGATCGATACTCCTGAAGAGGTTAGAAACGCAGTCAAATGGGCGAAGTACCCTCCGATGGGAATGCGTGGGATTGCGCCATACTTTGCCGGATATCTCGGTGTTTCGGCGCAGGACATTATCGACAATGCCAATGGCGAGACGATCCTGATGCTTCAGATGGAGAGCCTTGAAGCGTACGAAAACCTTGACGAGATTCTGTCGATCTCAGGATACGAAGTTCTGCTGGTTGGCCCGACAGACCTTTCGGCTTCGCTTGGCGTGAATGGCGACATTCATAACTCAAAAGTCGAAAACATCATGGTCGATGTTGCTCAGCGGATTAAAGGCACTGGCAAGTACCTTTCGACTACCTTCGCTGATGTTGACGATTGCCGCCGCTGGATTGGCGAGGGTTACCAGATGATGAATGTTTCTAGCACCCTTGCGCTTGGGACGATTCAGACCAAAGAGATCTACACCGAGCTTCGAGAGACGTATAAAGCGTAGGGTGAGGGAGTATGATCGGCTAGTCTCTCGGCTACCACCCGATCACGACCCAGCCACCGAAGATCTATCCACTCCGCTTTGCTGTGGTCGAGAAATTGAAATACTAAACGGCGGGAATTATCCCGCCGTTTTCAGTTAATCGCTATGTGAGCGGGATCAATCCATGTGTAAGGCGACTCTTTGCGCCTGCGTTCCGGTGTCCTTGCCTTGCCACTCGGCGAATTCGAACGCCTCGTCGACTTGCTCAAGTGCAAAGGTGTCGGACACAACGTCCATCAGCTGGTACTTGCCCTTCGTCTTCACGAGGAACTGCAGGGCAGCTTCAATTACCCAGGGGTTGTAGTGAACGGTTCCGACCCACTTGGTCTGGTTTCCGATGATTTTGCCAGCGGGGATCGTAAGGCTTCCGCCGCCGATATTCCCGATATCGAGATACGAACCGTTGATTCGAACCATATCGAGTCCTTCGTACGTTGCCGCTGCGATACCTACAACTTCAACAACAACATCGGCACCAATACCGTTAGTCAACTCCCGAATTCGTTCGACTCGAGATTCCGGGGTTGGGTACTCAGACATGGAGATGGTTGATGTAGCGCCACATTTCATCGCACGATCGAGTCGATTTTGCTGGCCGTCGATCACGATGACCTGGCTGGCACCTCGTTCGGCAGCTACTGCGGTTGCGTAGATTCCGAGTCCACCGGCACCTTGAACAATCACGGTGTCGCCAAACGCCATTCCGACGCGCTCGAGCCCAAACAGTACCTGCGCCAGAGCACAGTTCACCGCGGGAACTGCTTCGCTTGGAAGCTCGTCAGGCACCTTGTAAGCGTAGTGTCCGGGTTCGAGATAGAAATATTCGGCCATTCCGCCGTTGCAGTACGGGTAATCGTCGAGTCCCACCATGTTGCGTCGCTGGCGGAACGTGCACGAGTGGTGCTCACCCCTGATGCAGTGATAGCAGCGGTGGCATGGGAAGAAGAACGGGAACGCGACTCGGTCGCCTTCTTTGAGCGGGCGGCGCAGTGAGTCGGTGTTGATGCCGTTACCGAGTGAATGGACGACACCGGTGAACTCGTGCCCGAGAACTCGTCGTCTCGATACGGGTGGACCATCCCCATCGCCGCGCCAAGCGTGGAGGTCGGATCCGCACACAACGGCATCCGTGTTCTTGATCAGTATTCCACCCGTTTCGATCTCAGGTGTTGGAAGTGTCTCTAGCTCGAACGGTTTACCCGGCTCGGTAAAAACTGTCGTAAGGCCCTGGGGCATCTGAATTTCTCCGTGTTTGGAGTTCGTAAATAATCGTCCGACGAAATTTAGGCTTGTCTTAGGCATTGGGCAACTGGTGATGCATGGTAATTCCCACCAATCGGTGGATATTTGAGGACAAACTCAGCCAGTAGACCGCGATCACTATCCAGTAGGCGTATACTCCGCCGAATTTCCATGTTCATCCGTGAGCTTTGGTCCGACAGATTGGTGCTGCAAACAGGGTGAACCAAACTTAGAAAGGAACAGCACGAATTGTTAGAACGATTTCACGTACCGAGTGATATAGCGGTTCATGTCGATATAGAAGACATGAATGCGACTGTGGTCGATATTTTCTTGAAGATGGGTATGCCTGCTGATGACGCTAAGACTGCAGCAGAGGTATTGGTTTATGCCGATATTCGTGGCATTGAAACACACGGTGTTTCTAACATGCTGCGTCGATATGTCGAGTCGTTTGGCGAGGGTGGTATCAACCCGACCCCGGATCCAAAAATCATTCGTGAGATGCCAGCTGCAGCGACCCTTGATTCCGATGGTGGACATGGACTTGTGGTAGGTCCGCTGGCGATGAATATGGCGATTGAGCGAGCCAAGATCTACGGAATTGGAACGATTACGGCCAATAATGGTCGACACTTCGGCGCGGCTGCCTATCACGCTGCGATGGCCTTAGAACACGGCATGATCGGTGTTTCGATGACCACAGGAGGTATGCAGGTACTCCCGGTCGATGGTGCGAAGCCTATGTTTGGCCTCAATCCGATCGCGGTCGCTGTTCCTACCAACAGCGAGGCACCATTTATTTTCGATGCCTCGATGAGTTCGGTAGCCGGTAACAAAATTGTGTTAGCAAAGCGACTTGGCGTCGATGTTGCTGCTGGCTGGATTTCTGGTGCGGATGGGGTTCCCATTCTCGAAGAAAGCCCGGTGCCGGACGAGTTCTTCATGTTGCCAACCGGTGGCTCGCGTGAAAACGGCGCCCACAAAGGCGCCAGTATGGGAATGTGGGTTGAGATTATGTGTGCTCTTCTCGGCGCCACAGGTGCAGGACCAAACCGAAGAGGTGGTGCTTCTCACCACTTCATAGCGTACAACGTGGAGGCTTTCACCGATCTTGAAGAATTCAAGAGCGAGATGGATGTCTATATGAACGAGATCAAGAGTACTCCGCCAATTCCGGGCAAAGACCGTGTGGTGTATGCAGGTCTTCCGGAGCATGAGGAAGAAATCGAACGGCGCGAGAACGGCATTCCATTCCATCCAGAGGTTATCGACTGGTTCCGAGGCATCACTGTGGAACTTGAGATACCGTGGCGACTAACGAGCAACTAATCAGGCATCAAGTACAGGAGTTTTCAATTGGCGAAACGAATCAATAAGTGCATAGAGTTGCTTGAACAGGGGCAACCTTTTTACGCGACACACCCGACCGAGTTGACGTATGAAGCTGGTCTGAAAGACTCTCAGACGTGGGGCGACATGTTGATGATGGATTTCGAGCATCACCCGTTCGACACCGTCGGGCTAGTCAATTACATGCGGGGTCTTAAGGATGGTGGTCCGACTCCCAGTGGGCATCCGACACCAACAGTGCTTTGTACGTTGCCTTCGAACGCCATATCGCCCGAAGAAGTGCGATACAACGCATGGCAGGCTCGCCACGTGTTGAGTGCCGGAGTTCATGGAATTCTTCACACTCACGCTCGAACCGCAGCGGCTGTGGCC
>CAJXEJ010000069.1 GCA_913052475.1 uncultured Dehalococcoidia bacterium
AAAGCCATCGATCGAACCAGTTACCGGATCGGCTTCGACCGCCTGAGATGTGCCCTGCCAGAACACGATAAAGAAGCCAAATCCCAGAGCGTAAATAACCGTCAGGTACCAGTTGGAATTCCGCTTGGAAACCATAAACGCGGCAATGGTACCGAACAGTAACGTCGGAACTACTGAAGGCAGATCACCCCAACCAGCGAGCATGACCGACCAACCAACATTGGCCATCATCCACAGCATTATTATGAAACTGATCCAATCGTGAGCGGGGGCAAAGTGAGTCACGTTCTCGACTAGCGAGTCAAATCGACCAGACGACTGCGATATTTCTTCAGGAGTCGGCGGCCCGGGGACATTGTTCAGAAAATCCGTTGCGGTGCTCATTTGCCACCACTCTGGGATTCATCGGAACCGTCGTGACCGGCTGATGAGGCTGCGACGTCAGCTACTGGATCCGGTTCCACAGCTGACGGTTCGGAATGTGCTCGAACCGAAGCCTGACGTAAACCTTCTTGATCACCACCGAGCGGACTATGCAATGAATTGGCGATCGAATCGCCCCGGGAGATCGGGTATGCAGTAATCCCGGTTGCAGTCAGATGATCAAGCGAATCACCGTTCGGCGCTCCACCGAACGATGCTCGGTTGATCAGCACCGTGCTCACCCGAACTCCACGCTTGGCGAGGCCTGCCAGCGCATCGACCCACTCACCGTCACCAGCCGAGGTGATCACGACCAGCGAGGTGTTTTGCCCGAGCTCGCGTTCCACCTCAGAAAGTGCCTCGAGAATCGTCACTTCGCCGATCGGCTTGCTCGCCGCAATGTGACGCAAAATCTTTTCGCGTTGATGCGCCGAACGCTCCGGTATCGCCACCAACGATTGACTACCGTGGGCTGCGTAGCCAACCGGGAGAAATCCCTGGTTGTATTTGTCGATCACTGAAGCCGCAACCGTTGCGCCAATCTCATCTGTGGAGTCGTCGCCCATAGATGCCATCGAATCGACGTGCTGATCGAACAACACCCACATATCGCTCGACGAACCCTGATCGAACTGTTTAACCATCAACTCACCAACGCGAGCTGTCGATAGCCAGTGAATTCGTCCAAGCGCGTCGCCAGCTTCATACTCACGAACCGAAGCAACGTCGGTGCTCAAAACACGAGCACGTTGCCGCCTTGAGTTGTCGCCAAGGAGGTGGATCGACGGTGAAGCAAAATCCGGAATGTCGACAATTCGAGGATAGACGAGAACAGTCTCCTGACTTCCGAATTCGATCTCCTGCGGGAACATACTGAACGGATCGGCCGTTCGAGCCGTAAGTGGCCCAACGGTGTACTCCCCGCGACGAGTCACAACGCCTGACATCTCCAGACGATCAAAAGCCACCATCAGTCCAAGACTTGCCACCTGCTTGAATCGCACACCAGGAAGATCGGTCCGGTCCTCAACCTCGACCCATGCCTTGGGCGTACCTCCACCGTTACGAATCACAACGGTTTCTGAGATCGTGTTACCTACGGTGTAGGGACCTTTCGGACGTTCGACTGTGGCGGTCATCTGCTCCGAACTGCTCTTGGCCCACAACCAACCAGCCAATAGCAACAATCCGAGCGCATAGTAAAGCCGCACTGAGAGATCGAATCCCGTCGCCATACCGGTGAGGAACTCGACAACCATCACAACCAGAATTCCGTAAAGAATCGGATTCCGTTTCAGGCGACGAACAACACCACGACGGCGTCCGGAACGCGCCGCAGAACTCGTCGAATTTTGACTGTTTGATGACCTGATAGTACGGAGCATATTTTCCGACTAAAGGCTCCTGAAAGTGTGTTCAGTGTATAAGGTTGGTTACTAAGTTCTTCGAACACTCGCACCCGGCACTGAAACCTGGTTCAGCACATCGGTGATCACCGTCTCATGGGTCACCTCACGCATCCTCGCCGATGGCGTTAGCAAGACACGATGCGCCAGAGTCGCCGTTGCGATCGCCTTGATGTCGTCGGGCACAACATAGTCGCGATCTCGCAACATTGCGTAGGCCTTACCGCCTTTCATCAAGTTAATCGACGCCCGTGGAGATACACCGAGCGCAGCTTCTGGATGGAGTCGTGTGGCGTTGGAAAGCTCGACGATGTACTGCTTAACCAGTGCATCGATGTACACGTCGCCCGCCTGATCCTGCATCTTGGCGATATCTGCCGGTGTACAGACCGCCTGTAGTTCGTTTATGGGATCGATATGCTCACGGCGATCCAGGATCGCAACTTCCTGGGCTGCATTAGGATATCCGAGCGTAATCCGCATGAAGAATCGATCGAGCTGTGCTTCAGGTAGCGGGAACGTACCTTCATACTCGATCGGGTTTTGCGTTGCCAGAACCATGAAAGGGTTCTGTAGTTCCCGGGTAACGCCTTCGACTGTCACCTGCTGCTCACCCATCGCCTCAAGCAGCGCAGATTGCGTCTTCGGTGTGGCACGGTTAATCTCGTCGGCGAGAACAATCTGAGCCATGATCGGCCCGGGTCGGAACTCGAAATTACCGGTCTTCTGATTGAAAACCGAAGCACCAGTAACGTCACTCGGCAGCAGATCAGGGGTGAACTGCATTCGGCGATAGTCGCAGCCGGTCGACGTGGCTAGTGATCGAACCAGCATCGTTTTACCGACACCGGGAACGTCTTCGATAAGAACGTGTCCGTTGCTAATCAGTGCAACCAAAACCAGCTCTACCGTTTCACTGTTGCCTACAATAACTTTGCCGATATTCTCGATCAGCATGTTGGCAAGTGTTTTTGAATCAGCAGTAAGAGTCACTGATATCTTCCTTTAATGCCGTGAAGACCCGAGCATAAATTCGACAGGTCGAACGTTAGATGCGTTATCCCGTAAGGCGATTTTTCAGACTGTCGAAGAAGTTTGGAGAGCGATGGAGGATTCGAACCTTTGATCCCCCGCTTGTAAGTTAGATTCACCCTGCCCCAGATCGTACCAGACGCACCATTTGTTGAGTTGTATTCGTACTGATAGCCGTTAGAACCTGCCCCATAACGTCCCAGATAGTTTCTGGTAGTCCGTAGGGTCAACTTATGGTCAAATACGCGAAAAGCCCCTGCATTTCTGCAAGGACTTGTTCAGTTTGATTTCAATTTGGTGGCGGTGGAGGACTCGAACCCGCTACCTCCTTAGTTAGCAGAATTTCCCGAACAGTTTGAAGAACAGAATCAATCATCATCAGTGGAATCTGTCGAAGATTTTCTAGAAAGTATGTACCAAGTGCCGATAATCGCCAAAGAAAATATCGGAATCTTGAATAGAAGCCCATATTCGGGAACCCATAACGATACGCCGGTAAAAACCCACATTGAAAGAAGCGATATAACTTTTGCTCTTATCGGCATGCTTCCTGTTTCTAGGTAATTACTGACCAATTTTCCAAATAGACGATGCTCAGTTACCCAACGATACATTCGGTCATTTGATCTGACAAAGCACGAGGCAGAAATAATAAGGAATATCGTGCCCGGAAGCCCTGGCAAAACATAACCGGCTATACCAAGACCAAGAAACAAAAACCCGGAAAGATAAAGCAGATATTTGCGAACACTTCTGATCAAACTATCACCTGCTGAATATCGAGACCCAAAATATTGATTGAACCATTATCGGAGATCAGGTAGCACCTTCGCTACCATCGTGGTCAACGCGCCTTCCGCGTGGAAAAATATGCGTCTTGGGCATCCCCTAACTCGCTATCTGGTTACTTTGGAGGTGGGGATGAGATGAATGTTGTTAAGGTTTTGAACTGCGACGAACCGTTTTTTCAATTGGATGACCCAACGACTTCAGAGCTAGGTGAAATGTGGTTTAGCAGAAACCAAGTTCGTCTAACAAAAGAACAACATTAAATACCTTACCTACGTCTCAGTACCCTGACAAAGCACATCTCCTACCTGTGGCATTCTGAGGGAGCGAGGCTCAGCGGCCTCAAACCCTCTGGTGACGTACTGATCGGAACTGGTGCGCAAGTTAGCAAGGGGACGGGCAACACGGTCGATCTCCTCAGATCGCTCTCGGTCGTAAAGACGTAAGTCAAGATTCGAAAAGGTATCGATTATTGTGCGAAATCAGTGAAGGCGATACGGTGTATGTCGCCCTCTCGAACATCGATGGCGACGATTCCTCTCTTGATGTACAAACTGGTGAACCATCCGGTCGAACCGACCTTTTCATAGAAGGACAAGTTGATACAAGAAATAACGATGTTATAACCGTCGAGTACGGTATCGAACAGTACTTCGTTTCCGAGGGGCGCGGTCTCGACATAGAACGAGCCGACGATGTAAATGTTCGAATCAAGATAACTCGTTCCGGAATAGCGGCGATCGAGGCACTCAGCATCAACGGCGAGGACTGAACACCGTAAAACACATCTAGCGTTACGTAGGTTTCCAGATGACAACGTCAGACATCAGACCAGCCGCCAGATGCCCCACGAACGTCGGAACACTGGGTTCTTTCGTTACACGATCTCAGGGCGAATCGAACCTGTTGAGGTTGGGCGACGCGTTGATCTTTGGTATCTTCACCGATGAAACATTCTCACTAATTTGTGAACATGGTTGGCCTGAAATTCTCGGATACACCAGCGTACTACTGAGCAGCAGCAGCCCCACATCGAACCATAGGGGAAATCTGACAGCTTTCTAAAACTAGGAGAATATTGTTTTTGCAGGAGTTTAAATACTACAAAAGCGTCATTCTATTTCCGAGAAAAAATGAAAATAACGTTGCCGACAGGTCCCGGATCATATGTGCTCGTACTGCGTCTTCTCGATCCAATCTCCCTAACCATTGGAAAGCTTGGCGAGTTCCAGTTTGATGCCGGGTGGTATCACTACTCCGGAAGTGCAATGGGCGGATTGCGTGGAAGAATCTCGAGCCACCTCAAACGGGGTCAACGATTACACTGGCACATTGATTACCTGAGTTCATCAATTACAGATCCGGCCATCGAAGAGATCTGGTGGGTTGAAGGATCCACTCGGCGTGAGTGTGATTGGGCTAAAGCTTTAGGCAGCTTGCGACGAACGCGTCATTTGGTCGACGGATTTGGATCATCCGATTGCAGATGCAGGTCTCACCTTGTCTATTCACCTTCGGCATTACAATCACCAATAATCCCGCCTCACACAAACCAAAAGTTAGTCCAAGTTTATAGTCGTTAAAGTCAACATCTCTTGTATTGTTGCTGCGCCTGCAATGACACCATTCCTCCGTTTCAGCACCCTGACATCCACCTATAGATTTGCCTTAGAGCCGTGCACCTATCGGAGCGTCAGCTTTGTGGCGTACTCTCCGACATGAGGCTTTGGATTCTAATAGGGAGTTTATTTTCCCTCAGTCTTTTGTTCCAAATTGTCGGACATCTCATAAGTACAGGTTGTGTATGGCAATTGCGAAATAATTGTGCGGATGCGGGGTTTGCCGAAAGTGCCTTTGGCATCTTGATCGGAATCTTAGCTGCTGTTTTGCTCACGGTTAAACTGCTAATGCGTTTGAAGAACCAGTCAGCACCCTGACACTCACCTACTGATTTGTATTAGTGCTGTGAAACTATCAGCGACCCTTTGCATACGACCTAAAATAGGCATTTATTTAGCGCTATAAGGTGTAGCTTCGCGAAAAGCCCCCACATTTCTCCAAGAGCTAGTTACTCGTAATCAGCTGATAACGAGTAATCCCAGCCATCCCAAGATTGCCAAATAACCTCAGCTGCGGCTCCTGCCTGCCAACACCAACTATCGCCCCACCACCGTCCACTCCAATTCGGCCCCCAGGTCCCCGGATCACAGTCGAAACCTATGCCACCACATACCCAAGCGTCTCCTTTAAATTCGTAAGCTGGTTGTTCATCGTGTGTTGTTTTGGAGAAACTCAATGTCACATCGCCTCTCGCAGATATGACACAAAGTGCATCACCGTATGCAAATCCTCTGATAGAGCCACCGTAAACATCGTCAGGATTACCAGTGAAGTACCAAATTTCTACTTCACCACCGACATACAAGGAGAGCATGCATCCATCGTTGACAATTGGAATAGTTCCCAAAGCTCTGACATAAACCCCGGTCAAAGCATCATCGAGCGGAACTCTTTCAACCAAATCTGCAAATCCGTGATTAATTAATACCGTTTCACTACTTTGATTAATTCGTCCAAT
>CAJXEJ010000070.1 GCA_913052475.1 uncultured Dehalococcoidia bacterium
ACCTGCTGCTCGACGCCGAGTTCAGCCGCCACATCGTTAAGCAGATCGATCTCGGCAAACGAATCAAGCGTGATCATGCCGATGCCGTAGCGAATAGCCTCGGCTAACTCTTCACGACCCTTGTTGTTGCCGTGAAAATTCAGGCGCTCAGCTGGGAAGTTGGCGGCAATGGCCACTGCTAACTCACCACCGGTTACAACATCCATATCGAGGCCTTCTTCCTCGACAATTTTCGATACAGCAGGATTCGCGAACGCCTTCGATGAATACTCGATGTGCGTGTTCGGGTATTCCGAGGTGAAACTCCTAACGAAGTCACGGCAGATGCTGCGGAGCGTGGCTTCATCGTAGATATACAAAGGACTGCCATACTCCTCTACCAGTTCACGTACGTCGCAGCCGCCGATCGCAAGACGACCTTCATCGCTCAGATCGGCGGTAATTGGAAGAATTTCAGCTTCAGGAATGTTGGACATTATTTCTAGGGCACACAAAATCTCTGCTGTACGCAGATGCTACGGGAGAATTCCGCGCAGTGGAATAATCAGAAATCGAAAATCCAATTGTCATGCCCGGTTCGAAACACGTCAATTTGAATTGGCGGACTTATGATGGTCAATCTTGTGCATCGCAATTACACCAACTGCAATCAAACATACAAAGCCTCATCGAAATAACGACGTTGTAGACGCGAAAAGAAATCACTCGACAAGTGTCTTTTTCCCGCAGGTATGACACGATTTAGCAGCTATGAACGTTAAACCTGTACGACTCACCGAACTGGCAACTTGCGCCGGTTGAGCTGGAAAGCTCAGCGCGAGTGAACTTGCCCAGGTTTTGGGCAGGCTGCCAACCCCAACTATCACCGATCCAAACGTGCTGGTTGGAACCGAAACCGGAGATGACGCCGCCATCTACCGGGTAGACGAACGCGTCGCTCTCGTTCTCACAAATGACTTCTTCGCACCAATAGTCGACGATCCGTTTGATTACGGCCAAATCGCAGCGGCAAACGCATTAAGTGATGTCTACGCGGTTGGCGGCAAACCAATCACAGCCCTGAACATCGCAGCCTTTCCGCGGGAACTCGGACCCGACGTTATTGCCAAGATCCTGGAAGGCGGCCAGAAAAAGGCGGAGGAAGCTGGAATTCTGATCATTGGCGGACATACGGTCGACGATCAAGAGCCGAAATACGGTCTTGCGGTTACCGGTATCGTTACGCCCGGCGAGCAGATAACCAACGCCAACGCCCAGTCAGGTGATGTTTTGATTCTCACGAAGGCAATCGGTTCGGGTTTCATCACTACGGCAGGAAAGGCTGGAACGGCACCCGTCGATTCGATCGCAACGGCTGTGGAGTCGATGGCGACTCTCAACAAGGGTGCGGCAGAAGCGATGATCGAAGTCGGCGTGAATTCTGCGACAGATGTCACGGGATTCGGATTACTCGGTCACCTTTCACAGATGGCGAAGGCAAGTGGTGTTTCGGCGACGGTTAGATGGTCGGATATTCCACTTTTGCCCGGTGCACTCGATCTTGCACGAGCAGGCTCGGTGTCTGGCGGCACCTCACGCAATATGGAAGAGCTCGAGGGTTTGGCGATCCTCGAAGACGGTGTATCTGAATTCGAGTTCATGGTTCTCGCCGATGCTCAAACTTCGGGCGGCATGCTCATTTCAGTTCCAGAAGAGCGATCCAAAGAACTTATAAAGAATTTAGTTGCTAACCATACACTTTACAGTGAGGTTATTGGCTCTATCACCGATGGTGGCACGCCCGGCATAGTGACTATCGAAAAGTAGCTCTCCCCGCGTCCCGACCGCAGCGGAGGAGCCTGAGGTTGGACGGTGAAAGCCTGCTAAACAGGCGTCTTCTATCGTTCCGCCAGCCAACATCGCCTGTCGAAGCGGATGTCTCGAACGTCCGCTCCTACTTCGATCAAGCGTCCCATCCAACACCCCACCACACCAGTTCTCTCGGCTACCGCTGTGGACGTGTGATCCCCTTATCTACTCCGTCCCATCCCAGATGCGTGACCTGTCGGCATCGTCCATCTCAGCCAGCACGTCATCACCGGCTGCTTCCTCAGCACGCACAACGTGATCCCGCAAGCCAACCGTAGCTTTACGTAAAGCCGTTTCAGCATCGATACCCGCGGCATGCACCTGCCGTGCGACCGCCATCAAATACTCGCCCGCTCGTTCCTCACCAGCCTCAAGTGACTCACCCTCAATCGACCCAAAAGCCAGCGGCATCGCATGTTTTTCGGGCCAGGGTAGTCCCGCTCGCATCACTCGACGTTGAACCGACGATGAATACGCTAACGCCGGCATTGCCGATGGCAACGAAGCGACAATTGATCGCTTGCCCCCCGAATCAACTCGCTTTAGCGCCTCCCAACGATCAACCACCTGCGCGGAATCGTCAGCGGCGTCCTCGTCACCAAAAACGTGCGGATGCCGCCGGATCAGCTTCTCGCGAACGGTGTTGCAAATCGAAGCGGCGTCAAAATTATCTTCGCGACGCGCCATGTCTGCGTGGAAAACGATCTGCGTGACGATGTCGCCCAGTTCCTCTTCAAGAGCCTTCGGATCGCCGGAATCGATCGCCTCGAGTGTTTCGTACGTCTCTTCAAGCAAGTTGGGCCGAAGCGAGACGTGCGTCTGTTCGGAGTCCCACGGACAGCCTCCGGGATCTCTCAGCAACTCGACCGTTGCTGCCAGCTCCGCAAACGCCTCTCCGGCCGCCTTCGCCTGATCGCTCTCTGAACTCAAAGATTCCTCCATCATGTGCAATCACCAATCCGACTAATGCCACGTATGCTAACTATGATGCCAACAATTTCGCACCAACACCGTCTTCCACTCGTCGGAGCCGCCATATTTGCTCTGGTGCTGCCGCTCTTTCTGATTCTATTCAACACCAGCTACATCACTAACAGCGAGTGGTTCTACGACTACGCTTGGTGGCGCAACGATATCGCCAACCGGACCGGACTGCCCGTCGAAGAACTCAATAGTGGTGCCGATCAGATCAAGGATTATTTCGGAGACGATGCCGAGTTTCTCGACCTTCGCGTGAACTACGGCGGATCCGAAATCTCACTCTACAAGGAACGAGAAATCCTCCACATGGTCGATGTGAAAGCGCTGATGCAGGCTGTGTTCGTAATCACACGCTGGTCGGGTGTATTTCTACTGTTTATGTTTACGGTTGGTCTTCTCGCTCTAAAAGAAAAAATATTTTTGCTACTAATCAGATCGCTCAAGTGGTCAGCGCTCGGCACAGGTGCCTTTCTCGTGATCTTTGGCGGAACTGCCGCGATAGATTTCGGGTGGCTGTTTACGCAGTTCCACTTCTTGAGCTTTGCGAACGATCTCTGGCTGCTCGATCCCTACAACGACTACCTGATCATCATGTTCCCGCAGCAATTCTTCTTTGAGGCAACGCTGTTCATAGGATTACTGACAGTAATCGATTTCGTGCTTCTCACAGCCGTTGTTCGGTACGCCCGTAGAAGGTTTAGTTAGCCTCTCCCGCGTCCCGGCCAACGCGTAAGGACCCAGGATTGGGACGGTGAAAACCTGCTTGGAAACCGACTACTGCCGAGTCGTCAGCCCGTGTCGCCTGTTTAAGCTGAGCCTAGAGAACGCCCACTTAAGCATTGCCGTACGTGCCATCCAAACCTCCGCCACACCAGGTTCCTCGGCTGCCGCTCGGAAAATGGGTGGTCGCTTTCTGAGTTTGATTCCGGGCCAGCCATCGACGCGTGGCTAGCTATCTAACGAACCCACCCACTCGTCGACAATCTCCGGCAATTCGACAACCGAATCGACCACAAAATCGGGCTTCACGTCCGTGCTCACCGGCGATTCGATCCCACCACGCACCCAGACTGTCGACATACCAACCGCTGCCGCACCACCGACGTCAGTGTGAATATTGTCGCCAACGTGCAAAGCCCGCCCGGCTGCAACTCCCAAAGCATCCAGCGTCAACTCATATATCTGAGGATTGGGCTTCGCCATCGACAGCTCATTTGAGAACGCCAGATGATCGAACCTTTCAAGCAACCCGTTCAGCCCAAACCACTCTCGATACATCACAGGGCTCGTAAGTCCGGTGTTGGAAATAAGACCAATTCTCACTCCCCGAGCGGCAATTTCATCGAGAACATGGATTGAGCCATCTACCAACCGGGGTGGAGTTTCGATAAAAGTACGATCGAGAACGCGTCCGATCGCACTGATCTCAGTTGTACCGACACGTTGCACAATACCCGGAACGATCCGGTTCATCAATTTCGAAATCCATTCCTCGTATAAAGCGTCGAGGCCATGATCGTGTCCGACGGTGATTTCGTCCGTGATTCTGAGGAAATGCTGGTGAACGAACTCAGAATCAACGTTTTCGCCGAGTCGCGCCAACTCCTTCACGGTGTAAGACGTTCGTGATCGTCGACGCGCATTAGATTTCGCCGACCGATCAAACTCAAAGATCAACGTCTGCCAAAGGTCGAAGGTAACGGCTACATTCATAAAATCGGAGGAACCATCAACCTAGTACTTGATCATGCTGAAAATATCGATTCCACCAGACAGTGCCGAACGGCCTTTCAGGAACTCAAGTTCGACTAAGAACGACGCCGACACCACTTCTGCTCCCAGTTCGGTAACCAACTTCATTCCGGCACTGGCAGAACCGCCAGTCGCAAGCAGATCATCAACGACCGCAACTCGCTGTCCTTGCGAAACCGACGACGTGCTCATCTCAAGCCGAGCAGTGCCGTATTCGAGCGAGTAGTCCACCCCAACAACGGGCGGTGGAAGCTTCCCAGCTTTCCGAATTGGAACAAACGGTATTTCGAGTCTGACGGCAATAGGTGCACCAAAGATAAACCCCCGGGAGTCGATCGCCGCAACAGCCTCAACTTTCAGTGAATTCATATGCTCCGATAGCGTATCAGTGATGTGCTGCATCGCCCGTGGATCCGCCATTACCGGCGTCAGGTCGCGAAACAAAATGCCCTCGAAAGGGTAGTCGGGAACATCACGAATCAGAGATTTTAAATCCACTTTGCACCACCGGAATATCTCGTGAGTTGATTACTCGAATCATTCTAGCTACACCCCACCCGCGAATTGGTGAGACTTAACTCGGCAGAACAATTAACCAGCACCCCAGATGTCCGTCTCCGGATAAAAAATCGTTCTAGGCGAACCAGAACACGTTGATCGCATAGAGCCGTTTAAGCGCACTTCTCGCCAAATCACCTTTGAGCACCTGTCCTGTGAACGTCACCCAGAGCGCGTCCCTTTGGGAATCCTAAAGCCACTTTCACCCTTCCTGTTCGACCAAGGAAAAATCAAGCTCTTGCCATTCACCACAACGCCAAGGGCAAGTCGGTATCGGTCCCGGATCGAAGTAGGCAACAGTTGGGTCGCATGAGTGGGACAGTTTCTCGGATCGCAGTTGCGAGTGAGAGAACGCGACCGGCTCCATGTCGAATAAAGGTCCAACACCAACTCTTTTCTTGTCAATCGGTCGTCATTGTCAGATTCACCGATCACGCCTTCCGAGCGACCTGAGTAGTAGCCAACATAAGGATCGCCACCACGACCACCTTTACGCAATGCAGCCGTTGATGTGGGAGTTTCTTTCCACTTTTCTCACGTGGTCAAAGTAAGCGGAACCGTTTCGAGCTTCGTGCCCCCCAGATCGCCTTGCACCGACTGCGAAAGGAATTGGCTCCACAGCAACTCGGTCTCCCTGTCGTACATAACGAGTGCGTTCATGATGAGCTTGCCCGACACGCCGAATTCGTGAACCCTGTCGTTGATCTCTCCGTAATACCCGATTCCAGTAAAGGAAAGAGGTCGCCATGTAACCTCGACAGGCTTACCACCAACCACATCGTTCACTGTTTCGTGGCGACTCAAAAGTTGCACCGAATAAGCCCGAGCATCACCGTCGATCTCCACAACGCGTAACCGACC
>CAJXEJ010000071.1 GCA_913052475.1 uncultured Dehalococcoidia bacterium
CCCCCTCTGACTGGTCGTGCTCTCACACCAGCTACCCGTCTTAGGCTTGGTAGGCCATTACCCCACCAACTACCTGATAGGCCGCGAGCTCATCTAAGGGCGAAAACCGGTTACCCGGCTCCTTTTATCCACAACCCTAGATTGTGGATCACATGGGGTATTAGCAGAAATTTCTCTCTGTTGTCCCCCACCCAAAGGCAGATCACTCACGTGTTACTCAGCCGTCTGCCACTGAGTCGTCACCCCGAAGGGTGGGACTCCGTCCGACTTGCATGCATTATGCGCGCCGCCAACGTTCATCCTGAGCCAGGATCAAACTCTCCGTAAAGTTGACGTTCTTTCTGTCCACTGTTGAGTTGTTAAGGTGCCGCCAAGAGAAATACGCAAACTAACGTTGTTCTCCCAAGGCAGAAGACTAATGTTATGACTCGTGTATTCAGGGTGTCAACACAATTTCAGATGAAATCCGACCAGATGATTCAACTCTTTTTGAGTACACTGAATGGGTTGCGGCGTGAAACACGCAGTTTTTCTGTGTATCGCAACCCCTATTAAATATAAATACTTGAAGTCAGAAGTTAGCCGTGGCGCACAGGCGAGCACATACGCCCACGCACACGTACTCAAGCAGCCAGAATCAATATTTCCAGCAGCTTCTAAACAGCTGATTTCTAAGGATCCCGCACCAATGGCAAGGAACGTCCCCGGCGAGCCGTACACCCGAATATCAGCCGAAGAGGCAAATGAGATGGTCAATTCCGGAGGGGCGACCATTATCGACGTACGACGAGACGACGAGTGGGCTGGCGGACATGCCACCGGTGCGCTCTGGATCCCTGTTGATGACGTGATCCCGAGATTCGATGAACTCCCTGCAGAAGGAAGCTTGCTGTTCATATGCGAAGTCGGAGCCCGTTCCGGACTCGCAGCCGAGTATGCCGCGGCGATGGGTGCTCAGTCCGATCGCCTTTTCAATGTCGAAGACGGCACCGGGACCTGGATCCAAAAAGGCCTTCCCCACTCCACCGGCGACGACAAGTAGCCTGACACCAAGCACCTTTGCAGACTAGCCGCATTGGGTTCCCTGAAACATCAGAACCTGGAGATAATTTTGAAAATTCTAGTGGTTGGATCCGTCGCGTACGACGCAGTTGAAACCCCGGCAGGGAAACGCGAATCGCAGCTCGGTGGATCGGCGAGTTATTTTTCCGTTTCTGCGAGCTATTTCACCGAGGTCGGTCTGATCGGTGTAATCGGTGACGATTTCGATCCAGCCGATCGTGCCATGTACGAAAGCCACGATATCGATACTTCGGGACTCATCGAGGCCGATGGCAAGACGTTCCGTTGGGCGGGCGAGTACATGGAAGATATCAACACCGCCGTAACGCTCGATACCCAGTTGAACGTATTCGGTGATTTCGAACCCGAACTCAGCGAAGCCCATGCCAACGCACCGTACCTGTTCCTTGCGAACATCGATCCGAATATTCAGCTAAAAGTTCTCGACTCGATGGCAACCCGACCAAAAATGGTTGCCAACGATACGATGAACCTCTGGATCGATATCGCCAATTCCGCTCTAACCGATCTCATCAGCAAGGTAGACACTCTCCTTATCAACGAAGAAGAAGCCAAACAGCTAACGGGCGAGGAGCATCTACCCGACGCCGCCAACGCCATCTTTGCATTGGGTCCAAATTCCACAGTTATCAAGCGTGGTGAATACGGAGTCACCCTGTTCGGTGAAAACTTCTCGTTCGCAGCGCCCGCCTACCCGCTAGAAAAAGTCACCGATCCCACTGGAGCCGGCGATTCATTCGCTGGCGGATTCATGGGTTACCTTGCATCTGTTGATAAAGTTGATCAAGAATCGCTACGCACAGCGGCCGTCGTCGGTAGCACAATGGCTTCGTTCGCAGTCGAAGACTTCGGTCTCGACCGTATTAAAAATCTAACTCACCCCGATATTGGCGAGCGTTTTGAAGCATTTGTCAATCTAACCCGTTTTAGTCCTTTAAAGTAGGCTTGAGATACCTACTTTAAAGAGGGTCGAAAGTAAATCGAACCGAAACCCCTCGAGCTGACGGCGACGAAAGCGCCCATCGCCCGGACCCAAATAAAACACAAATCCAGCAACGCCGTTACGTTTAGAACTGGGCGTTGACCAAGTCCGGAGAAATCATGGATTACGATATTAAAGACATTGGTCTTGCAGAAAAAGGCCGATTGCGAGCCGAATGGGCAGAACGAGAAATGCCTGTTCTACGAACCATCCAAGACCGTTTCGCCAAGGAACAGCCCCTCAAAGGCATCAAGCTCGCAGGTTGTTTGCACATCACGGCAGAAACTGCAAACCTCGCTCACACTCTTGCAGCCGCAGGAGCCGACCTCACTCTCTGTGCATCGAATCCGCTTTCGACACAGGACGATATCGCCGCTCATCTCGTTGAGTCCGGTATCCCGATCTTCGCAATCAAAGACGAAGATGAAAAGACCTACTTCGACCATATGTCGGCAACCGTCGACACCGGTCCGCAGATCACTATGGACGACGGTGCTGACGTAGTGGCAATGCTCCACCGCGACAAGACGCACCTCCTCAAAAACGTAATCGGTGGAATGGAAGAAACCACTACCGGTGTCATCCGCTTGAAGGCTCTCCACGGTGAAGGCAAGCTTGCCTACCCGATCGTTGCCGTCAACGACTCGCAGACCAAGCACATGTTCGACAACCGCTACGGTACAGGCCAGAGCTCACTCGACGGAATCATCCGAGCAACCAACATGCTCATCACGGGCAAGACCGTTGTAACCATCGGCTACGGCTGGTGCGGCAAGGGCTTTGCGATGCGAGCCAAAGGCATGGGCGCCCACACCATCGTCTGTGAAGTCGACCCGGTAAAGGCTCTCGAAGCTGTTATGGATGGCCATCAGGTCATGAGCATGGACGACGCTTGCAAAGTTGGCGACATCTTCCTCACCGTTACTGGTGGTATGAAGGCCGTCGATGGCAAGCACTTCGAGAACATGAAGGACGGCGCAGTTGTTGCCAACTCGGGTCACTTCAACATTGAAATCAACGTCGAGGCGTTGGAAGAAATGTCGGAGACCAAGCGCAGCGTACGAGAGTTCGTTGAAGAGTACACGGTTGAAGATGGTCGCAAGATTTTCCTTCTCGCTCAAGGTCGTTTGATCAACCTTGGCGCAGCCGAGGGTCACCCGCCCTCCGTTATGGACATGAGCTTTGCGAACCAGGCACTCGCCGGTGAATACATCGTTGATAACCACGCAAAACTCAGCCCTGGTGTTTACACACTGCCGACAGAAGTCGATACCGACATCGCAAGCATCAAACTCGGTGCCATGGGCATGTCCTACGACATACTTACCCCCGAGCAAGGCGTATATCTGAACAGCTGGGAAGTCGGAACTTAGGCTTCCGCCAGACCGAATGCCCAACTGACCGGATAAAATGACTCAGCCTGATCCGATAGTGGTCAGGCTGGGTAAATTTAAGACATGGACAACTCGATACTAAAAATGGCTAACACAAACTACTTACTTACCTCGGAATCGGTTTCCGAAGGCCATCCCGACAAGATGGCCGACCAGATTTCCGATGGTGTTCTGGACGCCCTCCTCGCTCAAGATCCCATGAGCAGAGTCGCATGCGAAACCTCAGTGACCACCGGTCTTGTTCTGGTTTTCGGAGAAATCACCACGAACGCAGATGTCGATATTCGCGGCATCGTTCGAGACACAATTCGCAAGATCGGCTACGACGATCCTTCGTACGGTTTCGACTGCGACGGCTGTTCGGTTCTTATCGCACTCGATGAGCAGTCTACGGACATATCCGCTGGTGTCACCGAGGCACTCGAAGTGCGAGGCGAAGATGCAGCCGACGAAGTTGGAGCTGGCGACCAGGGAATGATGATTGGGTACGCATCCAACGAGACGCCAACCTACATGCCTTTGCCGATTGCTCTCGCTCACTCGCTCACAAAGCGTCTGACCGATGTTCGTCGAAACGGCACGATCGACTATCTTCGACCCGACACGAAGAGCCAGGTGACCATCGAATACACCGAGGATCACAAGCCTGTTCGAGTCGATACTATCGTTATCTCAGCCCAGCACGATCCCGACGCCTCAAACGAACAAATCGCAGCCGATATTCAGGAACACGTCATTCGTGAAGTTGTTCCAGCCGACCTCCTCGATGAAAACACCAAGTACTACATCAACCCTTCGGGTCGATTCGTAATTGGTGGGCCGGTTGGTGACGCAGGACTGACGGGTCGGAAGATCATCGTCGATACTTACGGTGGAAGCGCTCGCCACGGCGGAGGTGCTTTCTCAGGTAAAGATCCGACGAAGGTCGATCGTTCAGCGGCATATGCAGCCCGTTGGGTAGCAAAGAACCTAGTTGCGGCTGGCCTCGCCGACCGGGCAGAAGTTCAGGTTTCTTACGCCATTGGTGTTTCGACTCCGATTTCAATTCAGGTCGACACCAAAGGTACCGGCAATCGTGCCGAAAGCGAAATGGTTGAGTTGGTGAAATCTAACTTCGATCTCAGGCCACAGGCGATTATCGAACACTTCAATCTTCGACGACCGATCTACCAGCAAACTGCAGCATACGGGCACTTCGGACGAGACGATCTGGATCTCCCGTGGGAGAAACTCGATCGAGTCGAGGCTCTCAAAGGCTAGACTTTGTACGAACATACGAATTACTGTGGGCAGGCATATGTGGAACCAAATTCGCAGCCTGCCCTACTGAGTTAAAAGAGAAGGCAACTAGTTGCACCGCCCAAACATCCAGTTCGGAACAGACGGCTGGCGCGCGATCATCGCTGAGGATTTCACGTTCGAGAACGTGCGCGCTTGCGCCGAAGCGGTTGCCAGAAATCTAGTTGCCACCGGACGTGCCGATCAAGGATTGGTAGTTGGCTTTGATACTCGGTACGGTTCGATGAGATTCGCTCAAGCAGTTGTCGAGGTAGTTAACGGCTACGGCATCGCCACTCACACCTTTGATGATGCTGCGCCAACTCCAGCCTGTAGCTTCGCTGTGGTCGATCACTCCGCGGCGAACGGCGTGATGATCACTGCAAGTCATAATCCGCCTGAGTGGAACGGATTCAAGGTGAAATCTTCCGTCGGTGGATCGGCAACTCCCGGCGAAGTTGCCCAGATCGAAGAGCATCTAGCGGACGTTCTCGATCGCAAATCTGTAAGCCATGATCGCAATCAGGCAACGAATACGATATTCGACGTTGTCGGCCCCTACATCGAACAACTCCACCGAGTCATCGATGTCGCACCCATAAAAGCAAAACCTCTGAAGGTTGTAGTCGATGCCATGCATGGCTCTGGCGCAGGAATCATTCCGCAGGTGCTCGCTGGAGGACTGATCGAAGTTACCGAGATCCGATCGGAGCACAATCCGAACTTCCCAGGAATGGATCAACCAGAGCCGATAGAACACAACCTCAAGCCGTTGTCCGCTGCGGTTCGTGAACTCGGTGCCGATGTCGGAATCGCACTCGACGGTGATGCCGATCGCGTCGGCATCGCAGATGAAAACGGACGATATTTTTCTACACTGGAAGTATTTTCTCTGCTTACGGATCACTTCATGGGCAGACGTAACGAACGGGGTGGAGTCGCCTGCACGATCACGATGTCTTCGATGGTCGACAAGCTTTCGGCTCATTACGGCGCGCCTATCTATCGGACAGAGGTCGGCTTTAAGTACGTCGGACCAGCAATGAT
>CAJXEJ010000072.1 GCA_913052475.1 uncultured Dehalococcoidia bacterium
AAACACTAGAACAATTCAATGCCGTGTTCTTAGGTGCTGTCGGACACCCTGACATTCAGGACAACATCACTCTGGATGGGCTGCTGTTGCCAATACGACGAAGGTTCGACCAGTACATTTGCCTGCGACCTTCGGTGCTGTACCCCGGCGTTGAGTCCCCGCTCTCAGGCAAAAAGCCTTACGACATCGATCTCACCGTGATCCGAGAAAATACCGAAGGTGAGTATTTGAACATCGGAGGATTTGCCTACCACGGCTCTCCCGATGAAGTGGCTGTGCAGACTGCTATCTACACCAAGAAGGGTTGCGCGCGTGCCATTCGGTACGCATTCGATCTCGCTCGAGAGCGTGGCAAGAAGAACCATGTCACCTCTATCACGAAGTCGAATGCGCTCGGCTACATGACAATCTGGGACCGCACCTTTGAAGAAATTTCCGAAGAATACCCGGATATCGATTCAGGCTCCCTGCTCATCGATGCGGCATGCATGGACCTCGTTCGTCGCCCCGAGATGTTCGATGTAATCGTCGCCCCAAACCTCTTCGGTGACATCATCACCGATATTGGCGCAATCATCACCGGAAGCATGGGGCTCGCGTCCAGTGCCAACATCAACCCCGACACAACGGTGCCTTCCATGTTCGAACCGACCCACGGTTCTGCGCCCGATATCGCGGGGCAGGGGATCGCCAACCCCATGGCCCAGATACTCACCGCAGCGATGATGCTGCGCCATCTAAACGAAGACGCAGCTGCTGATGATGTCGACGCGGCAGTGCTTCAACTCCTCGAGCAGGGTGAGATTCTCACCCCAGATCTTGGCGGGAATTCGACCACAAAAGGTGTCGGCGATGCTATCGCCAAGATGGTTTCAAAGTAAAACTTCAGTAAACAAGGGCAGAACTGCAAGATGGATCCTTTTCAGCAGGTTCAAATTGGCAACACCGGCATTTCGGTGCCGCGACTCGGTCTCGGCACCGCGCCACTGAGTGGAATGGTGCTTGGCGACGGGCTCTACGGCGGCACAGCGCACGACGAAGCTGTAAAGGTCATCAACCGGGCTCAGGAGTTGGGCGTCTCCTACGTCGATACGGCGCCACTGTACGGTGCCGGCCGAGCCGAAGCTCGAGTTGGCCAGTCGAACTATTCAACGGCTGATCGGGATTCGTTTGTTATTTCAACAAAGATAGGCAGAGTGTTGGATCCGGTCCCCGGTGGCATGTCGCCCGAAGACGATCCCGACGGAATCGGTGACTTGGTTGCCGTCGACAGTTGGACTCGTGACAACGTGTACCGGTCGATTGAAGAAAGTCTTGTTCGACTGGACCTCGATCATGTGGAGATAATTTACGTTCACGATCCCGATGTCCAACCCTATGGTGAGGATCAGGCACTGAACGAAGCGTTCCCGGCTCTTATCGAACTACGCGAGCAGGGGACGATTAAGGCAATCGGTTGCGGGATGAATGAGTGGCAAATGCCCCTCAAATTCATTCAGCGATTCGACCTCGATATTATTCTGCTGGCGGGTCGCTACACACTTCTCGATCATTCAGGTCTTGACGAGTTTCTGCCGGCGTGTATTGAGAGAGATGTAAAGATCACTATCGGTGGACCGTACAACTCGGGAATTCTGGCAAGGGATCTTTCGAAGCCAGTAACGTTCGACTACGAACCCGCCGCTAACGCTGCCGTTGAACAGGCACGTCGACTCACTGGAATTTGCTCCGTACATGGCGTCGATCTCAAAGCCGCCGCTCTGCAATTCGTTCTGGCCCACCCCGCAGTGGCAACTGCAGTTCCGGGCGCCCAGACAGTCGCCGAACTCGAACAGAACATCGCAATGGTCCAGCAGGATATTCCCACCACAATGTGGGCCGATATGCGCTCAGCAGGTCTGATCCCCGACAACGCACCAACACCTGAATAAGGTGGTCAGCCCGTGTGGAATCCGGCGTTGTGGCCGGCTAGCTCTACATGGGTTTCGACGGGAGTCTTTCCGATTAGGAAGTCGAAATCGCAGCCGTCTTGCGCCTGGGTGATGTGCTGTGAGTACATCTTGCCGTAGCCGCGTTCGAATCCACCGTCTACAGCTGGTGCTGCCAGATTGGCACGACGTCGGTCGAGTTCATCTGCATTGACGTTCAGATCGAGTGTTTTCGCCTCGACGTCCAGAGTGATCATGTCGCCGGACTGAACAAGCGCAAGCGGTCCTCCTACAGTCGATTCTGGTGATACGTGAAGAACGATAGTTCCGAACGCTGTACCGCTCATGCGAGCGTCGGAGATTCGCACCATATCGCGAACACCTTCCGCCAGAAGTTTTTTAGGCAGAGGTAAGAATCCAGCTTCTGGCATTCCGGGTCCACCGACCGGTCCTGCACCCTTCATGACCAGAATGTCGTCCCGGGTTACGTCAAGATCAGGATCGTCGATACGGTTCTTGAGATCGAGCGGGTTTTCGAATACGACTGCACGACCGGTGTGCTTCATTAATTCGGGAGAAGCAGCGATGTGTTTGATAACGGCACCATCGGGAGCGAGCGAGCCTTTCAGTACTGTGAGCCCGCCTTCCTTGGCGAGTGGTGCCTCAGGAGATAGCACAACATCATCGTTGTGACACTCAGCATCGACGATGTTGTCGCCGAGTGTTTTGCCGGTAACGGTGAGACAGTCAAGCTGCAGCAAGTTCGACATCTTCTTGAGAACGGCTTCGATTCCACCTGCGTAAAACAGGTCTTCCATCAGGTATTTTCCACCGGGCTTGAGATTCACAATAACTGGGGTTGATTCAGACAATTCGTTGAACCGTTCGAGTGGCAGTTTGATTCCAGCACGCCCAGCTATCGCGGTGAGATGAATAATTGCATTCGTCGAACCACCGGCAGCCAAAAGCATACGAATCGCATTGTCGAAGGCGTCTTGAGTCAAAATATCGGATGGTCTGATTCCCTTTCGCACAAGATCAACAGCAGCGCGTCCCGAGTCTTCGGCGAGTATTTTTCGTCGAGAATCAGCACCGGGAACGGCGGCTCCGCCTGGCAGCGACATGCCGAGCGTTTCGACGATTGCGCCCATGGTCGAAGCGGTACCCATCACCATGCAATGACCCGGTGAGCGGTAGATGGCTGCTTCCATCGAGTCGTAGTCTTCTTGCGTGATAGTTCCCGCTCGCAGTTCAGCCCAGTATCGACGGCAGTCTGTACACGAGCCAAGCTCCTCACCCTTCCAGTTACCTTTCAGCTGTGGGCCGCCTGTAAGCACGACGGCCGGCAGATCGGCCGAAGCTGCTCCCATGAGCATTGCCGGTGTGGTTTTATCGCAACCTGAGAGCAGCACGACACCATCGATAGGAAGCCCTCGAATCATCTCTTCGGTGTCCATCGACATCAGGTTTCGACAGAACATCGAGGTCGGAGAAAGGAAGAATTCACCAAGGGAAATCGTAGGGAATTCGATCGGGAAACCGCCGGCAGCGAGAACGCCGCGCTTCACATGCTCGGCAAGGCCACGAAGGTGGGCGTTGCAGTGAGTCGCCTCCGACCATGAGTTGGCGATTCCGATTACCGGTCGACCTGCAAACGATTCCTCAGACCAGCCTTGATTCTTCAATCCAGCTCGGTGAAGGAATCCTTCAAGATCCCTGGTGCCAAACCACTCCGCCGATCGAAGAATTTTGCCATTGGTGAGGTCAGTTGCCATCAGTTCGCATCCTAATTAACGTTGAAAGAATTCCCGAGAGGCGGCGAGTCTAGCAAACAACCTAGTGGTATTTTGGTGTCACCCGGTGTCACCCGACTGATATACACACCGGCTGAGGTAAGTGTTTTCGAGATGAGTTTTCCGAGCAGTATTCGATTTCCAGAGCTGACAGTAGCTGGCTCTCCGTCAAAAATGGGTCGCCAGATTGGCGAGCATTTCCGCCATCAAATCGGTGAACTCTCGGAATTAGTCCTCGATCGGTTCAACAAGGGATCTGAAACTAAGATCACCTGGGACCACGCTAAAAGCGCAGCACGTCAAAGCTTCGAAAGGGTGGCTGAGTTCTTTCCTGGTCCTCTGGATGAGTTACATGGCACCGCAGAGGCTGCTGGAGTTCCGGTTGAGCGGCTTATGGTGCTAAATGTCCGTAACGCGCTATCCGGCGCTTCCGAAGGATGTACGTCGATCATGGTTTCGGCAGAATCGTCAGCAACTGGCAAAGGATTCGCCGGTCAGAACTGGGATAACGATCCGGCAATGGCGCCGTTGTCGGCTGTAATTACCCGAAAGGGGAGCGGTAAGCCGACGTTCACTTCGTGGACGCAGCCCGGATTGGTCGCTTATATGGGCTTTAGTTCCGCTGGTTTCGGTATTTGCATGAACGCGCTGAACGGTCCTTCCACCACATCAGGATTGCCTTGGTATTTCTTCGTGCGGGCGATATTTGAATCGAACTCCCCCGCTGAGGCGATAAGTGCCGTCAAGACTGCACCCAGAGCACTGACAGGCAACGCAGCCATGATCACAAATGACGGACCGCTGGATCTGGAAATTACGCCGGGATCGGTTGAAGCAATCAAATCGGATTCTGATGGTTTACTGGTGCACACGAATCACTGTGTTCATCCTTCGCTCGTATCGAACAATGACGAGTTCCCAGAGCGAATTTACGGTCAGTCGTTTGAGCGTCGTGACAGAGGACAGGATTTGTTACGTGGTCAGCAAAACGGGTCTGGAGTGTCGCTCGACGATGCCAAGAAATTGCTTTCGGATCACGACGGATTCCCAACATCCATCTGCCGACATCCTAACGAACACCCGAATACAGGTTGGCAACGTAGCGTGGTATCTATCATCCTTGAACCGAGCGAAAATCAGATGCATGTTTCCAACGGAAACCCGTGCGAGAATTCTTACGAAATTTACAAAGCCGACTAGCTTCCTAGCGCGAAAACCACCGCCGCTTGAAGCTCAGACCAGAGAAGGATTTATTAGTTGAGATTTAGCAAACCGGCTTTGATGGGCGCTGGTCTGGGACTCGCGATGGGAATTGCGTTTCTTGTCATTTCGTTGGTGCAATTCGACGATACGGAAACGAACGCAAAGGACGTCGCCCTAGTGAGTCTGCTATTTGGAATCCCGTTCTCGGTATTGATCGGACTCGGAATCGGCTGGGCATGGGGAAGGTTTTTCGGCCCTGACAGCCTGTAGATCTCAGCGTTTCAGGCGCAAGACGCGCAGTAGGCGACTAATAAAGCCTTTCGAACCTGACTCTGTATTCCGCTTGAGACGATCGGCCGTGCATGCAGCACAAGTGCAGTAGGGCGGATGTTTTCGACCACGAAAAGCTCGTTCGTCCACGGTGATCACTTTCGTTTCGAAGCGAATACTGGAGTAGCCAACAGCATGTTCGTATTTTAGATGCGGATACCGACGATTCGGCTCATAGTCGATTTCATTTTAGACAACTAACTGATCCAGACGCGCAAAAACCTATGTTGGAAAAGGAGTTTCTCATAGGTCGTTGTCGACAATCGTGCATTTTTGGGCAGATCAGGCGAGGAGGACCTGCTCCGGCAGATTCGGTTTTTGGACAAGCCAACAATGCAGGTTCGACGGGATTCACCGTCATATACACATTTGCCTGACCATCGAATTTGAATATGGATTCCACCAATCGGCCGGCATCTTCGAAATATCCGGAGACCGCTTGTCCGTATTTGTTCCATCAGGGCAAACGAACTTCGAACACATCGTCCGGATTGGTGATCGTCATAACAAATGCCGCAATTTG
>CAJXEJ010000073.1 GCA_913052475.1 uncultured Dehalococcoidia bacterium
CGAGTCTATGGAGGAAGGCGCATGGGGGCTTTCGACCGGACTTGATTATCCGCCTGGAGCCTACGCTTCTACAGAAGAACTGATCGCATTATCCGAGCAGACCGCAGTGATGGGCGGTTTCTACCACACCCATACACGCGCTTCGCTTAAGGCCAAAGGCACATACGCCCCCTGGCAAGAAGCGATTGAAATTGGCCGAAAGTCTGGTATTCCGATTCACCTAACTCACTTCCGGCAGCCCAGACAGGGCGAAGGCTCGCACAACGGTTATCTTGGTCTGGTCGAAGATGCACGAACCGAAGGTATCGATGTTACGTTCGATTGCTATCCCTACCCGTTCTCGGGCACATCCGTGACAATCCAACTACCATTCTGGGCAAAAGATGGTGGACCTGAGCGCATCATGGCTGCTCTCGCCGATCCTGGCGATCGCAAAAAAATGAAACGAGATATGAATTCTCGTTCCGATATTCAGGACACCTGGCGTGAACGTTGGTTGCACAATTTCCGTCAACCTCAGAACGAGAAATACGACGGCAAATCGATCTCGCACATTGCCGAAATGCGAGAGCAAGATCCTGCTGATGCGTTGTTTGATCTGCTACTTGAGGAACGGCTTGGTATAAGCGAGGTTGGGACTGGCACCAACGCCCACACGCTTCCTGAATTTGTATCCCATCCGTATGGAATGATCGCCTCCGATGCCATCCTGTTCGGCGAATATCCAAATCCACGAACTTACGGCTGTTTCCCCGTCGTACTTGCCGAGTTTGTCCGGGCTGAAAAGCACCTCAGGCTGCCTGAGGCAGTTCGTAAAATGACCTCGTTCCCGGCGCAACGTCTTGGCTTGTCGGATCGAGGTGTTTTGCGGGACGGTTTCAGGGCCGACATCGTGATATTCAACCCCGATACCGTGAGAACTGACGCCACGAAGGATGATCCGAAGCACTATCCGGTCGGGATCGACTACGTCATAGTGAACGGTGAAGTGGTGATCGAAAAAGGAACGAATACTGGAGCGACTCCCGGACGCGCACTTCGGCGTGGGCATTAAGCACCATTCGCCAGTCATCTTCGAGATGTCTTGATGATTTTCACGGACGCTTCCGCCTAAACTTATTTCGATGTCCATCTACAGAAACATTTATACCGGAATTGGGGCAGGTTCCATCGCCGCGATCATCGCCGTGCTGGTTTCTTTGCCACTCGAATCACCCGATGACATCGTGCTGAATGCTGCCACCGTCGGTTTTGGTGCGCTTGGCGTTGGCGCGGCGAGTGGCATTACATGGCACAAATCCCAGTCGGAAGGACCGTTCAGCAAACAATATCTTAGTAGCTCGATTGGATTATTCATGGCGGCACTAGCGATCGCTGTCGTTGCTCAAACCCAGTTCGACGACGCGTTAATCTTCACGCTTCCCCTAGCCTTGATCATCGCAGTGATATCGATTGTCGGCACTCCGTTAGTCGCAACAAACAAGAGAATCGGAAACTGGGCCACCGGCGTACTAATTGTGGTCGCCGTTGCGCTGAGTATTGCGTTATCGGGGCAGGGCGATCAGAATTCTGGATCACTGTCGCTTCCGCCTCCTCCGTAGCAATCACGGGTTAATCATGAAAATACGGTCAAACAGTTCGATACTTTTCCTGGCACTTTCTGCGATCGTGATGATCGCCGGCGCTTGCGGTGGTAGTTATGAAACCACGTCTGCACCGACCGTTGGCGCCACATCGACAACTTCAGCATACGAGTCGGAACCGGAAACGTCCTCGCAAACAATCACCGATGCCACGCCAGTTCCCGGTTCGACTGACGGCACGTTCGTCGTAAGCGATGGTTCCGAGGCAACTTTCACGGTCAACGAAAAGCTATCTCGGCTTCCGTTGCCGAACGATGCTGTATTACGCACCGGAGCGATATCTGGTGAGATCGATTTATCAGCCGAGTCGGCATCTCTGGTGATCGATCTTCACTCCCTTGAAAGCGATGAGTCTAGAAGAGACGACTACGTCAAAGATCGATTGTTTCCTAGCCAACCGACGGCAACGATTAGCGTTTCCGACTTCCCGGATATTCCCGAAATATTCGCTAACGGAGAATCGTTTACATCAACAGTTGTCGCGACCGTCAACGTAAACGGAGTAGACGCCGAGATCGAGTTCGAGATCGAGTCACGCCTTGATCCCGATCGACTCCTAGTACTCGTCAAGGGCGACTTCAAATGGGCAGATTTCGGGATGACTGCACCGACGAGCCGGTTCTTTGTTGTAAATGACGACGTTCACGTTGAAGTACTGGTTTCGGCGGTGCCCGATTAACGGCGACTCCAACTTCGTCTGAAGTCTGTTGGTTCAACGCAGGGAATTTCGACAGTTAGGGACTACTATTGAATATATGTCGCAAGAGCACGTCCGAAATTTCTGCATCATCGCCCATATCGACCATGGTAAATCGACCTTAGCCGATCGCCTGATCGAGCTGACTGGTGCCGTCTCCAAACGGAACATGACCGCCCAACATCTCGACACGATGGATTTGGAACAGGAGCGCGGTATCACGATCAAGGCGCAAGCCGTTCGACTGCAATACAACGCAGAAGACGGAACTGAGTTTCAATTGAACTTGATTGATACTCCTGGTCACGTCGATTTCGCCTACGAGGTTTCTCGTTCACTTGCTGCCTGCGAAGGAGCAGTGCTGCTTGTCGACGCTACTCAGGGCATCCAGGCCCAAACAATCGCCAACGTTTACCTCGCACTTGAGCACGATCTAGAGATCATTCCTGTCATCAACAAGCTCGATATGCCCGCAGCGCAGCCTGAACGAGTGCTTACCGAACTTGAAAAAACATTTGGATTCGATGAAGAGGAAGTTCTAAAGATTTCTGCAAAAACGGGCGACGGTGTTGCCGAATTGATCGATCAGATCGTGAACAGAGTTGAACCGCCCATGGGTGAAGTCGATGAACCTCTACGTGCCCTGATATTTGATTCAAAATACGACCAGTTCAAAGGTGTTGTTGCATACGTTCGAGCCATGCATGGGACGCTGAAAAACACCGATCGTGTTCGCCTCATGGGTACGGGTATCGAAACCGAAGTGCTTGAGACCGGTTACTTCAGCCCCGTGCTGGAGAAAACATCTGGCCTCCAAACCGGTGAAGTTGGGTACGTTGCCACTGGCCTAAAAGACGTCAAAGCTGTTCGCGTTGGCGATACGATGACGCTTTCGGGCGATCCCGCTTTTGAACCGCTTCCAGGATATGTGGCACAAAGCCCCATGGTCTTCACTGGACTATTCCCGACTGAAGGTGAGGACTACCCAGAGCTTCGTGACGCACTCGAAAAACTACAACTCAACGATGCCGCACTCGTGTTTGAGCCTGAATCTTCTGCTGCTCTTGGATTTGGCTATCGCTGCGGATTCCTCGGATTGCTCCACATGGACATCGTTCAGGAACGTCTTGAGCGTGAATACGACCTTGGTCTAATCGCGACTGCCCCCAGCGTGAGTTACGAAGTGCTACTCAAAGATGGTGAAATTATCACCGTTGACAACCCTTCAAAGCTGCCAGAAAACAACGCTTACGACTCAATTCTCGAACCATGGGTCAACATCACCATCGTTTCCCCCGCACGATATATCGGGACGATTATGGAATTGGTCACCTCCAAACGTGGTGAGTACAAGAAGATGGAGTATCTCGAATCGATCGCCGCTGAAGAAGCTGATGCGAACAGTGCTGCTGCACGTGACGCCAGAGTGTTGCTTGAATACGATATTCCACTCTCCGAGATCCTCGTCGACTTCCACGACAAGCTTAAGTCGGGAACCCAGGGTTACGGGTCGATGGATTACTCGATGATAGAAAATCGACCTGCCGATCTGGTAAAACTCGACGTTCTGGTCAATCATGAGCCAGTCGACGCATTGTCCATGATCACACACCGTGAAGAAGCAGCCCCACAGGGTCGAGCACTAACTTCCAAGCTCAAAGAGCTGATTCCTCGACAGATGTATGCCGTTCCGATTCAGGCTGCCATCGGTGGAAAGATCGTGGCGCGAACCAACGTGAAAGCACTGCGCAAGAACGTATTGGCGAAGTGTTACGGTGGTGATGTTACTCGAAAGCGCAAGTTGCTTGAACAGCAGAAAAAAGGCAAGAAGCGCCGCATGAAGATGGTCGGATCGATCGAAGTACCACAAGAGGCATTTATGGCGGTCCTTTCACTCGACTAACGCCCGCAACGCGCCCAGAATGGCGAGCGCATGTCGACTTCCGGATCACATTCAGTTCCCACAACTCCAGGTTTCACGCGTCCTAGCGGCCCACTGGCGTCATTTGCCTTCCCTCGTTTCAGACGCGTTTGGATGGCAGGTGTCGTATTCTCCCTTGGGAACTGGGGTGAACGACTGGCTACTGGCTGGGTAGTACTCAACGAAACTGAATCGGTATTTCTTGCCGCCGCATCATTCGCTGTAAGGCAGGCACCGCAGCTAGTCATCGCACCGATTGGCGGAGCGATGTCCGATCGTTTCTCACGCGGCAATATCATGCTTATCGCTGGTGTTTACAAGGCGATCGTTCTCACCCTGTTGGCACTTATCGCTGCAAATGGACTGGAGCCTCTGTGGTTGGTATTCGTGATTCTGGCTTTCTCGGGAGTTGGCCACTCTTTCGAAATTCCTGCAACCCAGGGAATGGTTACTGGATCGGTGCCACGAAAAGTCAGAATGAACGCCGTTGCCGTCCATTCAACGGGCATGCGAGCTGTTGGAGCATTCGGGGCATTCGCAGCCGGATTCGCAATCAACCTGCTCGGAGTCCCTGCCACATTCCTCGCGTCTGGTATTGCGTTTGCGGCTGGAGGATTTTTAGCGTTGCTAGCTAACCGTGGTTTGCGTACCACCGCCGTTGAGAAGACCGGTTCAGTGATCCGAGATGTGATCGACGGGCTAAAACTTATGTCGACACTACCGATCGTCCGGATGATTCTCATCACCGCGGTTCTTGTCGAAATATTTGGATTCGCTTACGGAGCTGTCATGCCAGCTGTCGCCAAGAACGCACTTCATGTCGACGAAAAAGGACTCGGCACGCTGACTATGATGGTCGGTATCGGATCAGTAGCGGGTTCGGTTTTCTTGATGATCCTTGGGAACTTCAGGCGAAAAGGATTACTGTTGATGGCTGTCGCGGTCTCATACGGGGCGTTCCTTGCCACTTTCTCGGCGTCAGGATCGTACGCGGTAGCGTTGATGCTAATTATGGGTGTCGGTGCTTCTGCAGCAGCATTTGACGCTATGCAGTGGACGCTTCTCCAGCTCAATGTGCCAGACGAAATGCGGGGGCGAGCCGTGGGCGCGTGGGTATTCGCAATCGGCTTCGGCTGGATCGGTCATCTGGGCCTCGGTGCCGCGGGTGAAGCATTCGGCGTACAGTGGACACTCGCCGGGGCCGGAATCGTGTGCATGGCAACGGGTTTCGTGGTCGTCGCTGTCTCGCCGTCGATGCGGCGGATATAGCATCGTTAGATCAATCAGACAATGTTTGTTTCACAATCGCTGCCATCTCTGGATCCTGCATAGCTACGTACAACGCAGCTCGGAGCATTCCTTCAGGGTTGCCTGTGTCGGCATGGAACCCTTCGATCTGCAGGGCGTGTACGGGCGATTTTCCGATCAGATATGCGATTGCATCGGTAAGCCAGATTTCCCCATCGGCTCCCGCGTGTTCTTCAGCGAGAT
>CAJXEJ010000074.1 GCA_913052475.1 uncultured Dehalococcoidia bacterium
AAGGGGTCAAACCTATCCCAACCCCATCCCAATGCCACGTTCGATCGCCATTTCGTATAGCCGACCGCAAACCGCGAGATCCTCGAACGCGACGCCCTGCGATTCGAACAACGTTACGTCTTCGTCTGAGTAGCGAGCTGTTCTTAGCCCGGCAACGATTCGATCAAGCCTCACCACCGACTCCCACGAAAACTGCCCAACCTCAACGGCACGCATTAGCTCACCGCACTCGATTCGCGTCTGATCGATATCATCGCAAGCCACTAGGTCAGCTTTCACAATCGCAGCTGTATCCAGCTCCCGCTTCATCCACGAGTTATTACCGGCAGCATTGATGTGCATCCCCGGCTCGATCATGTCGCCCGTGATCACCGGCTCGACTGAACTCGTCACCGCCACCAGCACATCCATTCCTTCAGCCGCTGCCTCTTTCGAATCCACCGCTTCAACGTTGACACCGAGTCGCTCACTCATCACCGAAGCAAAATTCTCTCGTTTTTCAGCAGTTCGAGAAAATACCTTCACAGCTTTGATATCCCGCACGGCACACACCGCTTCTAGCTGCGTCTCAGCCTGATAGCCCGATCCGATAATCCCGACTGAAGACGAATTCTCCCGTGCCATGTACTTCGTTGCGATCCCCGAGGCAGCACCGGTGCGTACCTGGCCCATCCGACCTGCACCAATTACAGCCAATAATCCTTCGCCATGTGTGCCGTACAGCATCACTCGAAAGTCACCGCTCACATACGACTTGTGCCCTGCCCACCCACGTTCGGGCCACGTGGCAGCCATAAAGTTCATCGAGCCGTTACCGGTCGCGAGTCGATGGCGTGGCTCATTGCGAACCTCACCCCCTGAGCGCGCACGAAAAGCCTCGTCAAGCGCCTCAAGCGCCAGCTTCATGTCGAGCATCTCGGTAACATCGGCTTCGGTCAGGTAGAGACGTTTTGGATCAGCCATCGGTCGGTTATTCCTCGTTAGTCGCACTGAATACGGTCAAAATCAATCGTCAACACAAAGGCACTACATGGGGTTGAGCGGACCGTACGCCTGCCCGACCGGATACGCCTCGTTCATTACTTCCCACACGAACTGTTTCGCACTACGAAACGCCGCTTCAATATCGCTGCCTTGTGCCGGACGCGCTCTAGCCAGAGAAGCGAACGTGCAACCGATTCCGTGATTGCTTGTCGAGTCGATCCACGGTAGACCCAGTTCGATAAACCTCCACCGTCGAACAGCAGATCCAGACTCTCGCCATCGCTGCCCAGCGATTCCATGTGCCCACCCTTCACGATGCCGTAGTTCACACCAAGAATGAATTTGTGATCGATCGCGCTACTCCAGAGCGGCGAGTACTTCTTTTTGGGTTGTGCAGTGACGCCTAACAACGAATCCATACCGGTAAAAACACCGATCCAACCGCATTTCAGATTTGGACAGACCGATGCGGGCAACTAGAATACCGCCCGACGAGAAAGTAGTGCCGTCATGCGGCTTCGAATAACGACTGAATTTACGACCGGTCGAGTAAGATCCAGCCAACGGGAGAAATTTATTGAGCGACGCCAAAAAAGACATCCGAGCACTCGTATTCGATGTGTTTGGCACGGTCGTCGATTGGCGCACGTCGATATCTCGCCAAGTGGCGGAATTTGGTGCAAGCTACGGCGTGGATGCCGACTGGAACCAGTTCGCCGACGACTGGCGCGCCGGGTATCACGCTGGCATGGCAAAGGTGAATGCAGGCGAAGACGAGTGGAAGATCGTTGACCAGATTCACCGTGAACGACTCGATGTACTGCTGGAACAGTACGGATTTCCGGAGATCGATGAAAACGAGCTAGTCCACTTCAACAAAGCCTGGCATCGACTCGACGGCTGGCCCGATTCAACGGTAGGCCTGACTCGATTGAAGTCGAAATTCGTTGTCTGCTCTCTCTCGAACGGAAACGTAGCCCTGCTTACGAACATGGCAAAGTACGCCAACCTGCCTTGGGACGCCGTACTCTCGGCGGAGTTGGCAGGAAAGTACAAACCTCATCCCCTTGCCTACCAACGCACCGCCGAGCTTCTTGGCTTTCAGCGAGATCAGGTTATGCTGGTCGCCGCCCATAACAGTGATCTGCGGGGTGCTGTCAGCGCCGGGCTGAAAGCGGCACTCGTTACTCGACCCGAGGAATTCGGCGACGCAAAACAACCCGATCTTGAGCCCGAACCCGATTTCGCCTACTTCGCAAAAGATTTTCACGACCTAGCCGATCAACTAGGCTGCGCTTGAGAGCATACAAAATCAAAACAGATCAACCAACCAGTTCAGGCAACACCTTCCCACGGTGAAAGGAAAACACATGAGTTGGAAATTTGAGCACGCGGCGCCGGTAATCGGCTCGATCACTGAAGGCAACGCCTGGAACGGTGAGCGGCTGTTGTACTCCAATATCGCCATGAACCGAATCATGTCCTACGATCCTGCCACGAACCTCGTCGAGGTATGGAGAGAAGACACCGAGGGCACGAACGGTCTCAATTTCGACAGCGAAGGTCGACTATTTGGGTGCTCCGGTGGCGGACGCAAGATCGTCAGGTTCGATTCCAACGGTGACACCGTGACCATCGCCGATCGACTCGGCGGCCGACGAATCAACTCTCCGAACGATCTGGCAATCACGCCCTCAGGTTCGATCTACTTTTCAGACCGCGTTGGTGACGTGAATCCAGACATCGGCATTGGCTTCTCAGCGATCATCTCTGCTGAGCCGCAAGAAGACGGTTCGTATAAGACCGTTCGACGCACCTTCGACACCAGCATGCCGAACGGTCTGCTGTTTTCGTCTGATTACAAGATTCTCTACGTGGCACAGAGTGACTACCGGGCAAGCGAAGCCCGTGAACTTCGGGCATATCCTGTCAATGACGATGGATCGCTCGGTGAATTCGAGGCGCTCAACGACTTTGGGCCGCACCGAGGCATCGACGGCATGACGCTATCGAGTGAAGGCAATATAGTCGCCTGCACAGGTTGGGAGATATCTGGTCCCGGCGGAAACGTGACTGTGTTCGATCCCAAGGGTCGAATCATCGAGACTCACCCAACACCCGCGCAACGGCCCACCAACTGCACGTTCGCCGGCGAAGACCTCTACGTGTCGTCGATCGAAGGCCACTGCCTGGTAGCCCGCAACACTGGCATGACCGGACACCTGCTCTGGCCGAGCAGTTAAGGACTACGACTGAATAGTTTCGACCAATACAGCCAACTCCCCTCCAATCTCAAAACATAAAACTGGAAGTAGCAACATAATGTCCGAATGGAAATGGACCCTGATCGCAAATCACGACACGCTGACCGAAGGTCCGGTGTGGGACGGATCGGGTCTGCTCTACAACGAGTGTGCCGCCCACACGACATTTCGGTGGGATCCCAAGACCAACGAGAACACCGTATGGCGAGAGAACACTGGTGCAGCGAACGGTCAGACGTTTGATCGCCAAGGACAGCTATTCGTTTGCGAAAGCGATGCTCATAGAGTGACCAAGGTTGATCCCAAAAACCCGAACGCCGATCCGACGATAATCAGCGATGCGTTTGGCGGCGAAACTCTGAACTGGCCCAACGATATTGCGGTCGACCAACAGGGGCGGGTCTATTTCACCGATCCGAATTACTCGCAAAATCCCAACAATCTCGAACACGAATCGGTCTACATGGCAGAGCACACCTTTGGGGGGAATTGGAACACCACTAGGGTGACATTTGATACCCACAAACCCAACGGTGTTTTACTGTCGATCGATCAAAAAACTCTTTTCGTAGCCGACACGCCGAACGGCCCAAACAAACCAAAACGACTACTGGCCTACCCGGTCAATGACGACGGAACGCTTGGCGATCATCAGGTGCTCCACGATTTCGGACGAGGTCGCAGTATCGACGGCATGACTCTGACTTCGTCTGGAGCGATTCTGGCATCAGCGGGGTCAGCGTCGCTGGGCCCCGGTCCGATGATTTACGAGTTCGAACCGTCAGGTCGAGTCGTTCGCACACACCCGGCTCCCGCCGACAACCCGACCAACTGCACATATGGTGGCCCATCGCTCGGAACGTTATTCGTAACGTTCGCCGGCGGCGAGGTATATCAGGTAGATGGCACCAATCACACCGGCCAACTCGCCTACCCTCAACGCAGGTTCTAGGCTAATCAGTACCCTCTCCCCCTGTCAGGGAGAGGGTTAGGGTGTGGGGGAACCCAACGAACAACCTGCTACGCCGTCACTACAGCGCACCTCCTAACCAACTCAGCCAATGCCCACCCCTTGGAAAATCTCACTACACGGCGGTCACAGCGGAGACTTCTGTGAGCACGGGCACGACACCCTCCGAGTCATGCTCGATGCGGCGGTTGAGTATGGCTACTCAACTTTTGGTGTCACTGCCCACGCTCCCGCCAACGGCAAAAAGTTTCTCTACGAAGAAGAAAAAACAGCTGGACTAACCTACGTCGAATTGGAACGAACGTTTTCTTCATACGTCCAGACCGTCAACGAGCTGGCCACAGAATTTGCAGGTCGATTAGAAGTCCTGCGTGGAGCCGAAGTCGAAGTCGTCCCAGAAGCCTCGTTTGCTGCCAACGCCATCAAACTCAAAAAAACATATTCACTCGACTACCTCGTAGGCTCTGTCCACTGGGTTGACGAAATACCGTTCGACACCAGCCAGGAAGATTTCGACAAAGCGGTTGCCAACAGGGGCGGACTGGAACCGTTCCTCTTGAGGTACTACGAGCTGCTCGGAGAAATGATCGAACAGGTCAAACCCGAAATCGTTGGACACTTCGACCTGCCCCGACTTTACAGCGATGGTGCCAGCGAGCACGAGACCGCGGGAGTCAATCGTGCGATCAACGACGCACTGCAAAAAGCGAAAACCGCAGGATGCATTCTCGACTTGAACGTCAGTGCGCTGCCGAAGGGACTCAGCTCACCCTACCCGGCTCCGTGGATAGTAAAACAAGCGATGGAACTAGGCGTTCCGTTCTCCTTCGGTGACGACAGTCATTCAAGCGCTCAAGTCGGTGCGAACATCAAAGGAGGCAGGCACTATTTGATCGATCAGGGTGTCGAGACCATCACCACGTTGACCCACGAAAACAGTCGGCTAGTGAAGAAGCAAATTCCATTGCACTGACCTATGTAACGCTCCCCTCTCCCTAGTAGTGAGAGGGTTGGGGTGTGGGTGAAATCGTCAGCTTGTCACATCGATA
>CAJXEJ010000075.1 GCA_913052475.1 uncultured Dehalococcoidia bacterium
AGAAGTCCAGAGCGTCCACTCCCCTATCGGTCTCAGCATTTCGGCTCGAACACCCGAAGAAATCGCACTTTCTATCATGGCAGAAATCGTTGCATTCCGGCTCGGAGGTGATGGCGGAACGCTCAAACTCGACCAGAGCCTTATCGACAAAGCGGCTGAAAAGGCCGCACGACGTTCAGAAGCTACCGAGTCGTTCGAACCAGTAGGCGCCGACTAACGTGCCGAACTACAACGCGGTCGGCATCCTGCTCGCTGCCGGAGAGTCGAGTCGGATGGGTCGCCCAAAGGCATTGCTGCCATGGCGCGGTACAACCCTCATCGAATATCAGATGAACTCACTGCTTCAGGGCGGCTGCGACACGGTGATCGTGGTAACCGGCAAGTACGACATTGAGATGGCTCTCCTGCTGAAGGACCGACCGAGGATCATCAGGGTGTACAACCCAAAATTTCTCGAAGGAAAAACCACCTCGATCAAAGCCGGCGTGTCGGAACTCCCTGACAGTACCCACACGATCGTGTTTCTCGCAGTCGACCAGCCACGACCTGCGTGGGTGATCGAAAAGATGCTCAGAAAGCACTCTGACTTTGGAGCCGATATCACTTCACCGGGTTTCGACGGTCATGGCGGTCATCCGTTGATTTTCGACGCCAAACTACAGACTGAACTTGCCGCCATCACCGAAAAAGGTGAAGGTGTGCGGGCGATTTTCAAAATACCCGACATCGACCACCACAGGATTGAGTTCGATTCAGCAATCGTCCGTCTCGACATTAACACGCCTGAAGCCTACGAAAAAGCGTTGGTTTCGTATACCGAATTGGCTAAATCAAAACTGTAGTATTTGGTGGCCATGTCATCACCTCTGCGTGTCCCGATCCGATTGCACGATAAGACCGCCGTCTACATAGCGATTGTTGTGGTCGGTATTCCGATGCTCGGATTCTGGATCTTCGTGCATCTCGGTTCAGTCAACCTGATATGCATTTGCGTTCCGTTCAACATGTTTCCGAAGTGGGCACCCGAATCGAGTGCGATTGGCGGGATCTTAACTCTTATTCCCATGCTTTTCGCCGACTGGTTCGCCTGGACTCGATGGCATTCCTCCCGACAACAGAAGAAATGGTCTGCTAGATACGCGGAAGAAAACAAACCGTGGTACGCCGAAACTGGTGAGAATCGACCAAAAAGTCTTATCAACGACAAGCACTATGAGCCATAACGATCTCGCCCCTTCCGGCAACTCTCTTGATGACGCTCGCCACTTCCTGCAATCCACAGGTATCGATGGCTGGCTAACCCGGGATTATCGATACACCAACCCCGTCTTCGAAGCCGCCCTGGGACGACACATCGAACACGTCACACGCCCCGTGTGGCTCTGGATACCGGCAGATGGCGAACCGCAGCTTCTGGTGCACGAAGTCGATACCGGACGATTCCCTGCTGGATCACCAGACATCACTGCATACGGAAATCGCCAGCAGATGGTTGACGGGCTGAAAATTTTCATCGCCAACGCCAGCCGTGTGGCAATGGAATACTCGCCGTTGTACGAACTCCCACGAGTGGCACGAGTCGACGCCGGAACGGTCGAACTCGTGCGATCGCTCGGTCCTGAAGTAGTTCCATCAGGAGATGTGATTCAGTATTCGACCGAACGCTGGACTTCCGATCAACTCCAATCACATTTCTTCGCCGTGGAAGCCCTTGACCGCATCGTGAAACAGACCTTCCAATACGTCGGCGAGAACATTCGGTGGGCACTGACCGAGCACGATATCGCCGAGCACATTCGAGGCAGGTTCGAGCGCGCTGGTCTCGAGTTCGACGATGGGCCGGTAGTCGCCTTCAACGAGCATTCGTCCGATCCTCACTACGATCCTCAGCCGTCTGACTCATCCGTCATCCGACGAGAGGGTTGGCTACTGATCGATCTGTGGGCACGTAAGAAGCCAGAGCATTCCAACGAACGCAATATTTCAGCCGACATCACATGGACAGCAAAACTTGGTGAACCGCCAAGCTCGAAGCATCAAGAAGTGTTCGACGCTGTCGCAGGCGCACGTGATGCCGCCTTCAATCTCCTCGAAACCCGTGTGCTGGAAGGCGACAACCCGCAGGGGTGGGAGCTTGATAGAGTAGCCCGCGAAGTAATCGACAGTGCTGGCTATGGAAAATACTTCGTCCACCGACTCGGCCACTCGCTCGGCTACGAAGTCCACTCGGATGGCGTGAATCTTGATGACTGGGAGACCCACGACACCCGTACCGTCATCAACGGAGTCGGCGTAACAATCGAACCGGGCATTTATCTGCCCAAATTTGGGGTTCGCTCCGAAATGGATATTTTTCTAGGAGAAGACGGACCTGAAGTCACCGGCAATCGTCAAACCGAAATCATCCAAATCGAAACTAATTAGTTGGCACCCTCTTATTTCTGCCTTTGCCCGAATCCGATTTCCCGACCGCAGCGAAGCGTAGTGGTGGGATCTTCGGTGGATGGGTAGCAGGGTGACGCCCACGTACCATGAGGTCACAAGCACGTCCCTACACCAGATCCCTCGGCTCCACTCGGGAAATCATCTGGTGGCATTCGAAACCATAGGATCGACGAGTTCAGGCCAAACTACGGTCGGCAACTTGTTGCCTAAACCATCGATCGATTAGATGGAGAAAACCACTAGATAACCACCTCAACACCCAACTCAACTGCCTGCTCCCGAATTGCCGCGTATTGACCGTTTTCGACCGGTACCCCGTTTGCGAGGCGGTCGTCAGTCGCGTCGGCCTCAGGATCGCCCGCAACCATAACGCGATCTTCGCCCGGCAAGGTCGGTGTCGCGTGCAACTCACGAATCATGTCGTCCATCATCGACTTGAATTCGTCGATATCCCGGAAACGTCCAATATCGATCGCCATCACCCAGCTCATATTCTCACCCCGGGCCAACTGCGAACTGAAACCACCGCCCGAAAGAACACCGCACAAAATATCCACCATCACACTTAGACCATAACCTTTGTGCGATCCCTGCTCACGGTTGTTACCAAGCGGATTTAATGCCCACGTTTCGTTCTCGCCCGCTGGCGGCTCTGTAATCGCCTCGCCCTCTGAAGTCACAGCCCATCCTGCCGGAATTGGCACGCCGATTCGACGGGCCAGTGCCACTTTGCCGCTCGCAACGGTCGAAGTCGCCATGTCAAGCACAAAATCTCGCTCTTCACCAGCAGGTGCGGCAAATCCGATCGGATTCGTCCCCATCATTTTCTTCGCCCCGAGCGCGGGCCGTACCGCCGGCGCCGCAGTGGTCATCGACATACCGATCATGTCGTGCTCGAGCGCCATCATGGCGTAGTAAGCAACCATTCCAACGTGGTGCCCGTCCTTGATGCTCACCATGCCCAGACCCTGCTTCTTCGCCTTCTCGATCGCCATTTCCATAGCCCGATAGGCAGAAACAAGCCCTATGCCGTTACCGCCACTCACCAGGGCCGTTGTTTCAGATTCGCTGAGCACTTCGGTCTTCTGCGGCACGGTGTAGACGCCGTCCTCGACGTTCTTCGAATATCCAACCACGTTCGCTACACCATGGGTATCCACTCCACGAACACTGGCCGATACAAGAACTTTTGCGGCCACTTTAGCATCGTCTTCCGGCGTACCTACCCCCCGAAATATCGACGAAAGCTGCTGCTGCAGAGCGCCAGCAGGAACTCGAGTCGAATTCGAATCGTTGAGTTTTACTTTGTTAACCATAAGGAGGGATTGTCACCTTGGGACTTGTCGCAATGAACCCTCACTCGGAAGAGGAGTTCGATCACCGCTCATCTAGATGAACACCTCGACATCCAACTCAATCGCTCTCGCCCGCATCTCGTCATACTGACCGTTCTCGACTGGAACACCATTTACCAAGCGATCGTCCTCGCAATCGGCTTCCGGATCACCGGCGACAAGCACTCGATCTTCGCCCGGAAGCGTGGGCGTGGCGTGGAGTTCGCGAATCATGTCGTCCATCATCGCCTTGAAATCGTCGACGTCGCGGAATTTTGCGATATCGATCGCCATTGTCCAGGTCATATTCTGACCAGGTGAAAGCTGCGCTCCGAAACCGCCTCCAGAGAGAACTCCGCACAGAATTTCGACCACCAGACCGAGACCGTAACCCTTATGCGAGCCCTGTTCACGTGTGCCACCGAGCGGATTTATTGCCCAGTCTTCTCCCCTTTCGCCTCGAGGTTCGGTGATGGGTTCGCCTTCAGCCGAGACAGTCCAGCCAACGGGCATCTGTACACCGAGTCGCTTTGCCAGAGCGATCTTTCCACTTGCGACCGTGCTTGTTGCCATATCTAAGTTGAAGTCTCGCTCTTCGCCTGCGGGGGCGCCGAATGCAATCGGGTTGGTCCCGAGCCGAGGACGAGCACCAAGCGCAGGGCGGACGGATTTGTTGCCGTTGGTCATCGCCATTCCGATCATGTCCTGTTCAACCGCCATCATCGGGTAGTAGCCAACCATGCCGATGTGGTGGCCATCCCTGATCGTGGTCATACCGAGACCTAACTCTTTCGCCTTGGCGATCGACATTTCCATGCCTTGATGCGCAGCGACGAACCCGAGACCGTTGCCACAGCTCAGTAACGCCGATGTGCCTGTCTCTGAAATGGTCTCGACTGTCTGAGGAACCGTGTACTCCCCTCCCTCAATGGACTGTGAATATCGAACGACGTTGGCTACACCGTGCGTTTCGACACCCCGGAGGCTCGAAGAAACGAGGATCTTGGCGGTGATTTCGGCGTGCTCTTCAGGGGTGCCAACTCCCTGCAATATCGCCGAAACCTGTTTATGTAGATCTTCAGCTGGAACTCGTATGGAGTTGGAATCGTTGAATTTCAGGTAATCGAGTGCCACAGGAGTGTCTTTCATGCTGGTGTTCGCTCATCGCCAATCGAAAAGCAGTTTGGCGGGAGTGTACGCCTGTAGGCGATTAGACGCTGGGGCATCTTCGTCATCCTGAACTCGATTCAGGATATCGAACAGCCAATACCTGAAAAGACCAGAGCATCCCCACTCCGGTTTTTTGCGTCCTGAGCGGAGTCCCCGGAGTCGGGATATCGGAAGCCCTAGCTCATCTTCTCCCTCACAGGAGAAGGGGTCAAACCTATCCCAACCCCATCCCAATGCCACGTTCGACCGCCATTTCGTATAGCCGACCGCAAACCGCGAGATCCTCGAACGCGACGCCCTG
>CAJXEJ010000076.1 GCA_913052475.1 uncultured Dehalococcoidia bacterium
AGCCCCCATGCGCCTTCCTCCATAGACTCGCGAATGACCGCCTTCATGTTTTCAATTTCGGCTTTCGTTGCCGGTTTATCGTTCCATCCAGTCGACCAGATTCGCACCGGCGAATTACCGAGTATGCAGGCAATATTGACCGCCACAGTGCCGTCGTATTTATTGAGCAGTTCCTGAGTTGTGAGCCAATTAGGATCAGGTGGGTACCAGTTCAGTCCGGCATCCATCCAAATGTATCGCTCCAACTCTTCGCGTGACTTGAAAGGTGCATGAGAAATACCGTCGATTCCCACGAGCTCGGTCGTAACGCCCTGCCGCACCTTGGGATCATGATGAGGTTCGCCCAGAATGGTTAAACCTGCGTGGGAATGAAGATCAACGAACCCAGGGCAGACAACGTTATCGTTCGCGTCGATCGCCTTTTCAGCTTCGTAGTCGTCGAGATTGATTTCGCCTCGCTTGATCGTCAGCGTGTTGTTGTCGACGAGCAGGGCACCACGAAACCACGGCGATCCAGTTCCGTCGATGATTCTGGCGTTGTGAATGAGAAGTTGCAACATGTGACAGATGATAGCTGTACACATGCACGATGTGCTGCCATAAGATTGGTGCCTAATTCAATTACCGGAAGCAACGACAGAAGGACCATTGACTGACGACAACTTCAAAGTAGCGGTTGTGGGCGCGGGCGGCACGGGTGCGTTCTACGGTGGTGCACTGGCACGAGCTGGAGCTGAAGTAACGATGATCGCTCGAGGCCCTCATCTTGAAGCAATCAACAAGAACGGCCTTCAGTTGAATTCAGTTTTACTTGGCGATTTTCTGATCGATTGTTCCGCTACCGACGACATGTCTTCGGTAGACGAAGTTGATCTGGTGATATTCGCCGTGAAAAGTTGGGGTACCGACACTGCAATCGAGTCGATGACTTCAGGTGACATGGTTGGCGAGAACACGATAATCATTTCGACTCAGAACGGAATCGATAGCGAACCGTTGCTCAGCAAAGCATTCGGGGTTGAGCGTGTGCTGGGCTGCACCGCTACGGTCTCGGCCATGATCGCTGAGCCAGGTGTGGTTGATCAACCAGGTGGTCCGGGGTCACTGGTGATTGGGGAGATGCCTGCCTTGCAGAACGCCGAAAGCACGGCGTCTGATCGCGTGACTGCTTTGGTCGAATGCTGTGTCTCAGCCGGTCTCGCTGCCGAAGCACACGATAATATCGAACTGGCTCTATGGCAAAAATTCATTTTTATCTGTGCGCTCAGCGGAATGACGGCGCTTACTCGCAAACCAATCGGCGAGATATTCGCAAAGGAACCAACTACCGAGATGTATTTGCAGGTTCTGTCGGAAGTAGCAGCGATCGGCCGCGCAGAAGGCGTTGATCTACCGGAATCGACTGCCACCGCCATGCTGGCCGGGACTCAAGCACGAGAGCCGTTCATCATCGGATCGATGGGGCACGATCTCATAGCAGGTAATCCAATCGAGATCGAACTACTGAACGGTCGTGTAGTGGAACTTGGCAAGAAGCACGGTATCCCAACCCCGGCCAATTTTGCGATTGCAGCAGCGTTGGCACCGCATGAGATGGGATCACAAACGAACTGACGTGCCGAACATTTTTCTGACATTGATTTAGTGCGTAGGAAATCCGAAGTATTTAAACTACCCATATACCCTGAATTTAGTTCAGGTGACAGCTGTCACTGATTTCGAGCCACGCCTGAGAAATGATCGCCTCAGTCAATCAGTCCTTCCTGCGGCTTCGTCCATGCTGCCCTGGTCGACCATTGTTTTGGTCGGGGTACTCGTGACACCGGCACGTCGATAAACACTGGCTTGTTCATTGACAGTGCTTTGGGGATGACGTTCTTCACGTCGAATGGGTCTTTGGCTCGAAGTCCAACAGCACCGTAAGCCTCGGCTAGTTTTAGGAAATCTGGGTTCACGAATTCTGTTTCGTAAGCACCACCGAAATCGTCGTCCAGATCACGAGCCACATTGCCGTAGTGTCCATCGTTGTAGATGACAGTGACGAGATTGATTCCGTACTTCACTGCGGTCGATATTTCGGACGAGTTGTACATGAATCCACCATCACCAGTAACACAGATAACAGGCTTATCAGGATTTCCAACCTTCGCACCAAGAGCGGTCGGAAAAGCGAATCCAAGGTTTCCTGAGTAGCCAGAGTCGATATACGACTTTGGATTTTCGGTAATCCAGCGGGGACGTGAGTAGTATCCCAGTTGAGTCATACCAAACACCATGATGGCATCACTCGGTGCGCCTTCCTGGAGTGCTCGGATGTAGTCCTCTTGAGGACGATTCAGTTCTTCCTCACTGTTCGCAAGTGTGTCCTGAATTCGAGCGACTTCATCGACGGGTGATTCCCAGCTTCCACCGCCTGCGGCTGTAATAGCTACACTGAGTTCAGGCAGAGTAGCTTTGGCATCGCCCACAAGGCCCAACGAGTTCTGGTGCACATGACCGATCATCGCCGGATCAGCATCGATATGAACTAGACGTGCTTCGGCAGCAGCCTGATTACGCATCGAGAATCGAGTGCCGATACCGATCACCAGATCGGCGTCCTCGATGTAATCTTTCAACTGGCCTACCGGACCCAGCGAACCACCGAGTGCAAGTGCGTGCCGCTCGGACATCGCGCCTTTACCACCCGCCGAAGTGAGCACGGCAATCTGATGGGCTTCGGCGAAAGCGACAAGCTCGGCCTCGGCGTCGGAACGGGCAATTCCACCACCTGCGTAAATGACAGGCTTTCGAGCTGCGGCTATTTCTCGAGCGGCCTGCTCAATGACCGAGTTCTCCGGTACTTTGCGGTCGATCTTTGCCGGCTCAAGAAGTTCGACTTCCTCTCGCTCCACCATCGTTTCCGGTGGAAGTTCGAAATGAACTGGTGAGGGTCGATCTGTCTGAGCCTGTCGGAATGCCTCGTGAATACTTTCCGGAACCTCGTGTGGACGAAGCACTTGCTTTTGCCACTTGGTTACTGGATTCGTGATTTCCTTCTGGTCGTTGACCTCATGAAGTCCGCCAAGGTTTTTTCCGATAGTCGCTCGTGGGATTTGACCTGCGATCAAAACGATCGGAGATGACCGGGAGAACGCCGTCGAAAGTCCGCCACCTGCATTGTAAATCCCGGGTCCCGGTACAACCAGTACCACGCCCGGCTTGCCGGTTGTTCTGGCATAGCCATCCGCCATGTAGCTCGTGGCAGTTTCGTTTCGAGTGACAACGAACCGGATGCTCGGTTCGTCCCGCAAAGCGGCGACAATACCATACATCTGTACGCCGGGTAGACCGAAAACGACTTCGACACCCTCACGAACCAGTGATTTGATGAGGGCTTCTCCACCTGAGAGCTTTGCCATGAAATACCTTTATCTATAACAGTGGTGCGCTTACATTTCCGCGCCGAATGTTGCGAGCGCCCGCAGATTACCGCCGGATGGGATCATGCGCTAGGGTCAGTTGAACTGGTTAGGGTTAATCGTGCGGAGCGATCATGTACTTCACACCACCGCCTGCTGCGGAAATCTGCAGAGCTTCGGCGGTTTTCTCGAGTGGGAACCTTCCGCTTACGACACCAGTGAAATCTAGCTTCGCCAGGGTTTCAAGCGACTCTCCAAAGGCATCGCCAGCACCGAATGCGCCGCTCATCGTGATTTCTTTGTAGTGCAGATCGTAGAGGTCGACTGGCAACGCCGATCCCTGCGGCATCACACCAACAAGAACCAGATTGCCACGTGGACGAATCATCTTGGACACGTTGGCAACCAATTGCGGCACACCGACCGCCTCGGCGCCAATCTTCACGCCATAACCGCCAGTTGTGTCGTTCACCAATTCAGCGAGATCGTCTTTTGTCGGATCGTTGAGGATGTCGGCGCCGAACTGCGTACCCATAGCGAGACGTTGGGGGTTTGGTTCGGACAGGATGATTTTTCCTGCCCCGCGCAGCTTTAGTATTCCGACCGTGAGAAGTCCAAGCAAACCACCGCCAACAACCAGTGCGTCGCATCCTTCTTCAACATCAAGCATGTTGAAGGTGGAGATCACGCAGGCGAGTGGCTCCGCCATCGACGCGGTTTCGTGGTCGAGTCCGTCGGGCACTATGTGTGCCTGACGATGATCTACGAGAATGTACTCGGCGAATCCACCCGAGTAGCGCTTGTTGCGTTCGCAGTGCATTGCCGACCATGTTAGACACCCCTGGCACTCACCACACGCTGGATTCAGCGTACAGGCGATTACTTCGTCAATTAGCGATTCGTCGACGCCTTCGCCCACTTCAACAACGGGACCAACGAACTCGTGACCAAGTATGTCGGGGGGATTAGCCGGAAACAGCCCCTGAGTTTTGTGAATATCGGTTCCACATATTCCAGACGAAAGAACCTTCATCACCAACTCGCTCGGACCCGCCTTAGGAATTGGAACCTCGTCGATTGTTATTTCAGCACCACCGCGCCACGTCGCTACTTTCATTTCGTCTCCATAAAGTCAGGAAGGGTTTACTGGGACGAATAGTAATACCGAATTACATTTATCGTGGGCATCCGACCAATTGATCCTGAAAGTGAATTCAGGATAACAGCAGGCTCTCATCGCACGTCCCAAACGGCAGTTCAGGGATCTAGCGCAAGGACGAGTGTGACTAATTCGCTCGACCAAACCTGTAGTAGCTTATCGCCACGTCTTCGAACATCTCAACGATAATCGCTCGTGGATCATCGTCGGAAAGTTTCCAGTTTCCTGGGGATTTCTTCGATCATTCGTCGGATTTCGTGCGAATGCTCGAAAATTACTTGGGCGTAGCTACTGGTACAACGGTCTGATCCGCGATCAGGCTGAGCAGTTCGAACAGACGATACTCCCAAGACGGGACTGTATCCGCTGAAGAGTTGAGTGAATTTGCTATCGGGCGATGTGACACTCGATCATATTCTTGCCATGTCGCGGTGCTCCGAGGGTAGTATTTCGCCGAACTACTTGTAAACGTCGCCTCGCGGCCCCGGAGCAGAAATGAAAATCACCGACCTAAAAGTTGCAATCATCGGCAATGCACCAATAGTACGAATCACAACCGACGAAG
>CAJXEJ010000077.1 GCA_913052475.1 uncultured Dehalococcoidia bacterium
TCGAGATACTGACAGAGCAATGGCGAAGGGAGTACAACACGATCCGACCGCACAGTTCACTTGGATACCGACCACCGGCGCCTGAGGCGATTATGCCCAGGCTTCAGTTGGTCGCAAATCCGAGATAATAAGTGGTAACGCTATCGGGGGCAGGTCAATTTAAAGTAGAAGCCCTCGCAAGTATGCGAGCGCTTCGCCGCGTAAGGGCAACTCGCCAACCAAAAACGGATCGTTGATATGACCTCTCAGCCAAACACCTCAGAAACCTATGACGTGGTAATCGTCGGGGGCGGAATCGCGGGTTTGACAGTCGCATATCAGCTCGGAAATCAGAATGTTTTGCTACTTGAGAAAGAGGATATATGCGGAGGGCGAACGCTATCTACGAACATAGGTCCCTACGTTTTCAATCAGGGCGCTCAGATGATTCCGGGTGGCGAGACGAATGTTGCGAAATTGGCTGATGAATTGGGTATGACCCGCACTTTAATCGACAAGACAAAGACATCGACTTACATGAAAGGCAAGTTCGTAGCCGGCTCGTCGGATTTTAGGTTCCTACTGGGATTACCGATTCCGCTGTTTGAAAAACTCAAGATGGCGTTCGGAATCATCAGAATGCGATCTCGCTACAGCGGGATCGTAGACAAAACACCACGTTCCGATGATCAAAAGATGCAGGAACTTTCTGAGAAAACCCTTGTCGAGCGAATGAACATTCGGCACCCGGACGTGAAAGCCTTCTGGGATTCGATCGCCAAGTCTTCTAGCACTCTAGGTGCAGCAGAAGTAGCGGCGTTTCAGCCAGTAAACACGTTCCTGCACCATGCCGCCGACGAGTTCTTTGTCGAGGGCGGAACAGTACAGCTTACTCGGACACTTGCCGAAAAAACCAAAGCGAGAGTAGAAACTGGTGCGGCTGTCATCGAGGTTGTATCAACCGGCAGTGGAGCGACAGTCCGGTACGAGAAAAATGGGACGTTACACACCGTTCAAGCCAAGAAGTGTGTGATGGCCGTTCCTGCTCCATTGGCTCTAGGTGTTGTACAGGATCTCCCCGACTTTAAACGAGTGGCGTTGGAGCAGTGTGAGTATGGAACCATGTCTTCGGCTGCATTTTTAGTCGATAGGCCTTCTGAGGAATTTTTTGGTGAGGGGGTTTGGCGAGTACCTGTGGTTGGTATGAAAACCATCGGAATCGGAGACCCAACATTCACCTTCACCGATGATATGAAGAGGAAAGACGGTCGTGGGCTAATTAGGCTTTATGCCGGAGACGACGGTTCACAAACGCTTCAGAAAATGTCAGATGATGACGCGCTGGACGAATTTGAAAAAGATCTGTTTGAGATTTTTCCGACCGCTCCTGGGCGCGTTCTCGATCGTGCGCTTAAGCACTGGCCGCACGCTATCTGTCCATGGCGTGTGGGCAGGTTGAATCAAATTAACGACATTCGAGCCCCGCACGACAACATCCACTACTGTGGTGATTACACCGAGAACTCTGGTCTTGAGTCGGCTGTGCTAAGCGCCAAGCGAGTGGTTTCAGAGCTTACGAGCAGCTAGCAATCTGAAGTCAGCGCTTAGTGACGATGTATGTGTGGATGTACTTCAGGACCAGATGCCGGGTCGTCGTGGCTGTGATCGTGCTTCTGCCAGTCGTACGTTTGTAGTTCATCGGTCAGCGTAATTTCACCATCGAACACGGTCTTCACTTCAGCGATTCCACGCTCACGGTTTTCTGGCGCTGAAAGATCTGGACCAACATGAACCAGAAATAACTCTTTCACCCCAGCCTCGGCTGCCATCTCGGCAGCACCAAGTGTTCCAGTTTGGCCGATATCGTTTGGCCGTGCGTCGTACACCGACTCGAAGTTGCCACACATTGAAACGAGTGCATCAGCGCCACGAGCCAATTCGACGATCCGCTCGCATGGCTCGGTATCACCGGTGAATACGATCGAGCCTTCTGAGGTGTCGAGACGGTACGCTAAAGAATCGTGATACGGCTCGACATGTTCTGCAGGGGCGGCGGTAACTTCGAAATCATTCCCCGTAAAAACTGTTCCTGGGCCAACATCCTTTGCAATGACGTTCATCCGCGGCCTTGGCAGAATTCCACCACGTTTTTGATACGTAGATTTGCTAAGCGGATGGTTGGTGCGAGCGTTGATGTCGTATGCGAAAGCACCTTTTTCTCCTATCAGCCTTTCAGTAATCGATTCTGTGTTGTTCGGACCGAATGCTCGCAATGGCTGTTCTTTTCCGACGCTTTCATCCCAGCGGGTCATCATGAAACATGGGTAATCAACATCGTGGTCGAAGTGGTGGTGCGTGAAGAATAGATAGTCGATGTCTAGTGGATGCAGGCCGGTCTGTGCCATTTTGTATGTAGTTGCTGGACCACAATCGAACATGATCTTCCTGCCCCCAACATCGACGATGTGCGAGGATCCAAATCGCGCCTTTATCGGTCTCGGGCCACCTGATCCCAGCACATGTAATTTCGCCAAGACTTGTTCCTTCGCACGTGATTGTTGCCTGAATGCACAATCCTCCTGAATTCCCTCGAAGTGCGCAACTTATATGCAATACGAATGCTTGTTTGGCGATTGCGACGAACGTGCTTTGCAAGCAGGAGGTAGCGAGTTCGAGTCTCGCAGGCTCCAGCAAACGTAAGTTGAACTAGAGAAGCCTTGCAGAAATGCGGGGGCTTTTCTGTTAATTGTTGCAAAGTTGTTGCAATGCCCCGAAATAAATGCCCTGTTTGAGGTGTCCGTATGGTGTCGGCTTCGTGTCTGGAAACGTTGCGCCGATACCCGCACGACACTAAAAGAAATTATTCGGTAGCTATCAGGGTGCTGAGTCCATGATGTGAACAGTTAGATATCAGTTGCCAATAATGTCAAGTATGTTTGCCAAAACCCCTGACTTATCACCCTTGAACAACTCTGTGTAACCGCATTCAGTACAGGATATTGTGACGAACTTATTATTCTGCATGTTGAAAAATTTGCTCAATCCCGAGCCAGTTGTGCTTATTTTCCCCTCTTCAAAACTGGTGCTATCACATTTTCCGCAACTATATTCGCGTTGATTCGAGAGCTCGTACTTTTTTTGCATAATCTCATTCCTTTGTGTTTTTCCTGACAAAGAGTCAAGTGGGGAGACTTACGCAGGAAGCCACATCAGATAACGATACTGGAGTCACAATTTCTCCTATGTAGAAAGTATGCCACTGCAGCAGAGGTGCGTGTCAAGGTGCTGAGGGCTTGGTGGATGTGGTAAATTTTGGCCTGCCATCATCTAGGAAATTCGCTAGGGCTGTGAAAATGGACGACCGCATCGAAAACATCATGAAAAGCGTCGAACTCGACACCTTTTTATCGGTCGCAAGGGCCGCTCTCGATAATCCGAACATCACTTCCGTGCAAAAACCTTCTCTGACTGAAATAACCACAAGTCACAACGATCAGCGAACTATCGGAATCGTAAAAGTGTCGGGGGTTGCGATCGGCCTTGAAGGCCAACGAAGATGGTCATCAGTGGCGAAGATCATCGACTCCGCTAAGGTTTCCGGTGATGCCGCACGGTGGTTATTTCCTGAAAACGAGCGAAAAATCTACGAACTTGGGTTGTTCCAAAATGACGGGATACGATTGCGTCCCGCTAAGTGCTATCTAGTCGATGATCTCGATGATGATTTGTCGGTTCTCTGGTTGGAGGACCTGTCTGAGGCCCCCCAACCACCTTGGAGTCTCGATCAATTCACGTCTGCCGCCGCGAATCTTGCGCAGTTCAATGGCTTCCACCTCGCCAACGACACCGAATTGCCTGTTTCAATTCAACAAGACGCTTATTACCTGAGAAATGGTGGCGGCCGAACGCGGGAGCAATACGCCGAAGTTGCAGAAATGCGTGACAACGAACTCGTTGATCGGGTCTACCGTGACGTTTCTATGGAGTCAGCATTAGAGTTTGCTGCCCTATATGAAAAGGCACTCGAAAAGGCAAAAGAATTGCCGCACAGCATCTGCTTTGGCGACAGTCACGCTCGAAATATGTTCCCGATTGATTCGCAAACGGTCGGCATCGACTGGGCGAGCATTACCCGCGACCCAATCGGAGTGGACGTGGGCGTATTAGCAGGTTCTCCACTCACCTTCGGGGCAGAAGAGGCTCAACTGAGCGCAGACCACGAGCAGGTCATATTCGATGCGTATCTCTCGTCACTTGCCGACTCTGAATGGACTGGAAAGCCAGAGGATGTTCGAGTTGCGTTCTTTTGTCAATTTGCAGGTTATATTTCGATTGTGGCAACGATCCCGCTCTCTCTCGACGAATACTTGAATAATCCGGACCGCAGAGCCTTTCTACTAGATCGTTTTGGAGTCACTGTAGACGATCTGCCAGAGCGACTTGCCAGCGTAATGACCCTCATCCCTAAATACGTCGAAGAACTGCGTCAACTGGTGGGCTGATCTGCTTTCCGAATTTGAGAATCAGCTAAAAGAAGCTAAAATATCTACTGAAATTGAACTAGAGAAGTCCTTGCAGGAATGCAGGGGCTTTTCGGTTAGTTGACCCTAAGTTGACCCAATACGACCAGATAAATGCCTTATTTGAGATGTCGAAAGGGATAGGTAGTATCTGGGTGTCAGAAAATTTGCGAAGAGGTCAGCTAAATGTCAGTTAGCCAAGAAATGCAGCATGATGAAAACCAGACACCATGGTGGCGACGAAAACATCAATTGGCTGGAATTGCGCTTGGAATCGGTGTTGGGACAGCCGTGGGCGCATCTTCTAGCACTTTCATTTCAGGGATACTCGTTGGAGTCGCTATCACCATCACTTTTGGCGTTGCGTACAACAAGGCAACTGAAAAATAATTGACCGTAACCGTTCCTACAGTAGCACCCAAAGGATCGCCGTTAGAGTCACGGCTTACCTATCCCTACTCTCAAATCTTGATAACGGTTTTGCCCTTCGTATGCCCTTCACCTTGCAGTCTC
>CAJXEJ010000078.1 GCA_913052475.1 uncultured Dehalococcoidia bacterium
CCAGCATGGAGGCGACAGTCGCTGTGTAGTAGGAGTTGTCATAATCTCCGAGTCGAAACACTCTCAGGGAAGTTCCGACAATGATCGGTAAAAGCATCCATAAGGCAATTCGATCACGCTGTTTGAGTATTCGCTGGACCAGCAATTCACCCTCGTAGATTGGGGGGACGTACGTCAATGTTTGTTGATCACCATGTTATAGCGACTTGCTTGAAGAAATTCATGGCATTTTATTAAATGTTTAGCTGCAGCTAGCCGAATTTCACTTATACTTTGTGGCTGAGCGGGAGTAGCTCAGTGGTAGAGCATTTGCTTCCCAAGCAAAGGGTCGCGAGTTCGATCCTCGTCTCCCGCTCCAACTGAACTTGAACTGAGGAGTCCTTGCAGAAATGCGGGGGCTTTTCTGTAATTGACACCCGAAAGACACCAAACGGGCGAAAAAGTCAGTGGTTTCACTCGCACTTCATTCCATGCGAACAGTGTTCGCCACGGTGTTCAGGTGCTCCCCGAGAGGCAAGTTGAGCCGAATTCACCGACTGAAACGCCCCGCACAGCGAGTGAAGGTTCGTTCGAAGCGAGAGAGGAGGCGAGGGCAACCCTAGAGACCTCGCCTCACCCGAGGGTTGATTGGACTCAGATATTTTCTCCACGAAAATTCTGAAAAATTGTTCCAAGTCAAACCCTATAACCCAGCGAATCACGATGTGTTCCATGGAAGCGGAAAAGGCAGCTTCACTCCTCATGAACAGTTTTCCTCAGTAAATGAGGAACGATGCTATTCTGCGATGACATTGAGTTCTGGCAGAACCGACGGACGATTAGTAAGATGCCTGAAAACAAAGATGACATAGACCTCGAGGGCTGGCACTTTCACCGTGCGGCATATGAAAACAGGGTCGGCATTGCACAAGCGCTTATTGCTAGGGGAGACGATGTCGATGCGATTGATGAAGACGGCTTCACACCCCTGTACGTAGCAGCCTGGCGTAACTCCCTCGATGTGGCCCGCCTGCTGAACGACCGAGGTGCAGACGTTGATGCAAGGAACAAAGACGGTTCAGCACCCCTGCACGAGGCAGCCCGGTACAACTCTCTCGACGTTGCACGCCTGCTGATCGAACAAGGCACCAATACTGACGGGATAGACCTCAACTGGATGAATTGATACGTAGTCAAAGCACCCCATCTCAGAGCAGGGACTCATCGAGAATTGGCCGTGGTTTGGGCGAACTTCGGTAAAAAGAAAAGACGCTATGAAAGCTTAGGTTTCCGCCCACCATTTCGGAGTAAGGAATTAATTTGTGACAGTCACACTTGGATACTCGACGTATGCGACTCGAATAGTCGATCCGTTTGAGGCGGTTCGAATGATCAAAGACGTGGGATACGATGCCCTCGAAATTTGCGCAGCTGACGGATGGCCTTCTTCACCTGTTGAATTCAGTGCTTCTCAACAGACTGAGCTAAGCAAGCTTTCACAGGACCTCGGATTCGAATCACCGATCATGTTTGCGCATATCGACGTCTGTGCACCCCAGTCTGAGCGAATGGCGATGCTTGATTTCACCAAAAGTAAATTCGATATGGCTCAGCGTTTGCACTATGACGATTCGCCGATTCTGATCACTACTACTCTCGGCCACTCGGCTCCCCCATGGGACTCAGGCAAAGAACAGATCAGAGATGCGTTCCTATCGCTAGCCGATATAGCAGCAGAGAGCGGTATCTTGGTGGCGATCGAGGCCCATGCTGGTACCGACTTCGAAACTCCCGAGAAAGCTGTTTGGATGATGGAACAGACTCAGCACCCGAACCTTAAGCTCGATCTCGATATATCTCACTTCATAGTCGAGGGTAGCGAGATGGCGCACAGCGTGAATTTGTGCGCCCCCTATTCTGCGATGGTGCATATCAAGGATGGTGAAAAAGTCGATGGCCAAGTGCAGTTCTGTTTACCAGGTGATGGCGAGATCGATATTCCGGGATTCATGAGTGCGTTGCGTGCTAAGGGACTCGAAGATCTGCCAGTGTTTGCCGAGGTGAGTCAGATGCAGTCGCGTGAACCGGATTATCAACCACGGGCGGTGGCGGAATTTTGTTACAACGCACTAAATACAGCACGAAATGCAATCTCATAGGGGTTGTAACCACTCGTATATCCGGCAATTAAATACATTAAATGGCAAAAATTAAGATAAAAACTATTCACCACCAATCGATGCCCATGCGCGACCGCGGGCGTGCGCTCGCGTTCTGGAAAGATTTGCTTGGTTTGGAAATCATTCCCGCCCAGGAAAGCGGCGACGGTCTCATCTGGATGCAGGCGGCCGATGGCACGATGGTTCATCTCGTGCAGCGTCCTGACGATGACACTCCAAATATCCACACGGCGTTCGAAGTCGATGATTTCGATGAGGCGCTGGAAGCGATGATCGAGGCAGGTTACGAAATCATCAAAGGCCCGATCGAACGTGTAGATGGACAACGAGCGTTCTACGTTTACGATCCCGAAGGTAATCGACTAGAGTTTGCAACGAAATCAGGATTAAAGCCTTCCCGCCGAGTTGTTGATGAGATGGGCTACAGCCGAGATGGCGAAGAGTAACGTCGGCCGAGTGTATCTTTGTATAGCGCTGCTCCTGTTTTCAACTAGTTCGTTCGCATGCAGTTCGGTTGAGTCTGATGAACCAATCAACCTACTCCTACTGCAGGATCCCCCAAAGTATCCAAGCCATTCAAGGTCGGGCAGTATTCAAGCATCCACCTCCAGAATCAACTGTTGTATCAACTGATTTGATGGCTTTGACCTGCCCCCCCCAAAGTAGTCCAGAGTAAATGTTAGAAACTCTGATTTTTGAAGGGGCTAGAAATGCCGAGAAAAAGACATAGTCCGGAACAGGTCTTCAACAAACTCAGAGAAGTAGAAGTGGCCCTTGCCAAGGGTGAGACCGTGGCCCGCGCCGTCAAGCAGATAGAGGTAATGGAACAGACCTACTACCGTTAGCGAAACGAGTACGGTGGTCTTTCGATCGACCTGGCAAGGAAGCTGAAACAGCTAGAACTAGAGAACACCAGGCTAAAACGAGCCGTTGCCGATCTCACGTTGGACAAGCTGATACAGGCTGAAGCATTCACAACATAATTCCCAAAGGGGTAGCGAGTTCGATCCTCGTCTCCCGCTCCAAACTGAAGAAGTCCTTGCAGAAATGCAGGGGCTTTTCGCGAAGTTTCAGCAATACGACCAAATAAATGCCTTACAAAGTGTCTTTCATCCCAAACTGACTAGCCCACATCATGGATGTGCTTCGTTCCAGAGCGAGGAGACGCCATGCTACCTGTACCCACCGGCCACGGCAGCGCCCCTGTGTGCGCTGCCCATTCTTCGTAAACCTCTGACATTTCGTTGACGCGCTCCGGTTCCAACTCCGAAAGATCATTCAGCTCCGTCCTGTCGTCGGCCATGTTGTAGAGTTCCCAGCGAGTATTGCCTTCGCTGACCAGCTTCCAATCGCCCATGCGCACCGCTCTGTTGCCCTCATGTTCCCAGCAGATCGGTGCCTGCCGGGTGAATTCGTCTCCATCAAATACAGCGAGGAAACTTTCTCCCTCAAGCGGGGTCAGCCGGTTGCCGTTAAGTTCATCGGGATACGTAGCTCCGGCAGCGTCATAGATTGTCGCACCAATATCGACGATATGAGAGGGCCTGTGCAGCAGACGTGGATCACGCGTGTTCGAAGGCCAGCTCATTATGAACGGTGTCGATATGCCACCCTCGTGCGTCCAGCGTTTATGGAGCCGGAAAGGTGTATTCGAAGCGTTCGCCCATGGCAAATCATAGCTCTGGAACGTATCACCCGAACCGGGATCGATTTCAGGGGTATTACCCATTCTCATGTGCCCTCCGTTCCACATCGGGGTGTCGAACTGCGCCGGATTCGGCCTGTTCGAATCCTCTGCTAGGAATTCGGCACAGCCTCCGTTATCAGAGAGGAACATCACGATAGTATTTTCGCGGGCACCTGTCGATTCGAGGGCTGCCAGTAGTCGACCGACACCCTGGTCGACCCTGTCGATCTGCGCAGCATAAACCGCCATCCTCAGCGATTCCCACTCCTTGTGTTCCGCGTCTTCCCACGCGATGGAGTCTCGGTCTCTCGGAGCAAGCTCCCATGAGCTGTTTAAAATCCCAAGTTCTTTGAGTTTGGCGTGCCGTGAACGACGTAGTTCGTCCCAACCACCATCGTAGACACCTCGGTATTTTTCGATGTCGTCTTCAAGCGCATGTAGTGGCCAGTGAGGAGCCGTGTATGCGACATATGAAAAGAACGGAGCACTGCCCATAGCCGACTCTTCGATCATGCGAACGGCATGGTTGGTGATTTCGTCCGTGTAGTAAAACCCGTCATGATCCACTGTTAGTGGTGTTTCACCGTCCATTAACGTCGGTGGCGCAAAGAATGACCCCCCCCCCGCCAATGTTCCAAAGAAGTGCTCGAACCCGCGCTGCGTGGGAATCGGATGCTCGGCATCTCCAGGAGACCAGGTTTCAGGTTGCTTCAGCTGGTAATCACCGCCTACGTGCCATTTACCTGAAAGCTGAGTTCGATAGCCGGCTCCTCTTAGCACTTCTGCGATCGTGGCACAGTTCTGGTTCAGGTATCCCTGGTACTCGGGTACTCCGTAATCTCCAACCATGTGCCCCACACCAGCTTGGTGCGGGTACAAACCGGTCAGCAGCGAAGCCCTTGTAGGGCAACACCGCGCCATGTTATACATCTGGCTAAACCGAATGCCCTCCCTTGCCATCGCGTCGATGTTTGGCGTGCTTATCTCCGAGCCGTAACAGCCGAGGTCAGAGTATCCCATGTCATCGACAAGGATTAG
>CAJXEJ010000079.1 GCA_913052475.1 uncultured Dehalococcoidia bacterium
AACCCACGACCTGCGGATTAAAAGTCCGATGCTCTACCGCTGAGCTAAAGGCCCTCTCAAACTCGACTAACTAGGTTACGACAGCATCGGCAGATTAGGGAGTGCTGATTTGTACCAAACCGGTTTGCCCGCGCTAAGATGTCGCCCATAGATTGATCAACTCCATGCCGTAAGCAATTTGGCATGGCTACGGAGGCTACGGTGACAACTTCAGACGCGGCGACTCGCAAGTACGATCTACTACTCAAGGGCGGGCGGGTTATCGACCCCGCCAACAACATCGATGGCAACTTCGATGTCGCAACTTCCGGCGGGTATATTGCTCTTGTCGACAAAGACATCTCCCCTGCCCTCGCTCGCACTGTCGCCGACGTTTCCGGCATGGTCGTTACGCCTGGTCTCGTCGATCTCCACGCCCACTTCTACGGCTACTTTGGTGCGATCTTCCCCGATGCCCACTGCCTGCCGGAAGGCACGACGACGGCAGTCGACGCTGGTGGAGCAGGTCATCTGACATTCGACGATTTCAACGATCAGGTCATCGCTCCCGCAACGACCAACGTGTTCGCCCTACTCAATATTTCCGGTGAGGGAATGGTCGGTGAACCCGAGCAGGATCTCGATGGGATGGACGCCGAACTCACAGCGGCGAAAATCGCCCAGCGCCCCGACCTTATCGTTGGTGTGAAGGTCGCACACTACATGGGCCCCGGATGGGAGCCGCTCGATCGCGGTATCCAAGCCGCCGAAGACAACGGCGTTTTCCTGATGGTCGACCAATCACCGATCCACACTCGACCCATGAATGAAATGATGCTGGAGCACCTCCGGCCCGGTGACATGGTGACGCACTGCTACGCCGTCAGTAAGCCAATGACCGATATAGATGACCGGGTGAAGCCATACTTCTTCGAAGCCCGCGAACGCGGTGTGCAGTTCGATGTAGGACACGGGGCGGGTAGCTTCTCGTTCCGTATCGCAAAGGCTGCGATCGAACAAGGATTCCTTCCCGATACCATTTCAACCGACATGCACCGGGCAAGCATCATGGTGAATCAGGCGACGATGCCCGAAACCATGACGAAGTTGCTGGCACTTGGTTTGGAACTCCCTGACATCGTCAAACGTTCGACATGGGACCCGGCAGTTGCGATTGGCCATCCAGAGCTCGGGAATCTGGGGCAGACCGTTCCCGCCGATATCGCGGTGTTGAATGTCACCGAAGGCGAGTTCGGTCTTGTCGACAACGGAACGGGCAATCGCGTATACAAAGCCGACAAGCGAATCGTTTGCGAAATGACGGTTAAGAGCGGGCAGGTTGTGTGGGACAAGAACGGCCTTTCTCGTGATGACTGGTCCTCGACGCCGCCGACCAACCCAGCAACCTAGTCGTTCACACCACACAAGAATATCATTTGAAATCACGTTCCCTCAGCTAGCGAACCATTACGCTTGCTATCTGACGGATCACACAATCAGGGGCTGGCGCAAACTCATGGTCACTAGTAACGAACGCGATGTCATAACGAAACTTGTCGACCAGGTGCTGGAAGCATGCGCTCACCCGCGCTACGAAGCCCTCAAGGACATGTGGACCCGCCACAACCGGCTGGAAAAAGTCGAAAAAGTTCCGGTCAGCATCCACCTTCACGGCGGTTACCCGGTTATCTGGCAGGAGCTGATTCCCGCCGACCAACTGGTGTGCACAGATCCTCTTGCGAAGGCGATCGAGCTGCAGCTTCGTCAAAAACTCTATCGCCACAATTTCATCCCCGATGACAACGTGCTGCTGCCGACCATCTGGCTAAATCCGATCAAACCCAGTGCGGCGATCGAAGGCGTTTTTCTGGAAGTGCGTGCCACCGGTGGTCACGAGATATCGGCTGCCGAGGGTGCTGAGCACTCGGGCCTTAACGAGATGGCACAGCTCTGGGGCATGCCCTTCAAGATAACCGAGACTAATACCAGCGGCGGCGCCTATAAGGTCGAACCGGTCATCCACAATGAAGGCGATATGGCCGATCTTCGACACGCCAAGTACGTGATCGATCAGCAGGCAACGCAGGATCTGGTCGACCGAGCTAGCGAGCTAATTAATAGTCGTTTGCCGGTGAAGATCGCTTCCGACGAAGTGCGCGCCAGCCCGTCGGAAACGGTGGTAAGTCTCATGGGTATGGATGCCATTCTCTACGGCGTTTACGACCAGCCTGAGCTGCTCCACAAGATGATGGATTTCATCACAGACGGAACGATCGCATATCAGCAGTCACGTGAAGCTGCTGGTGCCGTCGATTCCGAGGAAAGCTGGAGCTACCGAACCCATTTTGAACATCTGCCCGAAGGTGCTGATCCTGGTGAGTTGAAGAACCACTGGACCTACATAAGTGCCCAAAGTTTGTGTGGCCTTTCTCCCGGAATGTACGAAGAATTCCTCCAGCCGTATCACGAGCGAATGTCGGCTGTGTTGGGGGAAGACCGAGCGTACTACCACGGCTGCGAAGATCTCACGAAGAAGATTCCGATCATTCGGAAATTGCCTAACCTGCGTCGATTCCATATTTCGGCGTGGACTAACCTCGAAAGTGCTGTCGATCAACTTGGACGTGAGTTCGTCCTTGAATCGAACGTCCACGGACCCGACACGTGGTCGGTCTACACCGAGGACGACATGCGAAGCTCGTTGAAAGGCATCATGGATGTCGCGGGCGACGCAGTCACCGACATCAACGTTACTGACGTCGAGACCACTTTCGGCGACCCACGCAAACTTACCCGCTGGGCCGAGATCGCACAGGAAGTCACACAGGACTACGCATAGCGTTCAAGGCTCTGGCCAGCACCCCTCGTCTCGACCGAAGCGATAGCGCAGCGGAGTGATTTGGGCTCTGGTAGTACGGAACAACGGTCATACGGCAAGAGTCAATTCTGATTCGAACGTTCTCGGTACACAGGTCGACCAAGGTTCCTCCACTCCGCTGTCGCTACGGGAGGAATGAGGATGTTGTTAGTTGACCTTGGGTGCTGCGAAGCGAGCTAGTCCATCGGGAACGGCCACGGCGAGATGCAAAGCCCTTTATGCGGCAACTCATCGAGAAGCAAGTTCATTTCGTCCAGAGTCATGTCGCCCTGAACGATCAGCGGCTTCACCTCAAGCACCCGCTTGAAAATCGGGAGGAGATCACGCACTTGGTGCGGTGTGGAACCCGTGTCTAGTGAAACCTGAATCGCTGTCGGGTGCTTTTCTTCGAGCACAACCTCCATATGGTGCAGATATCCGGAGTGGGTGTGTATCACCGAATAGTCAAACTGCTCACAGATGTACCTGTCCCATGGGAAGAAAACATCTTTGTAGGTCTGTGCAGAAATCGATGAAACAACGTCGGCCTGTGTGCGGACCACGGTGCCGGGGCTCCAAATCCCAAACGGATTGACATAGCCACCTTCGAGCTGAGGAACCTGGTTCTGTTGCGCCTTGGCAACTGCGATAAACGCGTTAGCAGAAACCTCAATCAAGTCGCGCAGATTATCGGGATCGTCATAGATCGCCATGCACATCCTCGAATGTCCGAGAACAGCGGACGCCAGATCAATCGGGCCGCGTTGAAGACACTGGGTAACCTGATAGTCACCGTCAGAATCTTCGACGAGCTGTCGCGTGTATTCCACCAGAACCGCCAACCACGCGCTGTCTTCAGGCTTTCCAATTCCCGTGTGCTGGGATGCACTTTTCATAAATGGTGCCGAATAGATCGACCCGGTATCGAGTCGGGGAACGACATCGCAACCAAGTACCGCTTCAACCCAAACAAATTTCCCAAGCGGAGCGCGAGTGACGAACAGATCGCCCTCCATCATTGGTTCACCTTTGACGGGTGGCTTCGTCCGCATCGGGAACTCCGTCACGTCGAGGATGGTCGAGGGATCGATCATTTCGGGCGTGAGGACATCGGTTCCGTCTGAGAGCACCGAACCATCGGCGAGGGTGATGCTGATTCCGTGCAACGGCGCAAACAACGAAGCACGCGCGTCGGCTACGTTCAGCAACGGACCTTCAGTTCGATCCCAGAAGCCAGTGTGTTTTTTCAATACAGCTTTCAGATCGGGATCGGACATCAAATGCTCTCCATATTTACTAACTGTTTCGAATCTGACTCACCGAAGTTCGGTCGAATCAAACCTCATCAACACCATCGGTGCAGCCTAGTCCATCGGGAACGCCCATGGCGAAATGCAAAGACCCTTGTGTGGCAATTCGTCGAGCAGCAGGTCCATTTCGTCCTTGGTCATGTCACCCTGAATGATTAGCGGCTTTACCTCAAGCACTCGCTTGAAAATCGGGAGTAGGTCGCGCACCTGATACGGCGTGGAACCAGTATCCAATGAAACCTGAATTGCTGTCGGGTGCTCTTCTTCGAGAACGACTTCCATGTGGTGCAGATACCCGGAGTGGGTGTGAATTATCGAATAGTCGAACTGCTCACAGATGTA
>CAJXEJ010000080.1 GCA_913052475.1 uncultured Dehalococcoidia bacterium
GGTGAGCCCGGTATCTCAGGTGACGATGGTGACGATGGTGACGATGGTGACGATGGTAACCATGGTAACGATGGTAACGATGGTAACGACGGTAACGATGGCGCCCCCGGTGCTCCTGGTAACCCAGGCAACCCTGGTGCAACTGGTCCCGCCGGTGCTGATGGCGCTGATGGCGCTGATGGCGCTGATGGCGCTGACGGTACGACTCAGATCGCTGGGATTATTGTGTTCGACGCCAGCGGTCCTTCGACCGGTGCTGCCGAACTCACTGGTGGCAACGCCTCTATCACCATAATCGGTGGTGGTTTCGACAAGGGTGAATCGATTTCTGTATCAGCGAAGAAGAGTGGTTTCGACAAACTGCTCTCAAGCTCAACCCCTAAGACAAACGACTCGCTTACCATTGGTAACGAGAATGGAGCTTTTGAGCTCACAGTCGACCTCGAAGGTTGGGATGCTGGTCTGTACACGGTTCTAGCAACTGGCGATAAGGGCCACCGAGGCGCTTCAGCTTTCCTTCTCGTTGACAAGATTGATGGCTAACGCCCTCTGAATCCTTTGATTCTTGAGACGCCCCGGTTTTTGCCGGGGCGTCTTTTTTTACCCGAGCTTCTGTATCGAATTGAGCGGTCTCCTCAAATGTTTTCCAAACTGTCAGTAGTCCGTACAGCACAGCCAGACGAATACGAAATGATCGCCGGATTAATACACCGCGTCACACGAAATCGTTCGCACCGTTCGCATCGGCAGAATGGGTTGAATCGCGATCACTCGACGAATATCACTCCAAATGGCACGAAAATCTGGCGACAGGTTCCGCAGATTCTACAATCCTCGTGGCGGTTATAGACGAGGCCATCGTAGGTACGATTAGAGTTTCGTCAATGGGGGCACGAGAGTTTGATGCACAGATGAGTGGCATGCACGTCGAACCCGATCTCCCCGGTCAGGGAATTGGGGCTTGCTAATGCGGGCAGCACTCGTGTTCATTGCAGAGCGAGAATTCAAGCGAGTACAACTCGATGTCACCGCGTCGGACTTGGGAGCACGGCGTTTTTACTAGGCCCACGGATGGGTGCTGGAGCGAGAACTGCCTGACAGTATCAAGGGAGTTCCCATCGTCATCTATCGACTCGCCAATTGACGCAGTGAGTCGCTCTATAAATCATGAGCCTAATCGATCTCCAGGGCATCAGTCTCTGTGCGCTCGACTTTCACCCGTCGGATTCTTCGCCCAATTACTGACTGAACAGTGATAACGACGCCATCGACCGAAACCGTGTCACCCGGCGATGGCATCTTGCCCAATTCGCGGAATACCAGACCGCCAACCGTATCGAAGCCCTCCGGAACAATAGACGTACCGAGAGTCTGATTCATAATGTCGATCGAGGCACCGGCGTCGGCAAACATCTCTCGGGAATCAACCGCCTCAACTTCAGGACCCTCGACATCAAACTCGTCGATTAGTTCTCCGACAATTTCTTCAATGAGATCCGTGACCGTAACCAGTCCGGACACCCCACCGTACTCGTCGATAACTATCGCGAGACCGGTTCGGTGTTCTTGTAGCTGCCGGAGGAGCCTTTCAAGACTCTGCGATTCAGGTACGTGCAATGCAGGGCGTGCAAGGTTCTCAACCGCGCTATCGGGATCTATATCGTTGTCCAGCGCGGAAAGCACGTCGCGAGCAAAAACAACACCTGCGAACGAATCGGCATCATCTTTGTAGACAGGAATCTTGCTATGTCCGCCTACCGACATCAGGTCAGCCACCGCTCCGATGCTGGCCGTTGCAGATGAAGTGTTCATATCAACACGCGGAACCATGATTTCACGAACTTTTACTGTATCCATCCGCAGTATCCCGCGGATCATTCGTAGTTCGTTCTGGTCGGCAGGAATCACCGACTCCTCGAGAAAATCGAGACTCTCTTGAAGGGCTGCCGAAACATCCTCGCCTACAGCATCGTCACCACGTCCTCTTGAAAGAGAAAAATCCACGATGAGCGAAATACCGGGTGTCACACTCGTCCAGCGCAACAGGGTTCCTGTCGGTCGGCTGATAGCCCGTGCCCAGTTTCGGTGGTATCCAGAAAGACCGGATGCGACGAGCTGCACGAATATTGCGCCAACTACGGTAATGACACCACTCAGAGCCACTCCGTAGCCCGATCCGGTAGTGCCGGCCCCCGATTCAAAAATGGCGAATACCGCAAGAGCCGACGTCATTAACGAAGCGGCCTGGAGGCTTCGTCCAATCAAACTTGCCTCGGCACTTAAGCGACCGGAGAATCCGTGGTCGTGCTCGTGCTCTGAATCGCCATTGCCGTTCCCATTCGCGTTAGGGTTGCGAACTGAGGCCGGTAATGGATTAATCCGCGTGCCAAGCGAAGAAATCGCCAGAGCGGTAAGGAAGAAAATGCTACCAGAAACAATTAACGCCAACAGTGATAACCATTCGGGTGACATCAAGCACTCGCCTCAACAGCTATCGTCTGCCGGTTCGTATCCGGAGGATGCCCCGTACTTTTGGGATCTTCTGTATTTCTAATCATTCCTTCTGATTCCTGTCCCAACAATACTCCGGGACAATTTGCCATCACGATGATTTTACAGATTTCGCGGGGACGCCAACTACTGTGTCACCTGCCAGAACATCGGATCGCACAACCGAACCAGCACCCGTGCGTGCTGCCTTCCCGATGATCACAGGCGCGATCAACATGGTGCTCGATCCAATAAAGGCATCGTCTTCAATCACCGTCGGGTGCTTGTTTACACCGTCATAATTGCAGGTAACTGTCCCCGCACCGATATTCACATTCTCACCAAGAGTGGCGTCGCCCACGTAACTGAAGTGTGAAATCTGGGATCCAGACCCGATTACCGAATTTTTGATTTCGGCGAGATTCCCTACTTTCACTTTCGGCTTTAATTCGGCGCCACCACGCACAAGCGAATTTGAACCCACCGAGGTGCCCTCGCCAACAACCGAATCGATGATTCTCGCTCCATCGATATTCGCGCCATCTCCAATCTTGCTAGAGGTGATCTGGCTGTTTGGACCAATCACAACTCGCGCACCGATAGTCGATCGCGTCCCGATATATGAACCCGCACCAATTGATGTGTCAGCTCCGATTTCAACATCAATATCTATATACGTCGTATCCGGATCCTGAAGTGTCACACCGCTCGCCATGTGAGCTTCATTTGTACGCCTCTGCATGACCTTCTCAACTCTCGCCAACTGCACGCGGTCGTTGATGCCCATACCGGCCTCGTTGTCATCCGAGACGACGACACGTGAACGGTTGTCAGCGGCCGCAACTTCGATCACCCGTGGAAGATACACCTCACCAGTATCCGCGAGCTGTATAGCATCGAGAGCACCCCAGATCCAGTTATTGTCGAAGCAGTACCAGGCAGTGTTAATCAGATTACTCTGGAGAAGTTCATCAGTGGCTTCGTGCTCTTCGAGCACCGATTCTGGCTGACCAGATTGACCCAGTTTTATCCTGCCAAGTCCCGATGCATCGTCGACTACGGCGCCAAGTACCGTCGCTAACGCGCCTGAACCGGCGTGCAGATCGATCATCTGCCGCACTATGTCGTCGCCAACAAGGACCATGTCGGCGGGCGCGACGATTATCGAATCAGCGCTCTCTACACTCTCTCGAGCCGCTTTGAGCGCGTCAGCTGTACCGAGTTGTTCGGTTTGTATCGCAATTTTTATATCAGGCAGCAATGCCGCTTTGAGTTCGTCAGAATCAGCTATTTCCTGTGAAACGACAACTATGATGTCGTTCACTCCAGCAATTCGCAAGATACGAACTGTGTGCCCAACGAGCGCGACACCCGCAACTTTATGGAGTTGCTTTGGTGTCGCCGACCGCATTCGCGTACCTTTTCCGGCAGCGAGAATTATTCCTGCAGTGGTCATCTACTGACCACCTTTGAATGACATCGCGATGTATTTGAATCCGTTGCGTTTTGCTCCCAAGGATAAAACCCATTGAGAACGAACAAGGCTGTGGTGAAGCCGTATAAATAGGAACTTATATTGGTCGACAATAGGTTAAATCGTATGTATTCGAAATCTTCTACGTCAACATATCTGTCTACACGTAGTGATCAATACGAAAACCAAATATCCAAGGATTCTTTCAAAATGAGTAGCCGAAACGCCCTGTTCGATTGCTATAGTTGATGAGTTCGGAGAGATGGCTGAGTGGCTGAAGGCGCCGGTCTCGAAAACCGGTATATGCATCCGCATATCGCGGGTTCGAATCCCGCTCTCTCCGCCATATACACATCGGAGTTGGTTCGCGGCCTTCCAATAACGATGAGCACGCTCTGGCATATCGCCGGTTGCAGTTGCTACCGCGGAGAGGTGCCAGAGCGGTTTAATGGGCACGCCTGGAAAGCGTGTGTGGGTG
>CAJXEJ010000081.1 GCA_913052475.1 uncultured Dehalococcoidia bacterium
TGGGGCACCATGCCCGCACCACAACGTGGAGCGATTCTCTATAAGGCGCTCGACATCATGGGTCGACGCGCCCAGGAGATGGCAGAAGCGATAACCATCGAAGAAGGTAAGCCGATCGCCGACGCTAGCGGAGAAGTCAAACGAGCGATGAACATCATCGAATATGCCGCAGGAGAAGGCCGACGGCTTTTCGGTTATACAACCCCGTCTGAACTTCTCGACACCGTTGCCTACACTGTGAAACGACCTCTGGGTGTGGTCGCCCTCATCACACCGTGGAACTTCCCGCTGGCGATTCCAGTTTGGAAAATGGCTCCGTGCCTGATCGCAGGCAACACTGTGGTCTATAAGCCCGCGTCGGCAACCCCGCTTTCAGCAGTGAAGACTGTCGAAATATTCGAAGAAGCAGGGCTCCCGCCCGGTGTTCTGAATTTCATCACAGGTCCCGGTGGCTCGGTTGGTAACACGCTGGTCGAAGATCCCCGCGTTGACGGTATCTCATTCACAGGATCGACCGAAATCGGTACAGCAATCACGGCACGGGCATCTGAATTACTCAAGAAAGTTCAGTGCGAGATGGGCGGCAAGAACGCAGCCATCATCATGAATGACGCCGATCTCGACAAAGCAGTGCCTGGAGTCGTACAGGGAGCGTTCGGTTCGACGGGTCAGCGTTGCACGGCGACATCCCGAGCAATCGTCGAGGACGGTATATACGACGAGTTCATGTCGACATTGCTTGAACAGACTTCTGCTCTGACCATCGGTGACGGAATGGACGAAACCAAGGACGTTGCACCTCTATCCAGCCAGAATCAGCTCGACACGGTTCTCGAGTACATCGGTATCGGCACTGAAGAAGGCGCAAAACTCACTTTCGGCGGTCACCACCTCCAAGACGGTGAATACGCCGATGGTTATTATATCGAGCCAACTATCTTCGAAGATATGAAAACGAATATGCGCATCGCCCAAGAAGAAATCTTTGGACCCGTGTTGAGTGTGTTCAAAGCAGCCGATCTTCAGGACGCAATCCGTATCAACAACGACGTAGAGTTCGGGCTTTCTTCTTCGATCTACACGAGGGATCTAGTACAGGCCCACGAGTACATCAACACTTCCCATAACGGTATGGTCCACGTAAATGCGTCGACACTCGGCGGTGAGGTTCACCTACCGTTCGGTGGATTTGGTTCGTCAGGCATCGGCCAACGCGAACAGGGAACCGAAGGTTTCGAATTCTTCAGCGAAACCGTAACCGTCTACATCGACCACTCGGCCGGTGCGAAAGAACGTTCACGATTCATCTAGGGTGGTGGGCCACGTTTCCTCTAGCTGCTCATTGAGGTCCGCATTTGGATAGAAATTTTCCGATAGATATTGGCGCTAATACCTCGTTTTCAAAGACTGTCAGCGAGTCGGATGTGTACGGTTTTGCCGGTATCACCGGCGACTTCGCTCCGAACCACGTAAACGAGGAATACATGCGTGAGAGCGGCTACAGTGCGCGCATCGCACACGGGGCTTTGATGATCGGCTACATGTCGGCAGCGTCTTCGGCGATTCTCGATCAACATGCTCGACCTACGCCAGACGAAACCCCAGTTTCGCTCGGGTATGACCGGGTGCGATTCCTTAATGCCGTCTACTTCGGCGATACGATCACCGTGAACTACGAAGTAACCGAAATCGACGAGGAACGCCGACGTTCATCAGCAACAATCGAAGTAACCAACCAAAAAGGCGATATCGTCGCTATCGCAACCCACGTCCTGAAGTGGGTGCCGAACAGCTAATTCAGATTTTCTATCCCATGTCGCGCTAAGAAAGATCCCAAAACTCTTTGATCTTTACCGGTCGTGTGGGTTCGACTCCCACCTTCGGAACCAAAACTACGTTGTAGTTGGTGGTTTGGAGCGGAAACGGTGTCCAGTGAAAAAGACAAAGTGATGTGAGTGAAAAAAACAAGATGTAGGTGAACACCAACGTACACCGTCAACGCATCTGATGAGAAACTCCCATACTCATGATCGAAAACACCATCTCGGCCATCCTCGAGCTACCCATGCCATCAAAATATCTCACCACTCTGGTACTCACTGTTATGCTCCTCATTGCCGCATGCAGATCCGATAGCAGCCCATACGATGCACAAAACGAAGGAGTCGGAGCCGCTTCCGAAGCAGCACCGGCGATCGTCCATTCCGACAAAACATTCACTACCGATTCGTTCACGACCGCCGGTTGGAAAAAGTCGAAAGAGTACGACACCGAAACCGTGCCCGAGTCGACTGAAATTTGGTACGGCTTCTACCAGCAGAAAGACATCGAAATCAGATTTTATCCTTCTCACAACGCCGCACTCAGCGCAGGTGTCCCGGCTGCCAAAGGCTCAATTGAAGGAGCCGTAAAACGATCAAAAGGCGGCAAACTCCTCGACTTCAGCGGCGGGTCGTTCACCGGATATGCCGACTATCTCGTCGCCGGAAACGCGGTACTCCTCTGCGAATTCGACCGAACCCGCTGCGACGAGCTGGTAGCAAACTTGAAGTAGCTGCCGGTCGTACTACGTCCATTGCCTCATAAGTTGGATGCCATGAACCCAAACTGGTCGAAACGCATCCTATGGTGGATAATCCCAACACCGGAGGCCCCCCAAATATGAACAATAACGTTTCGCAGTTCCGCTGGATCCTGATTTTCTCGCTGCTGGTGATCGCCACTGTCATCAGTTCGTGTGGTAGCGACGACGACGATGTAGTCACTATTCCACGTATTTCTGATGCGGGAACGGTCCTCGCTATCGAAGATCTAACAGCTTTCGGTTTTAAGAAATCGAAAACTTACGATGTCGAAGGCCTAGTTGGAGCCGAGAGTGCTTATTACGGATTCTGGGGGAACGATCCCTACGACCGCAAAGACTACGAAGTCAGGTTCTTCGCATCACACGCCGATGCCGTTGAACTTGGCGTCCCGCAAGCCGACGAACGCAGCGGCGATACCGCCATCCTAGATGACGAATTTTCCAGCTGGCCCGTTGGAATGAAAGATATGCGCCAGTGTGGTGGCGATAAAGCCTCAGGACCTGCTTCTCACGGTATCCAGAACTGCAAGCAGCCAAAATACTGGGACTACTCGATCTACTCCAACATGATCCTGCTCTGCGCAGGCGGCGACGTCGAACGCGCCCGAGAACTGTGCAACGATCTCCTCATCAACCTTCAACCGAAGAACGAGTCGGCGTAACCCGCCACACAAAATCGCCTTTGAGAATGTGTTTGCAAATGACTACCTCGAATCAAGGCAGGGGCCCCGGCCAGTCCAGTTCCAGACATCGAATAGTCAGCGCACCCTGTAATTCAGTGGATAGGCCGACCGAACTTCTATTGCCCGATACCGTCGAGCAGACTCTGGCAGTCTTCGATTTTTACCTCGCACAGTAAAATCAAGTTACCGACAACCGCATACGCCAGGTAACTAGTCCGTGTGTTGGTTTGTGCATTCGTGATGGCACCTGAGTCAATCATTGAGCTCGGTTTGCGTCGTCCAGTCGCCGTATCCGCGAGATCCTGGCCTAAGCTAATCGCTTCGCCCTGCGATTCATAAACCCGTACTTCGACATCGCGCTGTTGATAAAATCCGTACCAAACACTGGTTGCACCGGGCAACGTCTCAGGTGAAAGTTCTTTCGATTTTTTCCATCCTGCAGCGGCTACATCGTCGGCGGTAAAAACGCCGTCTGGAAGCGTCATTTGTACAGCGCCAATTTCCGGATCAACGGCCGAATCCGAGACGGATTCATCGCCGTTCGACGACCCACAGGCGCCAACTGCGATTGAAAACACAGCGAGAACAACGAGAAGTAATAAGAATTTAATATTTTGCATATTTAAATGTTAGAGCAGGCGTTCTGTCGGCACAACTGAATGCGACGGTTGTTAATGTCGTTAAACTAGCATCAGAAGGCAGTTATCCAGATTGGGGATCCAGCACCACTTGACCACAAAGCCAACGTGCCGATACTTGCACGGCACCAAGACATCCGGTCTGCAATGAACCGATGTAGCAGTCGTGTTGGTGATGACATGAAATATCTTCAACCGGGGTTCGCAGCCACTTCCGCGAGGTACTGGTGAATTTCTCACTGGGAGCAATGCCTATTTAGCACCATAGAAAGCAGTGAGGGAGTTACAGATAATTGCCTTGCGAACTGGCGGACTGACAGACCGAGGGATATCCTTCGAGAGTCGACTTGTTGAAGCATTTTTGTGAACACCTAGCCGCTATGACTGTTCGCAGAAAGTCACTGTTGACGGGGCGAAGGCAGCTTGAAACAGCCATCCCGAACTCCTAAGTCCAACCTGCCCCTGTAGCTCAGTGGATAGAGCAACGGTTTCCTAAACCGTGTGTCGCGTGT
>CAJXEJ010000082.1 GCA_913052475.1 uncultured Dehalococcoidia bacterium
GGTGCCGAAGGTGGGAGTCGAACCCACACGACCGTTATGGTCAAAGGTTTTTGAGACCTTCGCGTCTGCCATTCCGCCACTCCGGCTTTTGTGGTTCTCGGCGTTCAAGCCTGCGGTTCGTTTGGAATGCAGAGGCTTGATGCGAGTTGCGGGCTATCTATATTAGCGACGATTTCTGACGAGTACATCGGTGGATGTGTTCGTTTTGGGAAGTTGGGTTAAGGCTTGGTCGTGTATTGTTGGCCCACCTGTCGTCCTTCGAGTGCCTCAGGATGACATTCGATGAGGAATGCCATGTTGCCGACCCGCGCATCACAGAACACTTCCCCCGCATTTGTCGTGAACTCGGGTGTCGAATGTGACGTGTCAGCTAGTTCGAGCCGGTCAAGCATGCTAGCCTCCGGGCATGTTGGAGAATGTTTCACAAAATACCGAACGATCGTTTGAGCTTTCGCGTCCGTTGGCGGTGCTGGATGTGCAGTCAACGGGGTTGGATCCTTCGAGTGCACGCATCGTGAAATTGTCGGTTTATCGGGTGGATCCCGATGGTAGCGAGCACGTGAAATCGGTGCTTGTGAATCCAGAGATGACGATCCCTCCCGGTTCGACCCAGGTGCACGGTATCACCGACCTTGATGTGATGGATAAACCGGTGTTTCGCGCTTATGCGAATGCACTGGCTGATCACCTCGGCGGATGCGATCTTGCTGGGTTTGGGATCGAACGATTTGGATTACCCCTGTTGCAGGCGGAGTTTGATCGAGCCGGCGTCGAGTTCGACGTTGTGGGTAGGGCTGTCGTCGATGCAATGACGATTTTCCATCGTCTGGAGCCACGTAACCTGGCGTCGGCGTACTCGCGTTTTGTCGGTGGTGTAAAACCGGAGTTGAGCGATGAGGCGCAGGGTGCTCAAAATGTTTTCGCAATCCTTCAGGGCGAGCTTCGGAGTTCGTTGGAAGTACCCACAAACCCAGGCGAACTAGCGGCATGGGCGAAGGGTATCGACGACACAGCGATCGATGCTGAAGGCAAGTTCATCTGGAGCGAAGAGGGCGACGCGCTAATTAACTTCGGGAAGCACCGGGGAGAGCGGTTGATAGAGGTTGTGCGCAACGATAAGCCGTATTTGAACTGGGTATCAGGCTCTGACGATTTCGATCCAGAAGTGCGAAAAATCGCGGAATCAGCTTTGAACGGGCACCTCCCGGAGCGTTCGCCAGAGTCAATGGCGGCTCCGGAGCGAGCGGAAACGACCTAGAACGGACGTCCGTCCTGAGGTTCCGACAACGGTGGCGGTGCACCATCGGCACGCAGCACAGCATTACCGGTAAAGGTTATTTCGACGCACGGCATCTGGCTGAAAATTTGCTTGGCGAGGATGAACGGTCCCCACCACGGCAGTCGCAATGCTCGATTGATTTTCACGGCACCGAGCAGGATTTTGAATTTTGTTCGTGGAAAGTTCGGTCGTAGCGCCCAGTGTTCGATGAATGCGAAAATTTTCGGGAGCTTTTCGTTCAAATCACGCACAACACGGGCTTCAGCGGGAATGTCGAACCATGGTTCGAATTCGACGGAGTGGACAGTTACATCCTTGTTGCGCGCCATGCTGGCGACCCAGTCGCGCTTGCCGGGATATCCAGAGAGGATAATCCGATTTACGCCGTTCTCTCGAATCCACACATACGTCGTTTCAATGGAGCGCGGCGTACCGTCATTCCGGGTGAATGTGGTGCGGATGTAGAAGCTGTTGGAAAGGATTTCCTCGAGCTGGGCGGGCAGTTTTGGAGCGGACATGCGTCCGATATTAGCTGTCCCCATCGAACACGGCGATAGCGTCGGGATTGATGTGGACGGCGCCCGGACCATTTGTGATGTTGAAGGTTGCGGCTCCGTCTTCTATCCGGTGTTCGAAAGTGAACTTGTCGCCGTCCTTCGCTACGCCTTCATCGCCACCATTGATGGTCACTTCACCGTTGTGGGTACTGCCGGTTACATTGGCATCGGAGCCATTGTTGAGTCTGACTGCGATATCGCCATTTGTGGTCGAAATCGAGCTGGTTCCGCCGGAAACGACTCCTTCGAACCAGACATGAGCATTTGTGGTGGTCACGTTCACGTCGCCATCTACTGACTGAATCGTGACTTCAGAATTCGTAGTGTTTATGTCGTAATTACCCGAGGAGTTCGTGACCGATATTTCACCGTTCACCGTAGTCAGCGATGCTGATGCCAGATCGACGGTGTCGACGCTAATTGGCCGATTCGTGGTTTGTACAACGAGTTCGACGTCCCTTGGTATGCCGATTTCGATAAGCGAATTGGCGGTAGTCGTACCTCCGGTGCTTGTTGTCGCAGAGATGACGAAGTGATCGGTCGGTTCTGGCGTGAGTGCCTGAGTATAGAAATCGACGAATTCTTCGTTGTGAAGGGTGACGTCGAGCTCGAGGGTGCGTGTGGAAACTCGGTGGATCCGAATTTCGGCGTTTTCGCCGAATACCTCGACGAGGACTTCATCGCTTAATTCGATTGACGAAGAAATTGTCGAGGTATTGCCGCCGGCAAGTACGCAGACCGGCGCCATCGTTGCGAGGGCGGCGAGGATGACGAGAACTATCCGCAGTTTGAGTTTCATGTCGAGGGTTCAGTTTGCATTCGGATCGAGAATGCGATTGAAGGATGATCTTACACTTTCGAGTGTGGTGTGCTGGTTTTCATGTGGTGTGGCTGAGTGATGGCTGATTGCGACTTCCTCGGCCCTTCGACGGTGCTCAGGACAAGAATGAATTCAGGATGACACGTGAGAGCTTTTGGCTGTTTTAGGACTAGCGTCGATCTAGTCGATGACTGTTGTTATTGCTTCGATTACTTTTTCGGGGGTTGGGTAAATAAGTGGCTCGAGAGCGGGGGAGTAGGGGACGTTGATCTGTTCGGCTGCGACGATCTGAATCGGTGCCTGCAAGTCCCAAAAACCTTCCTGGGCGACTATCGCGGCGATTTCCGATGCTGCCGAGCACATTTTGTGCGCAGGATCGACTATGACGAGTCGACCGGTTCTGGCGACTGATTTCAGGATTGCGTCGCTGTCGAGAGGCACAAGCGTGCGTGGGTCTATCACCTCACACGAAACTCCCTCTGCTTCCATGGCTTGGGCGGCATCGAGGGCATGTTGAACACCACCTGCGATCCCAACCACGGTGACGTCGGTTCCGGGGCGTACGGTATTCGCCTCGCCGAACGGAATGAGAAGTTCTCCACCGGGTAGATCTTCGTTGTCGGGTACTTCGGTGCGTGAACTGATCGCAATGCCGTCTTCGAAAATCAGGCACACGTCGTTGTCTCGCACTGCGGTTTTCAGCAGACCTTTGGCATCGTAAGCGTTCGAAGGGCAGATGATCTTTAGGCCGGGTGTATTCATGAACGATGGATAGTTGCGGTCTGAATGGTGGGCTGCTGCACCGCGGGCATAGAACATTCGAACACGGAACGTTACTGGCAGTTCTGCCTGACCACCGAACATGTACCGCATCTTTGATCCCTGCGAAACAAGCTGGTCCATCCCCACCCATAGGAAGCTGGTTACTGTCTCTACGATGGGGCGCATCCCACAGAGTGATGCACCCAGTGCTGCTCCGAAGAAGCCGTTTTCGGAGAGGGGGGTATCGATAACTCGGTCTTCCCCAAACTGTTCAACCAGGCCTGCGGTTGCTCCGTAGACAGATTTGCGCAGGTCTTCTCCCATTGTGAATACCGCGGGATCGCGTTCCATCTCTTCGATGGTGGCTTCGGTAATCGCCTGCATGTAGGTTTTGACTGGCATTGGTGGGTTGTTCCTGCTTTGTGTGAGGTGGAATGGGTGAGAATTGCGGATGGGGCTCTAGACGGATGTTGCCCACATGTCGTCATACAGATCGCCCGGTTCCGGGAATGGGCTGTTGCGAGCGAACTGAACGGCTTCGTCGATTTCGGCCTTCACTTCGTTCACAATTGCATCGCATTCCGCCTCGGTTGAGAAGCCGTGAGTGATTAGCGTTGCTCGATGGATATCCAGGG
>CAJXEJ010000083.1 GCA_913052475.1 uncultured Dehalococcoidia bacterium
ACGCGTAGGGAAATGCCAGTAGCTCGTAAGCTGCCTTCGCCCAGCCATAAAAATTATCTGAGATCGGAAAATCGGCAGGACGCACCATGTCCATTTTGCGATCGTGAATCAGCGAGTGTTCGTACCAATCGGCCGCATGATTTGAACTAGCGATGGCGAGTCTTCGAACGCCAGAGTCATACGCAGAACGATAGATATTGTTCGCCATCTGGATGTTTTCGTGTTCGTTGTCGAAACGATCGATCGGTGCCTTTACGGATTCAGCCCCCCGTGGAGTGTGCGGCTTGAATGCAAGGTGAATTACGGCATCGATACCCTCGAATAGATGAGCGTATTTCGTGCGGTCGGGATCGATGAAATCGGCGATATGGACACCTTCGATCTTGTTGCCATCTCGGTCGACGTCTGAGACGTCAGCAAGGGTTAGATCGAAGTAGTCGCGCATTGTCGGCAGCATTAGGGAGGCGATGTAACCACTCGCCCCGGTCATCAGTACTTTTCTTTTCGCCATCTTCATTAACTCCTGCAGCGGCGCAGACTAATTTAGCCGATTCTTGTTCTTGCCGATCCAAATTCAGGTAAATCGGAATCCCAACCTTTCGCCGTGTGATACCCGGCATCTGGGAGTTTCACCATCGGGTCGCAACCGAGCGCAATTTTCTCTCGCTGTACATTAAACAAATGCGTGTAGAACTCGTTTTGGATATGACGGAAAGTCGCGACAAGATCCATGCCTGAAAATTCACCGGTTTCCGGATGTTGATGGATTCCGTCGGGATGGACTGATCGCATCAATTCCCATTGATCGTGCATGGCTCGCTGAACCACAATCGACCGAGCGCGCTCCACCGTGGTTGCGATAAGCACTTGCCTCGAAATGCTAATGACCTCATCCAGCGCTCCGAGTATATCGGCGATCGCCCAGAACTTCCGATCGTCGAGTCGGCGATCATGTTCTTCTGAATTTAATAGAGCGTAGCGCTCTTTCGACACCGGAGGTGAGTCACCAAACAGATGCTCACCCCATCTGCCAATCAGCCAGCGCAGCGGAACAGAGGCCATGTGACTCGCCTGTTGCCTGATCGACCAACCCGACCAACCCCAGCGATCGGACGACCAATCGAGAACCTCGTCGGGTAGTTCTATCACTTCGGCTCGGACGAGGCTGTCGATACGCCAAAAGTCGGGAAACAACGTTCGAAGCTGTGGACTATTTTTGGAAGCAGATTTCGACATTGCCGAAGTCTCTCGCCATGATTCCTGACTGTCAACGATCATTGCTGACTCAACCGCTCGAAATGATCTGTAATATCTGTATATGACAACCAAAACTTGGCTCAAAGGCAACCTCCACACCCACACGACCAATAGTGATGGCGATGAATCACCTGAACACGTTGCGGAGTGGTACCACGAGCAGGGCTACGACTGGCTCTGCCTTTCCGACCACAATCATCTGACCATCCTTGAGGGTAGTGACGCTGAGAAAACGAAGTGGCCGCTGCTAGTTCGGGGTGAGGAAGTAACTTCTCGCGAGTCTGTAGGACCGGTTCACGTGAATGGTTACGGTGTGACTGAGTTAGTCGAGGCTTCCGATTCCACCGATATCGTCACTGCCATGCGAGAGAACGTTGAAGGAATCATTGCAGCGGGCGGAATGGCATCCATCAACCACCCGAATTTCCGCTGGGCCTTCGATGATGGTGCGATGATCCAGGTTGACGGCTACAAGTTTATGGAAGTCTTCAACGGCCATCCCGAAACTCACAACGCTGGTGGCGGTGGAAAAGCGAGTACCGACGGCATTTGGGACCGGCTGCTGACAAAGGGACGCCGAGTGTGGGGCATAGCGGTCGACGACGCGCATCATTACGCAGGCGAGTTCAATGCCAATCGCTCGAATCCTGGCAGAGGATGGGTGCAGGTCAAAGCTGCCAAACTGACCCAACAGGATGTTCTTGATGCCATGTCGGATGGCGATTTTTATGCCTCTACCGGAGTCACGATCGGCGACATGGTTTCGAATCAAAAAGAAATCAAGCTGGAGGTCGATCCCGAAACCACACCAGCCGACGGGATTCAGGCGAAATATACGACTCTGTTTACTGGCTCGGGCGGGCGGCTCCTCTATGAATCGACAAGCAATTCTCCAGCATACAAACCAACCCGGCTCGACAATTACGTTCGCGCAACAGTCTACTCATCTCGTGGAACGCGAGCCTGGACGCAACCGGTGTTCACCGCCGACTAATCGGCACGTTCGAACGCATACGGCACGATGTTCGAGGCGACACGCTCGATATCTCTGTACATTTCGTGAAATAATCGTTTAACGACATTTCTTGGGCACTGTCAACCGGGGACAAGATTGGCACGGAGATATCAGGGCATAATTCACGCGCCAGAGTTCCCTGCGAAGCTCGAATGGTTCAACACTGCCTCGCCTCTGACGCTCACAGATCTCCGCGGTCGACTCGTGATTCTTCACTTCTGGACCTACTGCTGAATTAATTGTATGCACGTACTTCCGCAGTTGCGGAAGCTGGAAGAAAAATATTCTGACGTTTTGGCGGTGATCGGTGTTCACTCGGCTAAATTTGACGCCGAAAAATCGTCGGAGAATGTGCGCGGAGCGGTGAGGCGATATGGCATCGGGCACCCGGTCGTAAATGACACAGAATTCGAGATAGGGAAGTCGTACGCCGTACGGGTGTGGCCAACGCTGATGTTCCTCGATCCCTCCGGAAAAATTATCGGACGACACGAGGGAGAATTCCCAGTAGATGCTCTCGACGGTGTCATTGGGGGGATGATCGCTGAACACGAACCTTCGGGTATGTTCAAGCGGGGAAGGCTCGATCTCCAACCTGAATTGCAAACTGATTCAGTGCTGTCGTTTCCCGGCAAAATCACCGGTGATCCAGATCGAGATCTACTTGTCATCTCCGATTCCAACCATCGCCGTTTACTTATTACCGATCTAGACGGCAGAGTCGAAGGTGTAATCGGAAATGGTGAATCGCCTCTGGCAATTGGCGACCAGCGCGGTGTATTCGGAGAACTCGAACTTAACGAACCAATATTCGACAATCCTCAAGGTGTCGTGATCGACAATGACACCCTGTACGTTGCGGACGCTGGTACACACACGATCGTAAAAGTTGATCTGATCTCAGGCATTGCCGAAACGTTCGCTGGCACAGGTGAACAATCGCTCTACCGCCACGAAGGTGGGTGCGCACAAAAGGTTCCTCTCAATTCGCCTTACGATCTATCATTGAACGATGGAATCCTTTACATCGCAATGGCAGGATTTCACCAGCTCTGGACACTGGATCTGACCGAACGATCAGTGGAGCCGTCCATAGGAGACGGTGGCGAGGATATCGTCGACGGCCTCAAAGAATCGGCCCAACTCGCCCAGCCGTACGGAGTGGAAGTCTCCAATAACGCAGTCTTCTTTATTGATAGCGAGACCAGTGCGTTGCGTGTGTCGGCGATAGCTGAAGAGGGTAGGGTGGTAACGCTGGTTGGTAAGGGATTGTTCGATTTTGGTGACGCCGATGGTGTGGGCAAAGATGCGCTGTTCCAGCACCCGCAGGGATTGGCAGTTTCTAACGACACTATCTATGTTGCCGATTCGTACAACAACAAAATCAAATCTGTTGCTATAGGGTCGTTAGAAGTCAAAACGATCGCCGGATCAGTTACTCAAGGTGATAAAGACGGCTACTCGACCATCTCTCAATTCAACGAACCAGCAGGTTTGACCGTAGTCGGTGACCGTATCTATGTGGCAGACACCAACAACCACAAAGTCAAGGTCATCGAATTAGATTCGGGCGAAGTTTACGAGCTCGAACTCTCTGGGATATAACTGCCAGCCGGTCGTGTCAGTCTGAGCTACTCGG
>CAJXEJ010000084.1 GCA_913052475.1 uncultured Dehalococcoidia bacterium
CTGAAGACGTAGCGTGGACGATCAACAGCGTAAACGGGGCGACGAACCCCGATAGCATTCACGATAACGTGGGTGACTACGCCGCAAACTACGGCCTTGCGACTGCGGTAGATGAGTCCACTGTCAAAGTGATCATCACCAACTTTGACTCCAGGACTCCACGGTACCTGTTTAGCGAGTTCTGGCAGGGTGTTGCGATTAGCAGCAAAGCCGTTTTCGACGAGTTCGGTAAAGAGGGAATGCGCGACAAGTTCATCGGCACTGGCCCGTTTGAGGTTGATGAATGGGTTGATGACTCACACATTTACCTGAACGCTGTATCAGATCACTGGTACAAGACTCCCGGTGTAGCTTCTGCAAAGATTCTGGAAGTTCCTGAAGAAGCTACCCGAATCGCAATGTTCGAAACCGGGCAGGCGCAGATCACTCGCGTAAACCTTCCGAACGTTCCGAAATTGCTGCTCAAAGGCGGCAAGGTGAGACCTGTTGTTGGTTCCCAGAAGACGATTTCATTCGGGGCGGGAAACTACCTTGAAAAGGTCGGCGCACGGGACGGTGAACCGCTTGCAACTCCGGGTTTTGATGCTTCATTGCCGTGGGTAGGTGATCCGAACGCAGCTGGTTGTGATTACGATGACATGCTGTTGAATTCACTGCCATCGAAGCCGGTTTGCGATGAGATGGAAAATGCTCGACTCGTTCGCCAGGCTCTGGCGATGTCGATAGACCGAGCCGGTATCGGTGACGCTATTTATGGCGGTCTTGCCAGCGAGTCGTACATGACTCATCTGTCTGCTGATGACCCGAACCACAAAGACGAGTGGAAAATTGAGTACGACGTCGAAAAGGCGAAGGAACTCATGGCGCAGGCTGGCTACGCAGATGGCTTTGAAATGCAGATTTATGCCGGAGTAGGTGCAGAATCACTTGAATTTGCAACCGCACTCTCTGCCGCCTGGCAGAGCGAGCTCGGTATCAACGTTACCTTCGACCAGCAGGCTTACTCAGCAATCCGACCAACTTTCGTCGACCGCTCCAACAAGGAATTGGTCGTAGGTGGCTGGACAACCTCTTGGCCGCCTGACTGGCCACAGGGTCGTGAGGACAACAGTTGGTTTGACGGCGGAACCATGAAGTACGGCGCACTCCCGTTCTCGGCTCTGACGTACGGCAAGATGTTGGGTGAAGCAGATATCGCCAAATGCACGGCGACAGCTGTCGAGTGGTACGAACACGAGAACTTCTGGCGATGGCAGCCTGGAATTGTAGACGTACCAACTTTCGACGTTTACAACGGTGACACGATCACCTGGGATCCCCAGCGTGCAACGTCAATCTGGTGGGGTGGCGTAGCCGTCGCAATGCCACTTGAAGACGTGCAAATGAACTGACACAGTAAATTCGGCGGGGCATTGCCCCGCCGAATTTACTGTTCCCTCTAACAAATGACTGGGTGATTTATTGAGGCGATTCATAGTACGAAGATTATTGTTCAGCATCATCGCGATACTCGGTGCCACAATGATCGTATTTGGACTGTCACGAATGGGTGGCGATCCACGCTATTTTTTTGCCGGTCAATCAGGCTACGGCATAAGCCAGGAACAGTGGGATAAGCTCGGCAAGGAAATGGGATTGGACAAGCCTGTTCCGATCCAATATCTCATCTGGCTTGGTGAAATAGTCAGTGGAAATTTTGGTACCAGTATCACAACGCAGGCTCCCGTCATTGATGTGATAGGTCAACGTGTGTCAGCTACAGGCAAGCTCGCTTTAGCGGCGTGGGTGTTTGGTACCGCAATTGGAGTTCCACTCGGAATTCTGTCTGCTGTAAGACGCGGCTCGATAATCGATTACGTCATACGAGTCTTCGCCCTGTTCGGTCAAGGCTTCCCAACGTTCTTTCTCGGAATCGTTCTGATACTCATCTTTTCTGTACATTTTCGAATTTTTCCCGTTGGGACGATCGGAGAGGGATTCTCCGTTAAAAATTACGTACTTCCGGCGATAACTTTGGGTTGGCTACCCGCCGCCAGCTACTTGAGATTAACGCGATCGGCAATGCTCGAAGTGTTGGATACCGAGTACGTTAAACTCGCCCGGGCGAAGGGTGTATCGCGAACTGTCGTGATTTGGAAGCATGCCTTACGGAACGCTTTAATCGTGCCAATTACGCTTTCAGCGTTTGTTCTCGTCGGCTTCATTAATGGAGCTGTGGTTGCTGAAACTGTGTTTTCGTGGCCGGGTCTGGGACGATTGGCGATTTCCACTATTCAGGACAACGATTTCCCGGTGATTAGTGTGCTCGTACTGTTCACGTCGATTCTTTATGTGGGTGTCGTATTCCTGCTCGATTTGCTATACGCGGTTATGGATCCCCGCATTCGATACACATAAAAGGTAGCCGCAAGTGCAACTAGAACACAGTGACCATGAAGATTCCGGCCCGATGTCTACGGGCGACCAACCCAATACGCCCGCCCTTGGTGATCGTGCATACCGGATTGGCGCAAGAGCGATCTACATTCTAAAAAGATGGCCTATAATCCCCGGTATCATCATATTTTTGCTGTTATTCGGGGCCGCATTCGCGCCAATACTGGAACCCTACGACCCTCTGAGGGTTGACCTACGAGAACGAAACTCCCCACCGAGCTGGTTCACCGATGGCAGTGATAAATACTTTCTCGGCGGCGATCCTGTTGGTCGCGACATTCTGAGCCGCGTTATAGCCTCGACTCGAATCACTGTTGCGGTGGTTTTCTTTTCGATCACCGTCGGGATCGTATCTGGCACGGCCCTCGGTCTTATCGCCGGTTACATCGGCGGGGTAGTCGACGAAGTGATAATGCGTATTGTCGACATCTGGGCAGCCCTTCCATACCTACTAATTATTCTTACGATCGTGGTCGTGTTCGGTCAGAGTTTTACCGTTCTAATCACCTCTCTTGCTTTGCTTTCCTGGCCGGGGGCTGTCCGGCTCGTACGAGCTGAGGCACTAAAGGTCAGAGAGTCCGAGTACGTTATGTCGGCCAAGGTGACAGGTGCTTCGGGATTGAGGATTATGTGGAAGCATATAATGCCGCAGACGATACACATCGTGATCGTAAGTGCGACGTTGGGCACCGGCACTTTGATACTCACCGAATCCACGCTAAGTTTCCTGGGCGCAGGGGTGCCCGCGCCGAACCCGTCTTGGGGATCAATGGCCGCTGACGGGCGCGATTATCTTCGAGATGCCTGGTGGGTTTCGGTAACACCGGGTGTTGCGATTATTCTCGTGGTCATGGCAGGAAATTTCATGGGCGATTGGTTGCGCGATCGACTCGATCCCACCCTTCGCCAACTTTAGGGTCGACCTGCGAAAGAGATAATCGGGATATCCAACACAAACCACCTCAAGTGCGGAGCCACTATATGACTGATCCGAAAGAAATTACCAGGCCCGCCGCCGAATCGGTCGAACGTATATCGCAGGTTTCAAGTGCAACAGCAAGTGCGACTCTTACTTCGATGGGCGTAAATAACACCTTCATCGATGGACCTGTGGCACGGACACCAGGTCGGTCCATTGCAGGTCCTGCACTTACTCTTCAGTTCCTGCCAAAACGCGAGGATCAAATTACCGGCGAAGGCGATGAGAATATAGCAAAACAGACCGCTCTATGGCGGGTGCTTCAGCGAGTACAGCCTGGCGATGTAATTGCGGTAGACGCCCGAGGGCAAACTAAAACAGGCTGCTTCGGAGAAATGCTGCTCACTTACCTCAGTGCACGTGGCGGCTTGGGAATCGTAGTCGACGGATCGATCAGAGATTCGGCAGAA
>CAJXEJ010000085.1 GCA_913052475.1 uncultured Dehalococcoidia bacterium
CCAACAAGGATCATCGGAATCCCCGCCGCATCGACGATGCGAGCCGCCGTGTAATCGTATGCCGTCACCATTGGGATCGGCTCGCCACGTCGTTTCATCTGCTGAATCTTGTGTGTAGTGATTCGGCGAACTGCCATCGTGTACCTCCGCCCCGGTCGACTGCAACTTGCTAGCCGCCAAGCCTTAGTTCACTTGCCTTCGTTAATTATTACCGATTTTTGGGATTTCAGGGGCTTCCCCGAAGCTCTCCGGCCTAATTTTCGTCAGAAAGCAACGATTTGATGCTTTCGAATGCGGAATCGGATAATCCGCCCTGCTCTCGGGCTATGTGGAGCGACGCTTGTGCAAGCGCCACGTACGCCTTGCCGGTTTCAGCAGAACTGGCGTTCACTGCTGCTATGTGAGTTCTGATCGTTTCGACATCGCCTCGCACGTACGGACCTGTGATCGCGTCGGGTAGGCCTTTTTCATCGAGAGCATCGATAGTTGCTCGAAGAAGCGGTATTAGCCGCTTAAGTGCTTCTTCTCTATCCACTCCAAGGGATTCCCACATCTCTGCTGCCACACCAGTTAGCCCGGCGAGTAGTCCGCACGCCATCACTCCCGACGCATGGTAGGCAGCGCGTTGTGACGACTCGATCGGGAATGATGAACCGCCAAGATCAGATGCCAGGGTACTGAGCCAGTCGAAAAGTGCAGGTTGCTGTGCCTCTGTGGCGAACGACACGCCTTTCAGGCGATAATGCGAATCGGGAGAAGGGAAGGTCTGGAGCGGATGAAACCCTGCCGTGGCTGCACCTCTTCGATCGGCACTCTCGAGTGCGGAGAGCGGCAGAACACCGGCGCAGTGAACCACTGCTTGATGCGACCGCCATTCGATAACTGAGCAGACACGTTCGACCATGGCATCGGGTGCTGTAATGAAAATAACGTTCGCCACGTTCGCTGCGGTCTGGGCGTTTTCGACGGCAACTGCGTTTTCTAGTCGTGAGTTGAGCCACTCACGATGATCCGATTGCCTGCTCGATACGGCGGCGACGTAATACCCAGCTTCCGCCAACGCAACGGCAAGGCTCGATCCCAAGCGACCCGATGCCACAACTGCGATGGGTGTTTGCTTGTTCAGTTCAGGTAGTGGACTCATGACTGCGCCGCTTTTGCATCAGCAGCCGAGCTCACGCCGCCAAGTGTTTCGGCTGATTCGATTGCGTTCAAAATCGCACCGGTTACCGCTTTCAGAGCAGCGGCGTGGAGCACGTCACCCGGTATTCGTTCTGTATGTGTGCCGGTCGAGAGACCGAAAATAGTGTCGCCGTCGTTAGCCGTGTGGGCAGGTCGAATCGCCAGGGCGATTCCGTCCTGTCCAGCCATCGCCAGGCGGGTGGCACCGATCTTGTCGAGTGGTGCGTCTGTTGCGACCACGCCAATTGTCGTGTTGCGGAAAAATCCTCGCTCTTTTGGTGGCGAATCGATCATCAGGTCGACTGAGTTGGCAAATCCGTTTTCTGTAATCGCCCCGGCAACGATCTCGCCCGTGTCCGGGTCAACAACATCTCCGATGGCGTTAACCACCACAAGTGCACCAACAGTCGCTCCGCTGAACGTTTTGACCGATGCCGTCCCAATTCCGCCCTTCACCGAGGAAGGTTTTCCAAGGTTTTTTGCGGTTGTCGCACCGGTACCTGCACCAGCGTTGCCGACTGCGAATTCGACCGAAGCCGAGTTCGCCGCCGAATAGCCATTATCAAATGTCGGACGAACTTCGTGATTGATAAATCCGAGATCGAAAATTACCGCAGCCGGGACGAGAGGAATCCGGACTCTCCCGAGGTTGATGCCGACTCCTTGTTCCTCAAGGAACTTCACAACACCACCCGAGGAATCGAGTCCAAAGACACTCCCGCCAGTTAACGTCACTCCGTTGATCCATTGCGCCGCGGCAACTGGATGAAGGAATTCTGTATCCCTGCTTCCCGGCGCGGCTCCTCGAACTTCTATCCCGGCAACAGCGTTGTGCTTCGAAAGAACCACCGTGCAGCCGGTACCGTTGTCGAGATCGGTGTGGTGGCCGACAGTTATCCCGTCGATGTCTGTGATGCTTCCTGAGTAGTTCATACGGTCGCCATATCCACTAAATCAGAACTTCGCTGTACAAGAAACCTAGAGCGAAGCTATCGAAATTACCCTCAGGCTAGCACAGCATTCACACCATTTTCCCAAGCTTTAACGTTGCCTTAATTTCGGGGTGTACGAAGTATAAATTCTGGGCGTATACTGAGTCCGAATTTACCTGTGGCGAAATTCGTAACACCCACCGGACACCGCGTACCGGAAAGACAATTTCCAAGTAGGAATTAGTAAATTCGGCTCGTAACTGATGTGAGGAGTCCAGAAGGTGCCACGTAACTTCAAGGAACTAAAGCCCGCATACGGATTCGACGATGTAGCCATCGCGCCAGGCGACATCACGATTAACCCCGAAATGGCTGACATTTCGACGAATTTCGACGGAATTAAGCTAGATATCCCATTTATTGCCTCTGCAATGGATGCTGTGGTTGATCCGAAATTCGCAATTGAAATGACCAAAGCTGGTGGTCTCGGCGTAATGAACATGGACGGACTACACACCCGCTATGAAGACGCCACGGTAGCATATGAAGAGATTGCCTCTGCACCTCGAGAAGAGGCAACGGCTATCATGCAGAAAATCTACTCTGCACCGCAGAAGCCAGAGCTTATTGCGAAGAAGGTAGAAGAGGTAAAAAAAGGCGGCGGAACGGCTGCTGTTTCATTTGTGCCCCAGAATGCAAAGCGAATGGCTCCCCTGGCTGTCGAGGCCGGTGCAGACATGATCGTTGTGCAGGGAACAGTAGTTACCGCACGGCACTCGTCGAAGAGCCTGAAGGGCCTCGTGTTTGCCGACCTCATCAAAGATCTCAACGTTCCTGTTCTCGTCGGAAACACCGTTTCTTACGAAGTGACCAAGGAACTGATGCAACAGGGCATCGCTGGCGTGATGGTCGGTGTGGGACCAGGATCGGTTTGCACAAGTCGAGAAGTCCTCGGGATCGGCATCCCGCAGGTCAGTGCGACCGTCGAGTGCGCAGCCGCCCGAGATGATTTCTTTAAAGAGACTGGCAAGCACATCCCGATCATCACCGACGGAGGAATCCGAACCGGTGGTGACGTGTGCAAGTCGTTCGCAGCCGGTGCCAACGCCGTAATGATCGGCAGCCCCTTCGCCAAAACCGAAGAAGCTCCTGCTCACGGCTACCACTGGGGCATGGCGACATGGCATGATTCGCTTCCTCGCGGGACGCGAATCAACGTGGGCACGGAGTACAGTCTGCATCAGCTTCTCTACGGTCCATCATCCCGCACAGACGGCACGCTAAATCTTGTCGGAGCTTTGCAGGTCTGCATGGGTTACGTGGGAGCTGAAAACCTTCGAGAAATGAACAAA
>CAJXEJ010000086.1 GCA_913052475.1 uncultured Dehalococcoidia bacterium
CTTCAGCGAGATAGTCGAGTGCAGCGTTGTCGATTATGTAGCGAGCGACAATTGTTAGGTTGCTTGGTGCATCTTCCCTCGCAGGTTTTTCGACCAGTTGATCGACTGCAACTACACCATCAGCAACATTCGATCCGCCGATCACACCTTTGGTGTGAATCGTCTCCATTAAAGATTCAGTAGAAGCGATTACCGTTCCACCATGCTCTCGGTACACCTGCATTAGCTGTTCAGTTGCCGATGTATCGTGGATGATTACATCATCAGGGAATATCACGACGAACGGTTCGCCTGCACAAAAATCGCGAGCTTGCAGAATGGCATGTCCTGGTCCACGTGGATCGTGCTGGTAAACCGTCGTCACATTTGCCAACGAAGCGATTTCAAGCTGGGCTTCGAGTAATCCGTCTCGTCCTCTCGACTTGAGTTCACGTTCCAGCACCCCCTGATTACCAAAGTAATCGGCGACTGATTCCATTCCAGGTGACATCACAATGGCAACATCGGTAATGCCAGCCTCGGCAGCTTCCCGAACGGCGTATTCGATCACTGGAACGTTGAGAACGGGCAGCAACGGTTTTGGAACAGTGCGGGTAGCAGGTAAGAATCTGGTACCCAGTCCACCAACGGGTATTACTGCTTTGGTTACGACCGGATAGGTGCTGGTTTGATTTGGCATAACGAGATTCTAACGGGAATCAGTGTCTTATTCGTGCATGATTTCAGCGACTATTCGGTAGCTCGGTAGTACGATTAACGTGATCGTGCTAGGTGGGGCGTTAGCGGTGCCCTGTACTCGCAATCCGCTATAGCGAGACTGAATGCCCTGTCGAGACTGTTCGCATGTGGCCGCTAGAGTCAGTATTTAGATGTTGATAGCCTGGTCCTGCGCGGCGAGACCTCGTGAATCCCGTCAGGACCGGAAGGTAGCAGCGGTAAGCGAAACACCTCGGGTGCCGTGGGAACGCCGGGCTAGAGTCGGTATTGCGTCTATGCCTCAAGCAGCTGACGACACGGGGTTGCACGGTCATATATATCTTTCTGCAACGCAGTATTCGTGCCTTGCCGGTGCCTTCGGCGCGCCGCAAGGTCCAATGCACGGGTTGGATTTACAATGCCCCCTCAACGTCTGGGCCAGCATTTCCTCGTAGACGTTTCAGTAATCAACACGATTATCGAAGCGGCGGATTTGTGTTCAAACGACACCGTCGTTGAGATCGGACCCGGTCGCGGTGCACTTACGGACAGGTTGGTAGAAGACGCCGGACGGGTGCTACTGCTTGAGTACGACACCGATCTGGCGGATCGACTTGCTTTTAAGTACGAATCGAATTCGAATGTTCGCGTTTTGAACGTTGACGCCCGTGAGTTTGGATCCGATCTCGATCCATGGCTGGTGGATTCCGACTACAAGGTTGTAGCTAATCTGCCGTACTATGCCGCCAATCCGATAACTCGGAACTTTCTGGAATCGTCTCGTAAACCCGTATCGATGGTGATCATGGTGCAACGTGAAGTTGCCAACGACATGGCTGCGAGACCTGGCGATATGAGTTTGCTTTCTCTGGCGATACAGATCTATTCGAGCGCAGAACACGTGGTCGATGCGCCTCCAGAGTGTTTTAAACCACCACCCAAAGTACATTCATCGGTGTTGAAGTTGACTCCATCGGACGGTGTCCGGATCTCGTTTGAAAATGCCGAAGATTTCTTCCAACTCGCACGGAGCGGATTCAAAAGCCCTCGTAAACAACTCCATAATTCGCTTTCCGATGGGCTGTTTATTCCGGTGGAAAACGCACGATCACTCGTGGAGCAGACGGGGTTCGAGACATCGAGGCGACCGGCGACACTATCGCTGGATGACTGGCAAGTTTTGTACGATGTGTGGGTCAAAGCCGGTCGACCCGCGCAGGTTCCCGGTTCAGTGCGCCGCAAGCGTCAGAAAAATCGAGCCGAACCTCCCCAATGACCAGCAAATCTTCAATTTCAGAGAAAGCGTTTGCCAAGGTAAACCTCACGCTGGAGATTCTAGGCAAGCGTCGTGATGGCTATCACAATCTGGCGTCAGTAATGCAGACGGTCGACCTGTTCGACTCGATCACTTTCACTGGATCTGATGACGTGGTTGTAACTTGCGATGATGGAGCGATCAGTCCCGAGATCAATCTTGCGACGAAGTCAGCTCGTGTGCTTCAGGAACGAACGGGTATCACGAATGGCGCAACGATTTCAATCGAAAAACACATCCCAGTGTCGGCAGGCCTCGGTGGTGGATCGACCGATGCTGCAGCTGCGCTCAGAGGCTTAAATCGTCTGTGGAAGCTCGGATTATCTAACGACGAATTAACCGAGATTGCTGCCGATGTTGGATCTGATGTTCCGTTTCTCATTCGCGGCGGCACAGCACTGGTGCAGGGCAGAGGTGAGGAAGTAACACCAATCACCGCCGCAAAGATACCTCGATTTCTGATCCTCACTCCTGAGGTCGATCTTGAAAATCCGACAGTTAAGACCGCGTCTGCGTTTTCGCATGTGAACGAGTCGATGTTCACTCATGGCAACCTCACTCATAAACTCGCCGCGCGAGTGCGTTCTGGTGGAGATTGCCCTCCGGAATTCTTCTTCAACCAGTTCGGAACGATTGCGGACGAACTATTTCCCGGTTGGGGGGAAGAACGAGATCGACTGATTATGCTCGGCGCCCGTGATGTGATGTTGTGTGGAGCCGGGCCTTCGATGTTCACTGTCCCTCCATCGAAAGAACTGGCGACAGCATGGCACCTATTGCTGACCACCGTCCGCGGCAAACGAGCCTTTCTGGTCGATCCAGCACCGGCTATCGACGAATGTTCGGCATCCTGATGGAAGAGCCGCTACGTACCGTAATCGCAGGAATGATCGGTGGCGCCCTGATGGGCATGGTTTTCGTCACGCACCTAGCATTGTTGCTGGTCTACAGTCCTCCAAAAGCACTGCAAGAACGAGCGGTCGAGTCCACAGTCTCGAACCTGATAACGATTGGCGCGCTTGTGACGTTTTTGGGATGGGATCTGCTGGCGATCATGATGTCGTTCGCCGCGCAGGCGATGCAATCAGGCGACAACACGAAAATCTCTGTAGCACCGAGCCCCATCTATCTGTTTGTCGTGCTGTTCGTGACGTT